>JAFAGN010000190.1 GCA_023422695.1 Pseudomonadota bacterium
ATCCGGATAAGCGCCCTTCGACAGGCTCAGGGCTACGGTTTGACTTCGACGCTAATCCTTCACCACCTCGTCGGCATGTTTCTGCTCGCGCACGGGCTTGAGCATTCCGGGCGCAAAGAAACCGATCGGATTGACGCTCATCGCGGCCTGCTTGATCTCGCCCTGGATCTTTTCATAATCCTTTTCCATCGCTTCGGTGACCGAGGCGCGGGTGTCCTTCAGCGCGGCGTCGAAATCGGCCATGGTCACCACATCGCTGTTGATCGACCGCTTCAAGGCGGCCAGACCGGCGCGGCGGGTCAGATCTTCCAGGTCCGCACCGGTGAACCGATCCGACTTTTCGGCCAGCACCGCCAGATCGACGTCGTCGGCGAGCGGCATCTTGCCGGTCTGGATTTCCAGGATGCGCTGCCGCCCCTCTGCGTTGGGAACCGACACATAGATCAGCTCATCCAGCCGTCCCGGGCGCAGCAGCGCCGGATCGATCAGATTCGGACGGTTGGTCGCGCCGATGACGACCACCGACTGCATCTCCTCGATCCCGTCCATCTCGGCCAGGATCGTGTTGACGACGCGTTCGGTCACCTGCGGTTCGCCCGACGATCCGGTGCCGCGCGCCGGAACCAAGCTGTCGAGTTCGTCGATAAAGATGATCGTCGGCGCCACTGCGCGGGCGCGGGCGAACAGCCGCGTAATCTGCTGCTCGCTCTCGCCATACCATTTCGACAGCAAATCCGACGATTTGATCGAGATGAAATTGGCATCCGATTCGCGCGCTGCCGCCTTCGCCAGCAGCGTCTTCCCGGTGCCGGGCGGGCCATAGAGCAGAAAGCCCTTGGCGGGCCGGATACCAAGCCGACGGAATGCTTCGGGGTGCTTCAACGGCAGCTCGATACCCTCGATCAGCTTCTCGCGCGCTGCGTCCAGCCCGCCGATGTCGCTCCACCGCGTCGTCGGCGCCTGCACCATCACCTCGCGCATCGCTGACGGCTGCACGCGCTTCAAAGCGTTGCTGAAGTCGTCGCGCGTCACGCGCAATTCCTCCAGCACCTCGGGGGGGATCGTGCCTTCGGCCAGATCGAGCTTGGGCATGATCCGCCGCACCGCTTCAATCGCCGCCTCGCGCGTCAGCGACGCCATGTCGGCACCGACAAAACCAAAGGTCGTGCGCGCCAGTTCAGCCAGGTCGACATTCTCCGCCAGCGGCATACCGCGAGTGTGGATGCCCAAAATCTCGCGGCGCCCGCCTTCGTCGGGAACGCCGATGACGATTTCACGGTCGAAACGGCCCGGGCGGCGCAGCGCCTCGTCGATTGCGTCGGGGCGGTTGGTGGCGGCGATGATCACCAGATTGGTGCGCGGCGCCAGCCCGTCCATCAGCGTCAGCAACTGTGCGACGAGGCGTTTTTCGGCCTCGCCGGTCACCTGCCCGCGTTTGGGCGCGATCGAATCGATTTCGTCGATGAACAGGATCGATGGTGCCGCCTTGGCCGCCTGCTCGAAAATATCGCGCAGCCGCTTTTCGGATTCGCCATAGGCCGACCCCATGATTTCGGGGCCGTTGATCAGGAAGAATTGCGCTTCGCTCTCGTTCGCGACGGCGCGCGCCAGCCGCGTCTTGCCGGTCCCCGGCGGCCCGTGCAGCAGCACCCCGCGCGGCGGATCGACGCCCAGGCGACGGAACAATTCGGGGTAACGCAGCGGCAGTTCGACCATCTCGCGCAGCTGGTCGATCGTCTCGCCCAGCCCGCCCAGGTCATCATAAGTCACGTCGGTACGGCGCGCGTCCTGCGGCTCCTGATATTCGGGAAGCAGTTCGATTTCAGTGTTCTCGTCGATGAACACCACACCCTTGGGCGCCGCCGACACGACGATCAGGCGCACTTCGGCGAGCGCATAGGCGGGTGCGTTCAGCATTTGACGCAGCTGCGCAGGCATGTCGCCCGATTCCAGCCGCTGCTGCCCAGCGGTCGCGACGGTGTCACCGGAGACGACGGGCCGTCCGAAAAAGCTGCGCTTCAGCGCGTTCGCGGACCCCTGCAGCCGCAGGTTTTCCTGGGCGGGAGCAAAGACGACGCGCGTTGCCGGACGCGACTCGACGCGGCTCAGCATCACCATATCGCCCGCGCCCGCGCCCGCATTGGCGCGCTGCAGGCCGTCGAGGCGAATGACTTCCAGTCCTTCGTCCTCGGCATAGGGCGCGACGACACGCGACGCGGTCTGCCGCTTGCCGCTGATCTGGATGATGTCGCCCTCGGTGACGCCCAGTTCGGCCATGGCCGAGCGCGGGATGCGCGCGATGCCGCCCCCGCTTTCTTCGGCGCGCGAATTCGCCACCTGCAGCTTCACCTGTTTTTCTTTCACCGCGGCGTCGGCCAAGGCGCGTCTCCCTCAAAAAGGTCAATATGCCGAAGATAGGAAGGTCGTTCCCGATTTGCGACCCCTTGCCGATCGCATCGGCGCCCGCAATCCCATGACGCACTGCACAAAATTGTGGCACATCGCGCGGCGGCATGTATCATCGGCGCCCGATATGCCCCGCCTTCCTCCCCTCAGCAGTATGGAGGCCTTTCTCGAGGTCGCACGCCATGGCACGGTCAAGGCCGCTGCGATTGAACTCGGCCTGTCGATGCCCGCCCTGTCGCGGCGCATCCAGACGCTGGAACATGCCGTCGGGCGGCCGCTATTCAACCGCCATCACCACGGGCTCAGCCTGACCGAAGCGGGCCGCACCCTGCAAGGCCAGCTGTCGCCGATCCTTGACGAACTGCGCACCGTGATCGGCCAGGTCGGCAGCCCCGACGCCTCGCTGCGCCTCCACCTCAACGTCCTGCCGCTGTTCGCGCAGCAGCGGCTGTTCCCGCGCCTGCCCGAGCTGCGCCGCGAGCATCCCGAACTGCATATCGACATCGACACGATGTCGCATGCCGAAGCGCGGCTGGGCGACGGGATCGATGCCGCGATCGCCCTCGCCCGCTCGATCGACCCCGCGCTGTACGCGGCGCGGCTCGATCAGGACAAGGTGTTCCCAATCGCGGCGCACAATCTAACCGACGCCGACCGCCCGATCGCGGTTCCCGAACAATTGCAGCGGATGACCATCCTGCTCCACCGCGAAATGCCCGAAACCTTCACCGAATGGAAAAAGGCGATCGGCATGCCCTATCTTGAGCCCGCCGGAATCGACTATTTCGATTCGGGACCGCTGATGCTCGAGGCGGCAGCGCAGGGCATCGGCGTCGCCTTCATGCACGGCCATCATCTCGACGATGCCAACGACCCACGGCTGGTCCGCCTGTTCGATTTCGACGTCGACAGCCCATACAGCTACTGGTTCGTGTGCCGCCCACGCGCGCTGCGCCAACCCGCGGTGAAGCTGTTCCACGACTGGCTGCTGGCGGCGAAGATTTAGGGAAAATGGTGCTGCTGGGGAGGATTGAACTCCCGACCTCGTCATTACCAATGACGCGCTCTACCACTGAGCTACAGCAGCAACCGGAACGCCCGCAAACGCCTGTTCGCTGGGCAGGCGCGGCCTATGGCGGGGCGTCCCGCGCCTGTCAAGGTGCCAGGGTTGACGTTCGGACAAATTCACGCGCATGGGTGCGAGGATGAGCAAGCCGCCCTCACCCGCCGACATCGAACGCGAACGCCGTCTGGCCGAGGCGCTGCGCGAGAATTTGCGCAAGCGCAAGGCGCAGGCGCGCGATGCCAAGGCGGAAACGCCGCCTAAAGGCTGACGGTCACCGTCACGGCATCGCCTTCGGTCAGCCCCTCGGCCTTGCGAACTGCGGCCTTGACGGGAAGTAGCCAGCCGCCGCTTTCCTTGTGCGGGAACACCGAGGTTTGCCAGCGGGTATCGCCGATGGCCGCGTCGACCCGCGCAGATCCGAACCCCTTGCGCCCGTTGAGCCATTGTCCGCTGATCGCGGCGACGCGGATGCCGTCGGCGGCTTCGCCCGTTATGGTCACGAAGAACCATGCGGCAGGCGCGGTCGCGGACTGCCAGCGCCAGAGCGGGGTGGTGACGGTGAAGCTTTCCAAATTTCCTCTCTTTCTCGTCACCCTGAACTTGTTTCAGGGTCCATGGCCCAACCTTTGCGCGGACGCCGCGACGCAGGAGACTGCAGGTCATGGATGCTGAAACAAGTTCAGCATGACGAAGCTACTTCTGAGCGTCCGCCACCGCACGCACCGGCACCGGGATATTGCAGATATCCGCGCCGCCCGCAGGCTTGATGAAGAACGGATCGCGGCGATTGGCGCGCGCGTCGGCGTAGCGGGCAAAGCTGTCGCTTTCGGTCGACAGATATTCGAATCGCGGCTGGTCGGTAGCGGCCAGTTCGGTGGCGATGCGGATGGAGGCGATCGGTAGGCGCTCGGCTTCGCTTTCGTAAAAACCCAGCGCGCCAGTACCGCGCGGCAGGCTCGACAGATGTTCGATCCCGCTGATCACGCGGCCGACAAGCGCGATATTTTGATCGAGGTGGCGCGGGGCGTGGCCGATGACGGTGTAAAGCTCGGCCCCGTTGCCGGTGTCGGGCGACAAGTTGCGGCCGACGCCGACCATGCCGTAGCAATGAACCGGCCACGATTTATCGACGACCGCGTAGTCCCAAATTGGCGGAGGCTTCCCCTCGGCAGCGACCTGATCTGTTCGTCGTTCCACTTTCGACGCGACCGCAAGCGGTATGCCCGCGGCAAATGCGTAGGAACTCGCGTACGGATCGGCAATCTTCTTTGAAGGCGGCGTTTTAGGCGTCGGAACCACAACCATCATTGTTCGCGCGGGCTGTTTCCCATCACGTGTCCAAATACTTTTGATCGATCCGTCATTGTCCGTTTGATACCCGCTCTCCGGCACCGTCACCAAGCCCTCAGGCAGAGCCTTCTTCTCCGTCGCATCACCCCACTGCACGACATAATTGTCCTGCACCCGGTTGACGCTCGTCCCATCCCACCAATGCGCGGCGGCGAGCTTGCGGATATTGCCGACCCATCCCTGGCTGAACGGCGCGGGCATCAGCTGGATGACGACGCGGCGCGCTTTGCCTTTAGCGTCGGGCGCCAAGTCCATCACCAAGAGGTCAGACGAGGCGATCGCGATCCAGTCGCTCGCGGGCGCCGCCGCCGCGATCTCGCCCGGCGACGGAATCGGTGCAGGCTCCTGTGCGGTGACCGGAAGGGCGAGCGAAGCGGCGGCGGCGGCCAGAAGCAGATGTTTCATGCCGCCTGTGTGCCATGCTCAACCGACTTGCGAAAGCCCTGCCCAGCGACTAGGGCGCCCGTTCCAAGCATGCGGAGCGGTGGCCGAGTGGTCGAAGGCGCTCGCCTGGAAAGTGAGTATGGGTCAAAAGCCCATCGAGGGTTCGAATCCCTCCCGCTCCGCCACTATTTCAAGCGAAATGCAGGCGGCGATATTTGCCGCGGAAGTAGAGCAACGGATCGCGGTGTGGTTCGAACTGCGCGCGCACGACACGGCCAACCAGGATGAAATGATCGCCCGCCTCGTGCAGCGATTCGCGCTGGCATTCGAACGACACCAGCGAACTGCCGAGCAGCGGGACGCCCGTCTGCCCCGGCGCCCATGGCAGGTTGGCGAAGCGATCCTCACCGCGCGTCGCGAAGCGGTTCGACGCGGGTTGCTGGCCGATTTGCAGGACATTCACCCCGAAATGCCCCGCCGCGCGCAGCGCGGGCGCGGTTCCCGACGCATTGGCGATGCACACGAGCAAGAGCGGCGGATCGAGCGATACTGAGGTGAAGCTGTTCGCGGTCAGCCCAACCGGCGTGCCATCGGCGTCGACCGCCGTGACGATCGTCACCCCGGTGGCAAAACAGCCCATTGCGTCGCGCAGCGTCCGCGGGTCCGATCCCGCCTGAAATTCGGTCGCCTCGCGGGGTTGGCGGCGTTCGAGAAATTCGAGCAGTTGCCCGAGCAGCGCCTCGGTCCGGTCGGCGTCAATCGCCAGATCGGCATCGTCGATGTCGGCGCGCTCGCCGATCGCCAGCGCCGCGCCAAAGGCATCGCTTCCGGCGCTCTGTTGTGCCCGGGCAAAACCGCCGCAAACGACCAGCGTCGGCAGCGTCTGGCGCGCGGCGATCCCGCTGGCGACCGCGTCGGCATCGTCAGGCATATCGACCAGCACCAGGCCGCCGGCGAGCAATATGCCGTCGCTTGCCAGCGCGCGCGTCGCGACCCAGCCTCCGTGCCGCGCCGCGACGACCACCGGGCGCGACCCCATCTGGGCCAGGACGAGGCGAAGGTCTTCGACATGCGCCGCCAGCTGATCCGGCCCGCCATCGGTGCGGAGATCGAGATTGACCACGCGGCGCCCCGACAACACCAACCCGTCCGCCACGGCCCGCCACGCCGCGCGCGGCTGCCCGAAATCGGGGATCAGCAGCACCGCGGGGTCGTTGTCGTCGCCCAGCATGTCGGCGGGCAGCACCACGCCGCCAAAACCTTTATATTCGATGAGGCTCAAACATTCCCCCTGGCGCACCGGCGGGCGATATCGCCGTGAGCAACGAGCTGATCAGATTGTGAAGAATCGGATCATATCGAAAGCCCGCGCGGCGCGCCAGCATATCGGCCTAGCGCCGCATCGACGCCAGTCGCTGATCGACGATCGCTTCGGCGTCGGCGATGATGCGGTCGATCAATTGCTGACAGGTCGGGATGTCGTGGATCAACCCCTGCACCATCCCGGCCCAGAACACGCCCTTCGACAGGTCGCCGGTTTCGAGCAGTTCGCGCCCGGCCTTGCCGTTCACCAGTTCGGCGACGTCGGCAAAGGTCGCGTCGGGCTGCGCCAGACGGCGCACCACCTCTTCGCTGACCGCGCTCTTGCCGACGCGCGCGGTGTTCTTGAGGCTGCGGAAGATCAGATAGGATCCGCGCTCGTCATTATCGATATAGGCCTGTTTCACTTTGTCGTGGATCGGCGCCTCGACCGTCGCACAGAAACGGGTGCCCATGTTGATCCCCTCGGCGCCCAAGGTCAGCGCGGCGACCAGTCCGCGGCCGTCGCCGAAGCCGCCCGACGCCAGCATCGGGATTTTGACCTTGTCCGCGGCAGCGGGAATCAGGATCAGCCCGGGAATATCGTCCTCGCCGGGATGACCCGCGCATTCGAAACCGTCGATCGAGATGATGTCGCAGCCCGCGCGCTCAGCCGACAGGGCGTGGCGCACCGCGGTGCATTTGTGAAGGATGGTGACCCCATGCGGTTTCAGCATCTCCCAGATTTCGCGCACCGCCTGAGTTCCCGCGGTCTCGACGATCTTGACCCCGCCGTCGATGATCGCTTGCGCATAGGCCTTGTAATCGGGGGCGTTGATCGTCGGGAACACGGTCATGTTCACCCCGAACGGTTTGTCGGTCATCGCGCGGCAGCGTTCGATCTCGGCGCTGAGCGCTGCCGGGGTCGGCTGGGTCAGCGCGGTCAGGATGCCAAGGCCGCCCGCGTTCGACACCGCGCTCGCCAGTTCGGCATAGCCGACGCTCTGCATGCCGCCCTGAACGATGGGATGTTCGATCCCCAGCATTTCGGTGATGCGTGTCTTGAAAGCCATCGTCAGTCCTTCCCCATCTTCTCTCGCCACAAAATGACGCTACGTCGCCGCCGCGCCGGAATTGACTTGACGTTTACGTCAACGTCCGGTTCATTGGCAAGGCAAGATAAGCGGGAGTGGGATAAATGTCGTCATGACCATCCTCTACGACGAAGGCCAACAGGCGATCGCGACCGAATCGCGGCGCGTGCTCGAAGCACGAATCAGCAAGGACGATTTGTTGCCGTTGCTCGAATCGGTCGGCGAATATCATCGGCCCTTTTGGGATACGGCCAAGGAACAGGGCTGGACCGCGCTCGCGCTTCCTGAAGCTCATGGCGGATTGGGGCTGGGCCTGATCGAACTTGGGCTGATCGCGCATCAGGCGGGGCGTTCGCTCAGCGGCGCGCCCTTCCTGACGGCTAGCTTCGGCACCGCAAAGGCGATCGAACTTTACGGTTCCGACGCGCAAAAGGCGCGCTGGCTGCCGCGGCTGGCGTCGGGCGATTGCATCGGCGCGATCGCTTTTGCCGCCGGTCCCGATGCGCTGCCCGCTCAGCCCGACGTGACCCTGACCGGCGACCTGCTCAACGGGGTCGCGCGCGGTGTGCCGGGCGGACTGGCTGCCGATGTGGCGATCATCCTTGCCAATGGCCCGGGTATGCCCGTCCTGACGCTGGTCGATCTGACGGGAATCGATCGCGTCGCCGTCGCAAGCTTCGACAACAGCCGCTGCCTCGCCGACCTCAGTTTCCGGGCGACGCCCGCCGAAACGCTGGTGGTTGGCAACGCCGCACGCGATGCCGCGCTCCACATCCTTTCGCTGCAAGCGGTGGTGACGGCGCATGAGCAGACCGGCGGCGCCGAGGTGCTGATGGAAATTGCGCGCGATTACGCCCTGACCCGCCGCGCCTTTGGCCAGCCGATCGGCGCCTTTCAGTCGGTGAAGCACCGCATTGCGGAGCTTTACGGGCTCGTCGAACTGGCGCGCGCCAACTGCATCCACGCCGCCGCGCGCGAAGGCCAACCGGACTTCATCACCGCCGCCGCCGCCGCGCGACTGTCGGCAACCGAGGCCTATGACACCGCGGCGCGCGATTGCATCCAGATCCATGGCGGTATCGGTGTGACGTGGGAGATCGGGCTGCACCTCCATATGCGCCGCGCGCGCAGTCTGGCGATGGAACAGGGGAGCAGCCTGTTCTGGGAAGATGTTCTGGTCGACCGACTGGCAGGAGAAGCCGCATGAGCGATCTGGAGACCTATCGCGCCAAGGCAGCGGCGTGGCTTGAGTCCGTTGCGCCGACCTATGGCCGCGCGGCGCGCCAGGGCTTGTCGGAAGCCGAAGACCTCGCGCTCGGGCGCCGCTATCAAAAGGCTAAGTTCGATGCTGGCTATGCCGGGATCAACTGGCCGACCGAATATGGCGGCCAGGGTCTGACCCATCTCGAAAAAGTGACCTTCGATGCCGAAGAAATGAAGCATGGCTTCCCCAGCTTCTATTTCGGCATCTCGCTCGGCATGCCCGTCCCGGTGCTGATGCAGTTCGGCAGCGACAAGGAATTCGTCAAGGAGCGCGTGCTGAAGGCATTGCAGGGCGAGGAAATCTGGTGTCAGCTGTTCTCCGAACCCTCGGGCGGATCGGATCTTGCGGGCCTGCGCACCAAGGCCGAACCCGACGGCAATGGTTGGAAGATCAACGGCCAGAAAGTGTGGACCAGCTGGGCGCATTACAGCGATTATGGCGTCATCGTCGTGCGTACTGACCCGACGGTCCCCAAGCACAAAGGCCTGACGTACTTCTGGGTCGACATGAAGGCGCCGGGGGTGACCGTCCGCCCGATCAAGCTTGCGGGCGGCGACAGCCACGTCAACGAAGTGTTTTTCGACGATGTGAAGATCAGCGACGACCACCGCATGTCGCCGGTCGGCGGCGGCTTCGCCGTCGCGATCACGACCTTGATGATCGAACGCTATGTCGCGACCGACAGCGCCGGGTTCGGTCCGCACCTCGATCTGTTCGTCGATCTGGCAAAAGACATCGCGCTCAATGGCAAGCCTGCGATCGAGGATGGCCGCATCCGGCAGCAGATCGCGCGCAACTATGCGATGCGATCCGGGCTCGATTCGATCAACGTCCGCGCGCGGCTGATGATGCAGGCGGGGATGATCCCCGGCGCCGAAGGATCGCTCAACAAGTTGGTCGCGGTGCGCTCGCGCCAGAAATTGTCCGAACTGGCGATCGACCTGCAAGGCACCGACGGCTTCGCGTTCGACGAACATGCCTCGCAAAAGGAGGATTGGGCGTCGAGCTGGATCAACGCCCCGACGGGCCGCATCGCCGGGGGATCGGACGAGACGTTGCTCAACACGATCGCCGAAAAGGTGCTCGGCCTGCCGCAGGATCATCGCCCCGACAAGGGCATCCCGTTCAACCAGATTCCGGCCTGAGGAGACGCACGCATGAAGTTCGATTCCACGACATCGGCGGTCGTTACCGGCGGCGCCTCCGGCCTTGGCCGCGCGACCGCGGAAGCCTTGGCAGCAGCAGGCGTCAAAGTCGCAATTTTCGACATCAACGAGGCTTTAGGTGAAGAGGTGGCGGCATCGATCGGCGGCCTGTTCTGCAAGGTCGACATCACCGACGAGCAATCGGTTCTGGACGGTTATGCGAAGGCGCGCGCCGCGCATGGCCAGGAACGGATTTGCGTCCATTGCGCAATGACCTCGCGCCGCGGCAAGACGCTTGCCTATGACAAGGAAAGCCGCACCTTCCGCCGCACCCCGACCGAGGATTATGCCTATGGCGTGGCGGGCATCTTGACCGCCAGCTATCGCATCGGATCGATCGCCGCCGAAGGCATGGCCACGCTTCCCGAGATGGAGGACGGCGAACGCGGCGCGATCATCTTCACCGCCTCGGTCGCGGCGCAGGACGCGCAGATCGGGCAGGTCATCTATGGCTCGGCGAAAGCAGGCGTAAACGGCCTTGTCCTGCCGATGGCACGCGACCTGATGGACCTTGGCATCCGGGTCAATGCAATCATGCCCGGGGTGTTCGGCACGCCGTTGCTGGGCAATATGAATCCGAAGGTGAAGGAAAGCCTCGAAGCCTCGGTCCCCTTCCCCAAGCGGCTCGGCAAGGCGGAGGAATATGCCAGCCTCGCGATGGAAATGATCCGCAACACCTATTTCAACGGCCAGGCCGTCCGCCTCGACGGCGCGATAAGAATGGCCCCACGCTAGCAAATGACACAGCCCCATTTCCGTTCGTGTCGAGCGAAGTCGAGACA
>JAFAGN010000007.1 GCA_023422695.1 Pseudomonadota bacterium
CCCCCCCCCGCCGACCGCTCACGCCAAGCCACGCGTATCTCGACTTCGCTCGATACGAACGGGATGAAATGTCGATTTTCGGTCGCTAGCTAACCCCGTCCTCAAGCCGCCTTCTTCGCCTGCCGGAACTTGTGCAGCAGCGGTTCGGTGTAACCCGACGGCTGCGCCACCCCTTCGAAAATCAGCGCCCGCGCCGCCCGATAGGCGATGCCGTCGGGGGTCAGTTTTTCGTACAACGGATCGCCCGCATTTTGCGCATCGACCTTGGCCGCCATGCGCGTCAGCGCCGCATCGACCTGATCGGCGGTGCAGACGCCGTGGCGCAGCCAGTTGGCCAGCGCCTGCGACGCGATGCGAAGCGTCGCGCGGTCTTCCATCAACCCGACGTCGTCGATGTCGGGCACCTTCGAACAGCCGACCCCCTGGTCGATCCAGCGCACGACATAACCCAAAATGCCCTGGCAATTATTGTCGAGCTCGCGGGTGATTTCGGCCTCGCTCCAGTTGCGCCCGGTAGCGACCGGGATGTTGAGCAGGCGGTCGAGCGACGGCACCGCCTCGCCCGCGATCTCGCGCTGCCGCGCAAACACGTCGACCTGATGATAATGCAGCGCGTGGAGCGTCGCGGCGGTCGGCGACGGCACCCAGGCGGTGTTCGCGCCCGATTTCGGATGGCCGACCTTCGCCTCCAGCATCGCGCGCATCAGGTCGGGCATCGCCCACATGCCCTTGCCGATCTGCGCCTTGCCCGACAGCCCGCAGGCCAGCCCGATGCGGACGTTGCGGTCCTCGTAAGATGCGATCCAGTCGCTCGCCTTCATCTCGCCTTTGGGGATCATCGGCCCCGCGCGCATCGACGTATGAATCTCGTCGCCGGTACGGTCGAGGAAGCCGGTGTTGATGAAGACGATGCGGTCCTTCACCGCATGGATGCACGCCGCAAGGTTGGCGCTGGTGCGGCGTTCCTCGTCCATCACCCCGACCTTGATCGTGTGGCGCGCCAGGCCAAGCATATCCTCGACCGTGTCGAACAACCGGTCGGTGAAGCCGCATTCCTCGGGGCCGTGCTGCTTCGGCTTGACGATATAGATGCTGCCCGCGCGGCTGTTGGTCAGCGTACCAAGGCCTTTCAGGTCGTGGAGCGAGCAGAGGCTGGTGATCACCGCATCGCACAGCCCCTCGGGCGCTTCGGCGCCGTTCGGCAGCTTGATCATCGGCGTCGTCATCAGATGCCCGACGTTGCGCACGAACATCACGCTGCGCCCCGGCAGCACGACTTTGGCCGAATCGCGGCCCTCATAAACACGGTCGGCTTCCATCGCGCGGGTGACCGTCTGCCCACCCTTTTCGAAACGCTCGCTCAGGTCGCCGCGCATCAACCCCAGCCAGTTGGTGTAGCCAAGCACCTTGTCCTCGCCATCGACCGCGGCGACGCTGTCCTCCAGATCGATGATCGTCGTCAGCGCCGCTTCGATCAGCACGTCGGCGATCCCGCCAACGTCGGTGCGGCCGATCGGATGATCGCCGTCGATCACCACTTCGATGTGCAGCCCGTTATGAACCATCAGCGGGTTGCCGCCGCGGTGCCCGACATATTGCGACGGGTCGGCAAGCTGGAACCCTTCACCCGTCCAGTCGGCCCAGCTTCCTGACGCCAGCGGCACCGCTTTGTCGAGAAACGCCTTGGCGCGTGCGATCACCGCGGCGCCGCGTTCGGCGTCATAGCCACCGGGCTTTGCGGGCGGCGCGTCGAGCGCGTCGGTGCCATAAAGCGCGTCATACAGGCTGCCCCAGCGCGCGTTGGCGGCGTTCAGGGCGAAGCGCGCGTTGAGCGCGGGAACGACCAGCTGCGGCCCTGCCATCGTCGCGATCTCGGGATCGACGTTCCGGGTGCCGACCGCGAAGGGCGCCGGTTCGGGGACGAGATAGCCGATATCGCGCAGGAACGCCTGATAGGCTTCAGGATCATGCGCCTGCCCCGCTCGCGCGTCATGCCACGCGTCGATCTGCGCCTGCAAATCCTCGCGCTTGGCGAGCAACGCGGCATTTTCGGGGGCAAATTTGCCCAGCAACGCCGCGAAATCGGCCCAGAACTTATCCGCATCAAGTCCGGCACCGGGCAGCGCGCGCGCCTCGATAAATTCCGCCAGTCGCGAATCGACGGACAGGCCTGCGCGGTCGAGAAATTCGGTCATGTAAGCACCCTCTGGTCGGCGCGGCTGCGCCCGTGGACCCGGGGAGGAAAGGGCCGCCGCCCTATGCCGCGATTGGCCGGATATGGCAATGGCGGCGATGCCGCGCACAGGATTTCAGCCAATCGGTTGCGTTTCGACACTTGCCGGAGGCGTCGCCATGTGCATTATGCTGCAACGCACAACAAAAACTCCCCTCCCCTATCCAAGGCTAAATCATGAGCGAAACCCGGCTCACCCTGATGGAAGCGATCGCGCGCAAGCGCGTCGTGACCGCGCAATATAACGGCCAGCAGATGAAGCTGGCGCCGCACCAGATGTTCGAACGCCGCGGCGACCTGTTCGTCAGCGCGCTCAACCTCGACAAGAATTGGCGGTCGGACGACGAACGGCGGCTCGGCCATTTCAAGCTCGACGGGCTGGTCGCCCCGGCAATCATCGACGCCGAATTCGATCCCCTGCCTTCGTTCGAGGCCGCCGCGCCGCAAAGCGACGACACGCTGCTGCTCGCGGTCTGACCGCGGCGTCATAACCGCGGGTGATGGTCGGTCGATGAATCGGGCCGGGCGGGGGTGGCAAGCGCCGCGCTGCTCGCTATAGCCGTGCGATGACTTCGCTCACGGCTTCCGAAACCGCCACGCTCGAACGCGCTGCCGATGCGCCGATGCTGACGCAGGTCGAACGCTGGGCCGCGGTCAACAGCGGGACAGGCAACCTGGCGGGGCTGAAAGCGGTCGCGGGTCAGCTCGCCGATGCCTTTGCGGCGCTGCCCGGCGAGGTGCGGCTCGTCGCTGCCGATCCGGTCGAAAGCGTCGATGGCGCAGGCCGGGTCAGCACTATCCAGCGCGGCGATCATCTGCATCTGCGCGTGCGGCCCGATGCCCCGGTCCAGCTGCTGCTCACCGGCCATATGGACACGGTGTTCGCCGCCGACCACCCGTTCCAGAACCTGAAATGGCTGGAACCCGGCGTGCTCAACGGCCCCGGCACCGCCGACATGAAGGCGGGAATTTCGGTGATCCTGGCGGCGCTGACCGCGCTCGAAGCCTCGCCGCTCGCCAGCCGCGTCGGCTATGACGTGATGATCAACAGCGACGAGGAAACCGGCAGCCACGCCTCCGCGGCGCTGATCGCCGAACTGGCGAAGGGCAAGACTGCGGCGCTGACTTACGAACCTGCGCTGCCCGACGGGACGCTGGCGGGGGCGCGGCCGGGCAGCGGCAATTTCTCGGTGGTCGTCCACGGCCTTTCGGCCCATGCGGGGCGCAATCCCGATGACGGCCGCAACGCGCTGCTCGCCGCGGCCGACCTCGCGCTCCGCCTCGCGGCGCTGAAATCGCCCGCGCTCAAGGTCAATCCGGCCAGGATCGACGGCGGCAGCCCGAACAATGTCGTCCCCGATCAGGCGATCCTGCGCGTCAATATGCGGCCTGCCACCCCCGAAGCGATGATCGCGGCCGAGGCGGCGCTGCGCGATGCGATCGCCGCGGTATCGCGCGACCATGACGTCCATTGCCACCTCCACGGCGGCTTCAACCGCCCGCCCAAGCCGCTCGATGCCGCCGCAACGCGATTGTTCGAATTGGTCCGCGACTGCGGCACCGCGCTCGGGCTGCCACCGATCAGCTGGAATGCGACGGGCGGGGTGTGCGACGGCAACAATATCGCCGCCTGCGGCATCCCGGTGGTCGACACCATGGGGCCGCGCGGCGGTGCGATCCATTCGGCGGACGAATTTCTGATCGTCGACAGCCTCGCCGAACGGGCGCAGCTGTCGGCGCTGACCATGTTGAGAATAGCGGAACGGGGGACAGTGTGAATTATGTGATCCGGGCAGCCAAGCCGGGCGATTTGCAAAGCATCTACGAGATGGCGAAGCTGACGGGCGGCGGCTTCACCAACCTGCCCCCCGACAAAAAGGCGCTGCGCGCCAAGCTGGAGCGCGCCGAGGCCAGTTTTACATCCGAAAAGGAATATCCTGCCGACGAGCTTTATCTGATGATGCTCGAGGATCTCGACAGCGGCGAGGTGCGCGGCACCTGCCAGATTTTCGGGCAGGTCGGCCAGCGCTGGCCCTTTTACTCGTACCGCATCGGGACCGACAGCAAGCATAGCGAGCAATTGGGGCGCACCTTTCACGCGCAGGTGCTGATGCTCAGCAACGATCTCAACGGCGCATCCGAGGTCGGCGGGCTGTTCCTGCACCCCGCCGCGCGCGCGGGCGGACTCGGATTGCTGCTCGCCCGGTCGCGCTACCTGTTTATCGCGCGGCACCGCGCACGCTTCGGCGACCGGATCCTCGCCGAGCTGCGCGGGGTGATCGACGAGGCGGGCGGATCGCCGTTCTGGGACGGTGTTGCGGGCAAATTCTTCGGGATGAATTTTCAGCAAGCCGACCAGTTCAACGCGGTGCACGGCAATCAGTTCATCGCCGACCTGATGCCGAAGCATCCGGTCTATATCGCGATGCTCGGTGAACATGCGCGGAGCGTGATCGGCGTCCCCCACCCCACCGGCCGCGCCGCGATGCGGATGCTGGAGAATGAGGGCTTTGCGTTCGAAAATTATGTCGACATCTTCGACGGCGGCCCGACGATGACCGCGCGCACCGACCAGGTCGCGAGCATCCGCGACGCGAAGCATGTCGAGGTCACCGGCATCGGCGAGGGCGGCGAGGACGCGCTGATTGCGACCGGCCGTCTCGCCGATTTCCGTTGCTGTTTCGGCAAGGTGGGAGCGGACGGCGCGATCGATGCCGACGCAGCGCGCATCTTGCGCGTCGCCAAGGGCGATCAGATCAGCTGGATCGGGCGCTGACCGATGCTCACCGAAATCAATTTCGACGGGATCATCGGCCCCAGCCATAATTATGCGGGGCTCAGCCGCGGCAATATCGCGTCGGCGTCGAACGCGGGCGACGTGTCGCAGCCGCGGGCGGCGGCGTTGCAGGGCATCGACAAGATGCGCCACAATCTGGCGCTCGGCCTGCCGCAAGGCTTCTTCATGCCGCTGGGTCGCCCCGACGCGCCTTGGCTGGCTACCCTCGGCACGACGCTGGAGGATGCCGAGAGCCATCTGCGCGCGCAGGCCTGGTCGGCGTCGTCGATGTGGGCGGCCAACGCCGCCACTGTTTCGCCCGCCCCCGACAGCGCCGACGGCAAATGCCATCTGACCGTCGCCAATCTCGTCACCATGCCGCACCGCAGCCACGAATGGCCGGGAACGCTGGCGCAGCTGCGCCTTGCCTTTGCCGATCCCGCCTTTGCCGTCCACGCCCCGGTCCCGGCGCCGTTCGGTGACGAAGGCGCAGCGAACCATATGCGGCTGTGCAGCGGGCACCACAGCGCAGGCGTCGAAATCTTTGTGTATGGGGTCGGCGGCGGGCGCTTTCCGGCACGCCAGCATCTCGACGCGTCAAAGGCCATTGCCCGCCATCACCGGCTCGATCCGGCGCGCACGCTGTTCATTCGCCAGTCGGACACGGCGATTCAGGGCGGTGCCTTTCACAACGACGTCGTCGCGGTCGCAAACGAGCATGTGCTGTTCACCCACGAAACCGCGTTCGAGGACCGCGAGGCGGCGCACGCCGAAATTCGCGCGGCTTTCCCGGCGGTCGAAATCGTCGAGGTGCCCGCGAGCGCGGTGACCCTGCCCGACGCGATCAAATCCTATCTGTTCAACGCCCAGTTGGTCAGCCTGCCCGAAGGCGGCATGGGGCTGGTGCTGCCGACCGAAGCCCAGGCGATCCCTGCGGTGTGGAACTGGCTGGAAGCGCATGTTGCGGGCAACGGGCCGATCCGCCGCCTGCTGCCGGTCAATGTTCGCCAGTCGATGGCGAACGGCGGCGGTCCCGCCTGCCTGCGGCTGCGCGTCGTTGCCGATCCGGCGACGGTCGATCCGCGCTTTATCGCCGACGAAGCCAAACTCGACCGGATCGCCGCGGTGGTCGCGCGGCATTGGCCCGAAGCGATCGCGCCGGGCGACCTGGCGTCGCCGGCGCTGGCGGGCGAGGTTCGCAAGGCGCGGATCACGCTGCTCGACGCGCTCGATCTCAGCGAACTGGCCTGATCGATGAAAATGCGCGAGCTGATCGGCACCGCGCAGGTGCCGGGCGGAGACGAGCTGAAGCTTTTTCGCCGCGGCGATGATTTCATCATCGCGGTCGAGGGCAATGAGTTGATGAGCAGCCGGATGAGCGGGTCCGAAGAAGCGCTCGCGACGATGACCTGCGACCGGCTGCGCAGCCCCGATGCCGCGCATCTGCTGATCGGCGGCTATGGCATGGGCTTTACCCTGCGCGCCGCGCTGACGACGCTGGGGAGCGATGCAAGGATAACGGTGGCCGAGCTGGTTCCCGGCATCATCGATTGGGCGCGGGGGCCGATGGCGGACCTGGCGGCGGGCTGTCTCGACGACCCGCGCGTCGAACTGGTGCTGCACGATGTGGCGACGGTGATCGGCGCGGCGACGCGCCGTTACGACGCGATCCTGCTCGACGTCGACAACGGCCCCGACGCGCTGACCCGTGCCGCCAACGACCAGATCTATTCGTCGGCGGGATTGGCGATGGCCAAGGCGGCGTTGCGCCCCGGGGGTGTCCTGGCGATCTGGTCCGCCGCGCCCGACGCGCGCTTCCTGCGCCGCTTGAGCGCGGCGGGTTTTCGGGTCGAAGAGGTCGGGGTGCGCGCCCGCAGCAACGGTAAGGGACCGCGCCACATCATCTGGTTCGCGCGAACGGCCTGAACCGATGGTCCGGCCCACGCAGACATGTTCCATCACCGCTGCTGCCGCGCTGGCCTTGTCATTGTCGGCCTGTGCCGGGAATAACTTTCGCCCGGTCGCCGACACCCCGGTGCGTGTCGGCCCGGCTTACACCATCCGCGGGACGACCTATGTCCCCGCCGCGGCGCCGACCTATGACGCGGTGGGCTATGCCAGCTGGTACGGCAGCGAGTCGGGCAATCGCACCGCCAACGGCGAACAATTTCGCCCCGGCTGGATCACCGCCGCGCACACTACGCTGCCGCTGCCGACCTATGTCGAGGTGACCGCGCTCGACACCGGGCGGCGGATCATCGTGCGCGTCAACGACCGCGGGCCGTTTGCGCTGGGACGGATCATCGATCTGTCGGCGGGCGCGGCCGAACAATTGGGTATCAAGGCGCAGGGCCATGCCGCGGTGCGGGTGCGGCGGGTCGAACCGTCGGACAAGGACCGCGAGCGGCTGCGCAAGGGCAAGCCCGCCGCCGCGCTGGCGCCGCTATCGGCTCGCGAATTGCAACGGCTGCGCGAGCGGTTACCGGCCAAGCCCCGGTGACCGGCGCCGCTTAACCATCTTTGGCCCTTCCCATTTTGTCGGATTAACTTACAGTTTACCATAAGCGCGCGGCAGCAAATCCTGCTTTTGCGCCGCTGGCACGGCTCTTGCTGAGTAAACTGCGATGTTGAAAAAACTCGGACGCCTGTTCGTCATCAAGACCCGCTTTGAAGCGTGCCTGATCATTTATGCGCTGGCGGTCGGCGCCATGGCGCGCGGCAGCGCCTATCTGCACGAATATCCGGGCGTCGGCGGGCAGTTGCTGCTGATCGCGTGCAGCGGCGCAGTATTTCTGGCGGGGGCGAAGATTTTCGACTGCCTGCGTTATGAACAGGCGGCGGCAGCGGCAGCAAAACAGGCCGACTGAACGCCTGCGGTCTTTCGGATGTCACCCGGATATGCCAAGGCCGGTGGCATGAGCAGGATCAGCGGCCGCCCCGCCATCAGCACCGAACATGTCTATGGGCTGACGCTGCGCGTCGCGCGTTGGCGCGTTGGCGCAGCGGGTACACCGCTGTTGTTCCTGAACGGGATCGGCGCCGACATCGGCGCCGCGGCGCCGCTGCTGGCGCAGGTTCATGGCCGCGAGGTGTGGACGCTCGACATGCCCGGCGTCGGTTCGTCGCCCGATGCGCTCCTGCCCTATGCCGCACCGACGATCGCCGCCGTGGTCATGGAAATCGCCGACCGCTTTGGCCACCGGCTCATCGACCTCGCCGGTTTCAGCTGGGGCGGCGCCTTGGCGCAGCAGATCGCGGTCCAGTTTCCGGGGCGGGTTCGCCGTCTGGTGCTGATGGCGACGACCCCGGTGATGGGCGCACCGGGGATCGGGTGGACCGCGCTGTTCGACGACGACATGCAGGCCAGCGGGCTCAAGATCCAGACCGCGACGCCGCTCGGCATCGCTTATCAGACTGCGGCGATGGCGGGGTGGACCAGCGCGGCGTATCTGCCGGGGCTGAAAAATCTGCCGACGCTGGTGTTGATGGGCGAGCGCGACGGCGTGATGCCCGCCTGCTATGGTCAGATGCTCGCCAGCCTGATCGACGGCGCGGTGCTGGAGATGGTGCCGGGATCGCACCTGTTCCCCTTTACCCACGCCGCTGCCGTCGCGGCGCGGATCAGCGCGTTTCTGGACGCGTCGGGAGCGGCACAACAAGCCGCCGCTTGAGGAAGTCCGCGATTGCCGCAGCGGTCGCATCGGGATCCTCTTCCATCGGCAAATGGCCGATGTTCTTGAGCAGGATGACTTCGGACCCCGCGATGCGTTCGTGAAAGCTCTGCGCCGCGCTGGGATTGATCAACCGATCCTTGTCACCGAACAGGATCAGCGTCGGCGCATTGATCTGGCCGATCTGCGCCGCCATCGCCGGTTCGCGGCCCAGCCGCGCGCGCAGCACCGTCGCCTCGCGATTGCCGGGAAAGCGCAGCAGCTCCCAATAACGGTCGATCATTGCATCATCGACGATTCCCTGTTTCGCGACCGAACCGCGCAGCGACTGTTCGACCAGCGTCCGCGGGGTTATCTGCGTCGCAAGCCAGCGTCCGGCGGGATATTTCAGGATGCGAAAGCCGACGTTCGATTCGGGGGCTTTCTCCCCTTTGCGCAGCGGCATCCCCGCGGCGTCGAGAAGCAGCAGCGCATCGACGCGGCCCGGCTGCGCCAGCGCGTAACGCCACGCGACCCAGCCGCCCATCGAATTGCCGCCAAGGATGAAATGATCAAGCCCGAGCTTGGCCGCGACGACGTCGACCGCCGCCGCCATACCGTCGGCGCCATAATCCTTGTCGGGGGTGCCGCCGGTCAGCCCGTGTCCCGGCAGGTCGAGCGTGACGACGCGATAGTCATCACCCAGCCGCTGCACCAGCGGTTCCCACGTATGGAGGCTGCTGTTCGACCCGTGGAGCAGGATGATCGCGGGTCCGCCGCGCTGCCCCTGATCGCGGTAATGGATGCGCTGTCCCGCTGGTCCCGCGACAAAGGCGCCGGCGGGTCCGCTATATTTGGCGATCATCGCGTCGCGGTCGGTGTCCGATGTCCGCAGCGCGAGAAAGATGGCGATGATCGCGACGAGTACGGCAAGCGGGATCAGCACGCGCTTGCGCCGGAACAACGGACGCCGCGGCGGCGGCGGGTCGAAATCTTCGTCGTCGATCGTCATCACACGCCCCCCTCAAGGCCGCGGCGAACCTAGCGTGCGAACGCGCCGCGTCAATGCGCGCTATTCGTGGATCGGACGGCGAAAGGTTTCGGGAAGCAGGAACAGCCCGATGACGACGGTCAGCGCCGCGACGACGACCGGATACCATAGGCCGTAATAGATATTGCCCGTCGCGGCGACCATCGCGAAGGCCGTCGTTGGCAGGAAGCCGCCGAACCAGCCGTTGCCGATATGATAGGGCAGCGACATCGCGGTATAGCGGATGCGGCTGGGGAACAGCTCGACCAGCAGCGCCGCGATCGGCCCGTAAACCATCGTCACCAGCAACACGAGGTAGAAGAGGATCGCGACGACGAGCGGCTTGTTGATCGCGGCGGGGTCGGCTTTCTTGGGATAACCGGCATTCGTCAGCGCCTGCTCGAGATCGGCACGAAAGGCCGCGATCGCGCCAGCACGATCGTCCTCGGCCAACCGCCAGGGATCGGGCGCCGCCAGAACGCGCGAGCCGATGCGCACACGCGCGGGATCGCCGGTCATGCGTTCGCGGGTGAAGGCGGTGTAGCTGGCGCCTGCCTTGGCCAGCGTCGATTTGATGATGTCGCAGCCGCTGCTTTCGAACTTGTTGCGTCCGATCGGGTCGAACTGGAACGAGCAGGCGCCGGGGTCGGCGGCCATGATCACCGCCGCATTCTGTTGCGCCTTCGCCATTGCCGGGTTGGCCGCGCTGGTCAGCATCTGGAACGCCGGGAAATAGGTGAGCGCAGCGAGCGCGCAGCCGGCGAGGATGATCGGCTTGCGCCCGATCTTGTCGCTGAGCCAGCCGAACAGGATGAAGAAGGGGGTGCCGAGCGCGAGCGCGATGGCAATCAATATGTTCGCGGTTGCGCCGTCGACCTTCAGCGTCTTTTCGAGGAAGAACAGCGCATAAAATTGTCCCGAATACCAGACCACCGCCTGCCCCGCGACCGCGCCGAACAGCGCGACGAGCACCCATTTGAGGTTGGCCCAGCGGCCGAAGGCTTCGGTCAGCGGCGCCTTCGACGTCGTCCCCTCGTCCTTCATCTGCTTGAACACCGGGCTTTCTTCGAGCTGGAGCCGGATCCACAGCGACACGCCGAGCAGGATGACCGAGATCAGGAACGGGATGCGCCAGCCCCACTCGGCGAAGGCCGTCTCGCCGATCAAGGTGCGGATGGTGATGACGACGCCGAGCGCCGCGAACAGCCCGAGCGTTGCGGTGGTCTGGATGAAGCTGGTGAAGAGGCCGCGTTTGCCCTCGGGCGCATGTTCGGCCACGTAAGTTGCCGCGCCGCCATATTCGCCGCCGAGCGCCAGTCCCTGGAGCAGCCGCAGGATCACCAGGAGGATCGGCGCCGCGACGCCGATCGACGCATAGTTTGGCAGCACCCCGACGAGGAACGTCGACGCGCCCATCAGGCCCATGGTGACGAGGAAGGTGTTCTTGCGCCCGACCAGATCGCCGATGCGGCCGAACACCAGCGCCCCGAACGGCCGCACCGCAAAACCCGCGGCAAAGGCTGCGAGTGCAAAGATGAAGCCGGTGGTTTCGTTGACGCCCGAGAAAAACTGCGCCGAGATAACGGTCGCGAGCAGGCCGTAGAGGTAGAAATCATACCATTCGAACACGGTGCCGAGCGAGGATGCAAGGATGACCTTGCGTTCGCTTTGGCGGGTGTCGATGGTTGCCGCGACTTGCTCGGTCATTCTCTTCCCCCATTCGCCCTGAGCCTGTCGAAGGGCCGTTCTTCTTTCAGCCACGCTAAAGGAAAGAACGGTGCTTCGACAAGCTCAGCACAAACGGCAAAAGAGAATAATTTACCGCATCAGCCGACGCGCTTCACCGCACCCTTGTGTGCGCCGACGCTTTTGTTGCGCGGGCGGAAGCGGCGCTTGCGCTGGCCTTCGGCGCCTTCGCCCGCTGCGCCGTCGCGGCGCGGGCCGCGTTCGCCCTGCGGCTTGGCGCCGCCGCGGCCACGATGCGCTTC
>JAFAGN010000039.1 GCA_023422695.1 Pseudomonadota bacterium
AATCATCCTCACCCCGGACTTGATCCGGGGTCCATGCGGCGGGTTGGGAATGGACCCCGGGTCAAGCCCGGGGTGACGACAAAGAGGAGGATAACGCCACAGAAAAACGGGACGCCCCTTATTTCAACATCGGTGCCAGATACTGCCCGGTAAAGCTGCGCGGTTCCTTCACCACCTGCTCGGGCGTCCCCGCCGCGACGATCTCGCCGCCCTTGACCCCGCCTTCGGGGCCGAGGTCGAGGATATAGTCGGCGGTCTTGATGACATCCAGATTGTGCTCGATCACGATCACGCTGTTGCCCTGTTCAACGAGCTGCTGGAGCACTTCGAGCAGCTTGCGGACATCCTCGAAATGCAGACCCGTCGTCGGTTCGTCGAGGATATACAGCGTCTGCCCGGTCGAACGCCGTGAGAGTTCCTTGGCGAGCTTCACCCGCTGCGCCTCGCCGCCCGACAGCGTCGTCGCCTGCTGACCGACCTTGATATAGCCGAGCCCGACGCGCACCAGCATCGCCATCTTGTCGCGGATCGCGGGCACCGCCTTGAAGAACTCGGCCGCATCCTCGACCGTCATGTCGAGCACGTCGGCGATGCTGTGCCCCTTGAACTTCACCTCCAGCGTTTCGCGGTTGTAGCGTTTGCCGTGGCACGTCTCGCACGTCACATAGACGTCGGGCAGGAAGTGCATCTCGATCTTGATCAGCCCATCGCCGGTGCACGTCTCGCAGCGCCCACCCTTGACGTTGAAGCTGAAGCGTCCCGGTTTGTACCCGCGCGCCTGCGCCTCGGGCAGCCCGGCGAACCAGTCGCGAATGACGGTGAAGGCGCCGGTGTAGGTCGCGGGATTGCTGCGCGGGGTGCGGCCGATCGGTGACTGGTCGATGTCGATGACCTTGTCGCAATGCTCCAGCCCGCTCAGCGAGTCGTGCGGCCCCGCGACCATCCGCGCGCCGTTCAGCACGCGCGCCGCGCTGGCATAGAGCGTGTCGATGATCAGGCTCGACTTGCCGCTGCCCGACAGGCCGGTGACGCAGGTGAAAGTGCCGAGCGGGATCTTCGCGGTCACATTGTTCAGGTTGTTGGCGCGCGCACCCTTCAGCACCAGGTCGAAGCCATTGCCCTTGCGGCGGTGTTTCGGCACCTCGATGCGCTTGGCGCCGGTCAGATACGCCGCGGTCAGGCTGGTCTTGCTCGCCAGCACCTCTTTCAGCGTGCCCTGCGCAACGATCTCGCCGCCATGGACGCCGGCACCCGGCCCCATGTCGACCACATAGTCCGCGTGGCGGATCGCGTCCTCGTCATGCTCGACGACGATGACGGTGTTGCCGAGGTCGCGGAGGCGTTTCAGCGTCGCGAGCAACCGGTCGTTGTCGCGCTGGTGGAGCCCGATGCTCGGTTCGTCGAGGACGTAGAGCACGCCCGAGAGGCCCGAGCCGATCTGCGAGGCGAGGCGGATACGCTGGCTCTCGCCCCCGCTCAGGGTGCCGCTGGTGCGGTTGAGGTTCAGATAATCGAGCCCGACATTGTTGAGGAAGCCGAGCCGCTCGTTGATCTCTTTCAATATCGCCTTGGCGATCTGGCGCTGGGTATCATTCAGCTTGTCCTCAAGCGTCGAAAACCACGCCAGCGCGTCGCCGACCGAGCGCTGCGCCGACGTGCTGATGTCCTCGCCCGCGATCTTGACCGCGAGCGGTTCGGGGCGCAGGCGCGCGCCGTGGCACGTCTCGCACGGTTGCGGCGTCTGATATTTCGACAGCTCCTCGCGCATCCACGCGCTTTCGGTCTGGAGCAGGCGGCGGTTGAGGTTGCCGATGACACCCTCGAACGCCTTGTGCGTCGTATAACTGCGCTTGCCGTCCTTGAACGTCAGCTCGACCGGCTTGCCGCCGCTGCCGTAGAGGATGATCAGCTGCACTTCGCCGGGCAAGTCCTGCCACGGCGTCGTCAGGTCAAAGCCATAGGCTTTGCCAAGGCTTTCCAGCACCTGCATATAATAAGGCGAGGGCGGATTCGATTTCGCCCATGGCACAACGGCGCCTTTCTTGAGGCTCAGCGCATGGTTGGGGACGACGAGGTCGGGGTCGAACTCCTGCCGCTCGCCGAGGCCATCGCACGCGGGGCAGGCGCCCTGCGGCGCGTTGAAACTGAACAGTCGCGGCTCGATCTCGGCGATCGTGAAGCCGCTGACCGGGCAGGAGAATTTCTCGCTGAAGATCAGGCGATTGGCGGGGATGCCCGCGCCCTTCATCGCCCCGCCACTGTCCTCGTCAGCGCGCCCCGGGACCGGCCCGTCGGCCAGGTCGACATAGGCCAGCCCCTCGGCGAGCTTCAGCGCGGTCTCGAAACTGTCGGCCAGCCGCGTCTCCAGCCCCTCGCGCACTGCGATGCGGTCGACGACAACCTCGATGTCATGTTTGTATTTCTTGTCGAGCGTCGGCGCTTCGCCGATCTCGTAGAATTCGCCGTCGATGCGGACGCGGGTGAAGCCGTCCTTCTGCCACTGCGCCAGTTCCTTCTTATACTCGCCCTTTCGCCCGCGCACGACGGGGGCGAGCAGGTAGGCGCGGGTGCCTTCGGGCAGTTCCATCACCCGGTCGACCATCTGGCTGACCGTCTGCGCCGAAATCGGCTCGCCGGTCGCGGGCGAATAGGGGATACCGACGCGCGCCCACAGCAGGCGCATATAGTCGTAGATTTCGGTGACCGTCGCGACGGTCGAGCGCGGGTTGCGCGACGTCGTCTTCTGCTCGATGCTGATTGCGGGTGACAGCCCGTCGATATGTTCGACATCGGGCTTTTGCATCATCTCAAGGAACTGGCGGGCATAGGCCGACAGGCTCTCGACATAACGCCGCTGCCCCTCGGCATAGATGGTGTCGAACGCCAGGCTCGATTTGCCGCTGCCCGATAGGCCGGTGATGACGACCAGAGCGTCGCGCGGCAGATCGACGTCGACGCCCTTGAGGTTATGTTCGCGCGCACCGCGCACGGAAATGTGGGTCAGACTCATGGGAGGGGTATGTTCCAGATTTGTTCTTGTGGCGCAAGGGGCAGTTGGCACGTAAAATAGGCATTCGAAATTGGAACCACAATGGATCAGGTCTGTCGTTTCCGTCCAATACCCGGCCGTCCTATAGTTCTCTCTAGTCGCATCTGTCAGTTGGGGAGAGACGGAGATGCCGGATTGGAAACCGATCGTCGGACTGGCGTTCAGTCAGGATGAATTCGACCGATATTGCAAGGGGCTGAATTGGCCGGCGTGGCGCCCGACCTTCATCGCGGTTCATAACACCGCCGTCCCGTCGCTCGCGCAGCGACCGAACGGGTTCACGATGCAGCACATCCGCAATCTCGAAGGCTATTACAGGGGAATGGGCTGGCGCGCCGGACCGCATCTGTTCGTCGATGACAAGCAGATCTGGGTGTTCACGCCGCTGACCACCACCGGACGCCATTCACCTGGCTGGAACAACATTGCGATCGGCGTCGAGATGCTTGGCGACTACGAAACCGAATCGTTCAACGCGGGCCGCGGTCTCAATGTCCGGCGCAATGCCGTGTCGGCGGTGGCGAGCATCAGCCGCCGCCTCGGGCTCGACCCCGACACGATCCGCTTGCACAAGGAAGATCCCGCGACGACGCATGACTGCCCCGCGAAGAATGTGAAAAAGGCCGAATTCATCGGTGACGTGCGGGCAAAAATCGCAAGCTACTATGAAGCCGACCATGACCCGGTCGATCCGCATCCGGATGAGTAGAGGGGGTGTCGTTGTCGGCACCTTCGGTTTTTCTGCTGCTCTTGCTGGTGGCACCGTCATCAATGTCGGAACCGGGCAGAGCAACCAGATCCAGGATTGGACGAAGATCGATCGAGCGCGCGAGCCACATACGTTCGGCCAACTCAACGACACAGCCGTATTTTGGTTCTTTCGATCGCTAAATAGCTATTAACGTTCGGTTATCGGTCGATCTTCTTCGCGGAGCTGACGGCTTGACGGACAGCTATGGCTGATCATTCCACCAACATCCCAATGTCTTCGACCAGCGTCATTCCGCTCGCTTGACCCTGTGGCGGCACAGGCGGACAGTCGCAGCATGGCCGTCGCCCGGTTCGGGCGGCGCGGGGACATAAGGAGACTGGGGAATGATCAACTATCTGGGCGGGGCCGCGGGCCTTGCGATCGCAGTTGCGTTGGCGGCGACGCCGGCGACGGCAAGGGAAGCGGCGCCGACGGCATCCTGGCATGCTGCCGGGGCAGACGAAGGCGCGGGTGACGCGGAATCGCTGAAAGCGCTGACCTTCGGCACCTGGGGCGTCGACCTCGGCGCGCGCGACCCGTCGGTGAAACCCGGCGACGATTTCGACAAATATGCCAATGGCGGCTGGTTTTCGCGCACCGAAATTCCGTCGGATCAGGCATCGGCCGGTGTCGATTACGACGTGTATAACCTGACCCAGCGGCAACTGCGCGCCGTCGTTTCGGGCGCCCCTGCGACCAGCCAGGTTGGCGGGCTGTACCAGAGCTTCATGGACGAAGCGCGGGTCGAGGCGCTGGGCGCCAAGCCGCTGCTCGCTGACATCGCGGCGGTCGCGGCGATCAAGGACAAGGCCGAAATGGCGCGCTTCATGGGCGGCACCCAGGGGACTTTCGGCGCAACGATTGTCAGCGGCGGCCCCTATGCCGACACCGCCGACCCGACGGTCAATGTGCTGTGGCTGGGGCAGGCGGGTCTGGGCCTGCCCGAGCGCGACTATTATCTGACCGACGGCTTCAAACCGCAGCGCGATGCCTATCGCGCCTATATCGCGCGGACGATGAAGATGGTCGGTAACGCCGATCCCGAAAAAGCCGCCGACACCGTGCTGGCGTTCGAGACCGAAATTGCCAAGGTCAGCTGGGCGATCGCCGACCGCCGCGATATCGGCAAGATCAACAATCCGATGTCGTCGGACGAGCTGGCCGCCTACGCCCCCGGGCTCGACTGGTCGGCGTGGTTCGCGGGCGCCGGGATCGCCCCGCAGAAACGCATCATCGTGAACGAAAAGACTGCGGTGCGCGATATTGCGGCGCTTTACGCTAAGACGCCGCTCGACACGATCAAGCTGTGGCAGCAATTCCACGTTGCCGATAATGCGGCGCCCTATCTGGCCAAGCCGTTCGTCGACAGCCGGTTCGAATATACGAAGGTGCTGAGCGGGGTCGGTGAACTGCGACCGCGGTGGAAGCGCGGCCTGACGCTGGTCGACGGCAGCCTGGGCGAGTTGGTCGGGGAAACCTATTCGGCGCAATATTTCCCGGCGAGCGCCAAGGCGAAGATGGAGGTGCTGGTCGGCAATCTGAAGCTGGCGATGGGCGACCGTATTCGGGCCAACAGCTGGATGGCCCCCGCGACCAAGGAAGCGGCGCTGGCCAAGCTCGCCAAGATGGACGTCATGGTCGGCTATCCCGACAAATGGCGCGATTATTCGGCGCTGAAGATCGATCCCGCCGACCTCTACGGCAATGTGAAGCGCAGCTCGGCGTTCGAATATGCCTATGCGCTGGGCGATCTGAACAAGCCGGTCGACCGCAAGAAGTGGGCGATGAATCCGCAGGAAGTGAACGCTTATAATGGCGGGCTGGAGAACAAGATCGTCTTCCCGGCAGGCATTTTGCAGGCGCCCTACTTCAGCGAAAGCGTCGACGATGCGGTCAACTATGGCGCGATTGGCGCGGTGATCGGGCATGAGATCATCCACGGTTTCGACGATCAGGGGCGCAAGATCGATGCCGACGGCGCGGTGCGCGACTGGTGGACCGCCGAGGATGCGGCCAAGTTCGACGCGGCGGCAAAGGCGTTCGGGGCGCAATATGCGACCTATGAGGCGGCGCCGGGATCGTTCATCAACCCCGACCTGACGATGGGTGAAAATATCGCCGATCTGGCGGGGCTGGAGGTTGCCTATGACGCTTATCAGCGTTCGCTGGGCGGCAATCCCGCGCCGGTGATCGACGGGCTGACCGGCGATCAGCGCTTTTTTCTGGCGTTCGCACAGGCGTGGCGGACCAAGCAGCGCGAGGACGCGATCAAGCAGCAAGTGGCGAGCGATCCGCACAGCCCGGCGCGCTGGCGCATCATCGGCCCGGTGCGCAATGTCGATGCCTGGTACAAGGCGTTCGGTGTTCAGGCAGGCGCGAAATATTATCTGAAGCCCGAGGAACGCACCAAAATCTGGTAAGTCCTGAGACCCCTTTCTCAGGACGGGGCGGGGGCGGCGCTATGCCGTCCCCGTACCGCCATCACCGTCAGCGAAAACGCGGCGCCGACGATCACGAACAGCGCGGGAAAACCGCCCAGCACCGACATCATGCGAATGCCGTCGATGCCGCCGCCAGCGACCAGCACCAGCGCGACCAGCCCGACGGTAATACCCCAGACGGATTGGACCCAGAGAGGCGCTTCCGGCGCGTCGGGCGTGATGCCGCGGGTCGACAGCGCGCTCATCGCGGAGACGTTGGCATCGGCGCCGGCGACATAGGACAGGAAGATCGCAAACAGGACCACGGCGGCAACGCCGGGGCCGCCGCCGAGCGCACTGAACAGGCGGAACAGCACCGGATCGGGCCCCTGTGCGGTGAGGATCGCATAGAGGCTGGCACCGCTCTGCTGGTCGAGCGCGATGGTCGCTCCGGCGATGGCGGTCATCCACACTGCGCCAAACAGCGACGGCAGGATCAGATTATAGAGGATGAAGGCACGGACGCTGTAGCCAACGGCGAGACGACCGAGGAACAGCGCCGTCACCGGCGCCCACGCGAACCAGTTCGCCCAGTTGAAGATCGTCCACTGGCGGTGCCAGTCGGTATCGACGTCGAGGCCGAGGTTGCGGGGAATGAAGGTCTGAAAATAGTCAAAGATGCCGCGGAGTGACAGCTGGAACATCTCGGCTGTCGGCCCCGCGATCAGCACGAACGCGATAATGGCGAAGAAAATCCAGGTGTTCAGCACCGACAGTCCGGCAATGCCCTTTTGCAACCCGGTAGCGGCGGAGATCAGGAAACTGCCGACGATAGCCGCGGCGATCGCCCAGCGCAGCGCGGTGCCTCCCGCAAAGCCGCCGATCCCCTCGATCCCGCCCGCCAGCGCCAAAATGCCTGCGCCCATCGACGCCGCCATGCCTGCCACGAGCGCGTAGAGGCAGATGATGTCGATACCCGTGCCGACGGGGCCATGCGCGCGCTGACCGAGTAGCGGGACGAACAGCGACGACAGGCTGAATGGTTCGCGGCGGTTGTAATAGACGAGCGCGAAGGCGAGCCCGGCGACGGTGTAGATGGCGTAGGGCGTCAGCGTCCAGTGCAGGAACATCGTCGACATCGCAAAGGTCGCGGCGGCATCGCTGCCGGGCTGGAGGCCCAGCAGGGCAGGCGGGTCGTTGAGGTGAAACAAGGGTTCGGCGGCGCCCCAGAACAGGATGCCGGTGGCGATCGTGGTGCAAAGTGTGACCGCGAACCAGCGCCAGCGGGTCAGGATCGGCTTCGCGCCTGCGCCGCCGATGATCCGCCCGCCAAGCGGCGAGACGGCGATCGCGGCCAGCAGCGCCAGAAAACCAAGCCCGGCCCAGGCGAACAAAGGCGAGAAATGGCGCAGGATCCAGTCATTGATCGCGGTTTCGGCAGCCAGCACCGCAGCCCCCTGCCACAGGCTGAGGGTCACCGCGGCGAGCAGCACCGCCAGCGGGGTGAAAAAGACGGCGCGGTTGAGCGGGTGCTTCGGCGATGCTGGCAAATCGGCGTCCGATCGGACAAGGTGCGGCGGGCCAGCATGACGCTTGCCTTCGCCATGGTCAATTCGCTAGCTGGAACGCGCGATGCAGCCATGCGTTGGACCGCCAAAGCCATGGATTGAAGGAGTGACTTCGATGAGCAGAATGATTTTGGCGGCTGCCACCGCGCTGGCACTGGCCGGGACCGGACAGGCGGCAGCGCTTCAGGCTCCCGCAGCGACGCCCGCAACGCCCCCGGCGGCGGAAACGAAGCTGCCCGACGGAACCACGGCCGAGGAACGGTCGAACACTGCGCGGCTAAATGCCGAACAGGCGGCACGCGCCAAGGCGGAAACCACCACTTACGAGCAGGAAGTGTCCGCGGCGGCGCAGCAGGTTGCCCATGATCAGGCAGAATTTGCCAATGAAACCGCGGCTTACGAAGCCGAAAAGGCGCGCGTTGCCGCCATGTCGGCCGAAGAACGGATGAAGTGGGAGGCCGATGTCGCGGCGTGCAAGGCTGGTGACACGACGCGCTGCGCGGCGCCCGCGCCTGCGCCGCAGCCGCGCTAAAACATCAGTCGTCGGTCGGTAGCGCGGCGCTAAGCGCAGGGGATGCGCCGTCGTCCGCTGGCGCGGCGACCGATGTGCGCGCCTCCGCCGACGGGCTGCTTCGCTCGCCGATCGGTGGATCTGGAAAACGGCCGCCGTAGCGATAGCCGTCGTCGGGTTCGCTGGCCGTCGGCGCGTCGACGTCCACCGCGCCCAATTCCCGAAATTCGTCGCTCATCCGGCCTTCACGATCAGCGCGGAGCCGTGCCGCGACGCCATAGCTGTCGCGGCAATCGAGACAGGGCGCTGCGCCGCCGGTGGGCGGCACCGCTGCGTCGGGATTGGCGCTGAGGTGCGAATAGCTGGCGGGTTCGTCGCCACGGCCACCCCATTTTGTTCCGACCACCGCCTCGCCAAGCAGCGCTCCTGCGGTGACACCCGCCAGCGCCAACAGCGACCAGCGGAACACCCGCGCGCCGCGGTGCCGACTCGCCGTGAAAGATAATTTCCTTGGCATGGAGCAATCTGGGCATGAGCGGATGCCAGATGCAAGCCCGGCGCCATGAAATTGCCCGCCCGTCGCCCGTTCGTCGACGGATGAACGACCTTCGTCCGATAATCGAGCCGCCGTTCGCACCGATCGATCCAAACGCGATTTTGATGACGTCTAGGGGGTATCACCAACTTGCGGGATGCGGAGGTGCTGGTCTCCCCGGTCCGGAGCCTCCGTGTCTCGCATCATCCCCCAAGAGAGGACTCCCCCATGGCGAAACTTTCCCTGATCCTGCTGAGCGCGCCGATCGCGTGCGTCGGCCTGAGCGTTCCGGCCCTCGCGGCCGACGACGACGGCGAGCGGCGCACTGTCGTTGTGCGCTACGATGACCTGAACCTGTCCAGCGTCGATGGGCGCGACCGGCTGAATTCGCGGGTCAAATCGGCCGTTCGAAAAGTCTGCGACAGCCGCCCCAATTATCGTCAGACCTTGCATGAGCGCGCCCTGGCGCTGGAATGCGAAACCGTCACGATGGCCGATGCCGACGTCAAGCTGGCCAGCCTGTTGAACGGCGACGCCACCCGGTTGGCCGATCGCGGACGGACGATCACGGTGTCTGCGCCCTGACGGTGCGGAGGCTGGTACATGAAAGGCGGTCATGCGCAGGCATGGCCGCCTTTTTTCGTTCAGGCCTGCATGATCGCTTTGACGTCGTGGAGATAGGTGCGGCCGACGCGGTGAATGCCGCCTTCGCCCAGATCGACGCTCCATGCCCCATCGCCATGATGTTTGAGCCCGACGATACCGTCGCGGCGTACCATTTTCGACCGGTGAATGCGCATGAACTGGTCGGGGTTCATCCGGGCTTCCAGCGACTTGATCGTCTGGTGGATCAGCCAGCTGCGCGCGCCGACATGGAGGCGCATATAATCGCGCTCGGCCTCGATCAGATCGACCTGACCCGCATCGACGCGCAGCATCTCGCCGCGATTCTGGACCCAGAATTCGTTGATCCATTTGCTCTTTTGCGTCGGGGCGCGTTCGGTGGCACGCCATTCGCGAACCCGCGATAGCGCGCGGGCCAGGCGATCGGGCGATACCGGCTTGAGCAGATAGTCGACCGCCGCGACATCGAATGCGGCGACCGCATATTGGTCGAAGGCGGTGACAAAGATTACCGCGGGCGGATTGTCGAGCCGGTCGATCGCGGCGGCAACCTCCAGCCCGTTGAGGTCGGGCATCGCGATGTCGCAGAGAACGAGGTCGGGGGCGAGCGCGTCGACCATGCGCAGCGCCGACGCACCGTCGCTGGCGGTGCCGACCAGCGACACGCCATCCTGTTGCCCAGTCAATATCTGTAAGCGCTCGATGGCCAGCGGCTCATCGTCGACGATCAGGGTGCGAAGCGTCTGGATCATGGGCTTACCGAGCCTCTCGCGACAGGGGCAACCATAGCGACACGACGAAACCGCCATCATCCGACGGACCCCATTCGCACCCGGCGGTCGGACCATAACGGGTCAGCAGCCGTTCGCGCACATTGCCCAGGCCAAGGCCGGTCCCCGAGGCCGGGATCGGCGCCTTGGGGTCGATGTCGTTGTCGATGCGCAGCACCAGCAGCCCATATTCGGCGCTGGCATGCAGGCGGATCGCGATTTTGCCCTTGGTCGGCGCGACGCCATATTTGATCGCATTTTCGATGATCGGTTGCAGGATCAGCACCGGGACGCAGGCATTTTTCAGCTCGTCGGGCATCGTCACTTCGACCTGCAAGCGGTCGGGAAAGCGCGTTTGTTCGATGTCGAGATACAAGCGTTGCAGCGCGATCTCTTCGTCCAGACTGACCAGCTGTTCGGGATCGATCGCCAGGCTGGAGCGCAGGAACGATGACAGGTTCATGATCATCGTTTCCGCCTCGCTTTTCGATCCGCGCATGACCAGCGCCGACAGCGAATTGAGCGTGTTGAACAGAAAGTGCGGATTGACCTGATAATGCAGTGCGCGCAGTTGGGCATTTTTGGCCTCCAGCCGGAAATGATTGGCGCGGCGTTCGACCGCCCGCATTTCGCTGGCATAGCCGAAGGCGACATAGAGCGCCGCCCACACCGCGAAAAAGAAGTACCAGCGGATCGAGCTGTCGAGGATCAGCACCGTTTCCCACGCGCCGGGGAATTTTGCCTGCATTTCCTCGATGATCTTGGCCGCATCCGGGACCGGGAACCAGTAATAGAAGACGAGCAGGTTGACCGACGCATAGATGAGGACAAGCGGCACCGCGGCGCCGAGCGCGGCGGCAAGCCGCGCGCCAAAGCTTTGCGGCTGCGCGCGCTGGAGCAGCTGATACAGCACGAAGGTGCAAAGGATGCCTGCGACCACCACAATTCCGCGCCGTCCGACCGATGCCCATTGCTCTGGAACGCCAGTGAGCATCGCAAGCCCGGTGGTGATCAGAAAGTACAGCAGCCACATCGCGATGATCGATCCGATCGCGACACGCGGATTGACGCGGGCGTCGGAGGCGCGCCAGTCGGGCGCCGCCGCCAGCATCTTTGCACGCTGGTCGCGCAGCGCGTCTTTGCGAAGGGTCATGTTCATTGGGCCTGCTTTAACGCCAAAACCGGGATCAAGGATAGCAGACACCGGGCCGCCAGTCGAAAGCCGGTGCGCTTTGGTCGAAAGCCGTGCCGTCAGCGCGCGCCGGGTTGCGGCAGCGCGCGGCGCCAGTCGCCGCGTCGATACACCGCCCAGGCCATCGCGAGCGACGCAAGCGACGAGAGCGGAAAGCTCCACCAGATCGCATCGGCGCCCAGTATCGGATAAGCGAAATAATAGATGCCAAAGCGGATCGGAAACATCGATAGCGCCAGAATGATCAGCGGCGGGACGACCGACCCATTGGCGCGCAAGGTGCCGATGATGACGATGGTGGTGCCGAAAGGCAGGAAGGTCCAGGTCGCAATATACTGGATATGGCGCGACACCTCGATCGCCTCGCTGCCGTTGCCGAGGAACAGCGCGAGCGCGGCGCGATCGAACAGCAACAGCAGCGCGATCAGCACGCCGGTCATCGCAAGGTTGATCGTGATCCCGCTGTTGGTGATCGTTGCGACGCGGTCCCAGCGCTTGGCGCCGATGTTCTGCGCCGCCATCGCGCTGACCGCGGCGCCGACCGCGAGTGCTGGCATCTGGATATAATTCCACAATTGCAGCGTGGCGCCATAGGCGGCGGCGGTGACCAGCCCTTCACGATTGACGATACCCACCATGACAAGACCCGCGCCCGAGATCACCAGCATCTGCGCGCCCATCGGCAGACCGCGCGCGATAATGAAGCGCAGCTCGCGCCAGTTGGGTACCAGATAAGCCAGTTCGCGGCCGCGCAGGCGGAGCGGGTGGTCCTTGGCATAGAACCAGATGATCATCCCGATCAGACTGATCGTCCCCGCAATTGCCGTCGCCAGTGCGCTGCCCGCGATGCCGAGGCGCGGAACGGGGCCGAGCCCGAGGATCAGCACCGGGTTCAGGACGATGTCGATGACGACGGTGAGCACCATGAAGCGCAGCGGGGTGACCGCGTCGCCCGCGCCGCGCGAGGCCATCATCAGCGTCACCGAAATCATGCTGGCGGGGATCGCGACAAAGGTGACGCGCAGATAATCATGCGCCAGCGCAAAGGCTTCGGGCGGGGTTTCCAATAGGCGCAATATCGCGTCGGAGGTGAACCAGCCGACGAGCGCGATGACCAGCGAGAACAGCGCCGCCAGCCCGATCGCACCGCCCGCTGCACGCCGCGCTGCGTCGATGTCGCCGCGCCCGATCGCTTGCCCGATCAGTACCGTCGCCGCCATGCCAAAGCCAAAGAAGGTCGCGAACATCAGGAACATGATGATGTTCGCATTGGCGGTCGCGGCGAGCGCGCTGTTGCCCAGAAACTGTCCGACCCAGATCGAATTGACCGACCCCGACAGCGTCTGGAGAATATTCGACGCGAGCGTCGGGAGGGCAAAGATGATCAGCGTCTTCGCGATCGGCCCGCTGGTCAGATCCATCCCGCCGCGCGCCGTCTGGCGCGGCGGCACCGGCGCCGACGCGGGATCGCTGGCAACGGCGACGGGTGTTGGGGTGACCGGTTCGCCGTCGGTCATCAACCGATCCTCCCCGAAACGGGAAGGGGGACCATCCGGAGGATGGTGGAGGGGGTTCGCGTCTTGACGCGACGTCGCGCGGGGACGCCACCCCCCTCCGTCAGCCGTTCCGGCTGCCACCTCCCCGCGAGCGGGGAGGATTTCGTGTTTTCGATCACCCCAGCCTTGCCAATGCGGCGGTCAGGCGGTCCGCTTCAGCCTCCTTCGCGGCATGGTCGGCGCGCGCCTTCTCCACCGCTTCGGGCTTGGCGCGCTCGACGAACGACGGGTTGTTGAGGCGGCTCGCAAGGCCGTCGCGTTCCTTCGTCGCGGCGGCAAGCGCCTTGGTCAGGCGGTCGCGTTCGGCGGCGATGTCGATAGCTCCGAAGAAATCCAAATAGCCGTCGATGCCTTCGGCAACTAGCTGGACACGTCCTTCACCTTCCACTTCGACTACGATGTCGGGCGTAATTTCAGTATCGCCGAAAGTGCCGCCAAGATTTTTGACGCCTTCAATCGTTCGCACGGAAATTTCGTCGAGGCGCGCCATTCTCTTGATCTGAAGCAGGCTACGGGTGAGATACCCAAATCTCAACTCGTCGCAACGAGAGACAAAAGCTGTGACGGTCTTGCTCGGCGCGACACCTAATTCCGTTCTGGTTGCGCGGATTTGAGAGATCAGGTTTGATACCCAATCTATCTCTTGATGCACCGCGTCATCGCGCTGCGCTTTCGGGTCTGGCCATTTCGCGGTGATCAGCGGATAATCGGCGCGGTCGCCCAGTCCGGTCCATAACTCTTCGGTGATAAACGGCATGAAGGGGTGGAGCATGACCAAAATCTGGTCGAGCACCCAGCCGGCAACGGCCTTCGTCTCGTCATCGATCGCGCCTTTAATGAGCTCCAGATACCAGTCGCAGAACCGATCCCAGGCAAAGCTGTAGATCGCATTTGCCGCCTCGTCGAAGCGGTAGGCGGCGAACGCCGTTTCCATCGCGGCGACGGTCGCGGCTACCTCGCCGATGATCCAGCGGTTGACGGGCAGCGTTGCGGTGGGCGCCTCGAAGCTGGTCGAGGCCGAAATGCCATTGGCCTCGCAGAAGCGCGCGGCGTTCCACAGCTTGGTCGCGAAGTTGCGATAGCCCGCGAGGCGGGCGTCATCCATCTTGATGTCGCGGCCCTGGCTTTCCATCGCCGCCATGAAGAAGCGCAGCGCGTCGGCGCCATATTGATCGATCAGCCCGAGCGGGTCGACGACATTGCCCTTCGTCTTCGACATCTTCGCGCCATCGGGCGCGCGGACGAGGCCGTGGAGATAGAGCGTCTTCCACGGGACATCACCCATGAATTCCATCCCCTGCATCGCCATGCGCGCGTCCCAGAAGAACAGGATGTCGAAGCCGGAGATGAGGACGTCATTGGGATAGTGGCGCTTCACCAGATCGGTGTTCTTGGGCCAGCCGAGCGTCGCGAAGGGCCAAAGCGCCGACGAGAACCAGGTGTCGAGCACATCGGGGTCGCGGCGCAGCGCGATTTCCAGATTGTCGGGATTCTCGCGCAGCCCCTTGATAAAGGCGCGCGTTTCATCCTCATCGCCGCTGAGTTCGACGATCTCGGCACCGTTCGCATATTTGGGTTTGGCCGCATAATATGCGCGAGCCTGCTCGGCGGCCTCTTCGAAGCTGTTCGCGACGAACACCGGCTCGCGTCCCAGCTGCCCCTTGGCAGTAAGCAGATAGCTAAGCTCGCCATCCTCCATGATTTCGGGGCCATACCAGGCGGGGATGCGGTGTCCCCACCACAGCTGGCGCGACACGCACCATGGCTGGATGTTCTCCATCCAGTTGAAGAAGGTCTTTTCCCACGTCTTGGGAACGATATTGATCCGCCCGTCGCGCACCGCCGCCATCGGCGGCTGCGCCAGCGTTTCGGCGTCGACATACCATTGGTCGGTCAGCCAGGGTTCGATGACCACGCCGCCGCGATCGCCGAACGGCGTCTGAATCGTGCGCGGCTCGGCGTCATGCGCGTTGCCGTCCTTGTCGACGTGCGGGATGAGGAAGCCCTCTTCCTTCATCGTCGCAACCACCAGCTCGCGCGCGCCATCCTCGCCGTCGCGGCGGAAGCGGTGCAGGCCGATGAAGTCGTCGGGGATCAGGCGGTCCGACACCTGCTGCACATTGGCGTCCTCGTCGAGCATGTTGAGCATCTCGCCAGCCTTGAACCCCGCGCGCTTGCCGACCTCAAAGTCATTGAAATCATGCCCCGGCGTGATCTTCACCGCGCCGCTGCCCAGCTCGGGATCGGCATGCTCATCGGCGACGATCGGCACGCGCCGACCGGTGATCGGCAGTTCGACGAACTTGCCGATCACGCTCCGATAGCGCGCATCATCGGGGTGCACGGCAACCGCCATATCGGCCAGCATCGTTTCGGGGCGCGTCGTCGCGACCTCGATATAATCGCGTGCTCCCAAAGGATTATTGGCGTCGAGCGTCACGCCGTCGGCGAGCGGATATTTGAAGTGCCAGAAGCCGCCCTGCACCTCGTGCGTCTCGACCTCAAGGTCCGAGATTGCGGTTTTGAGCTTCGGATCCCAGTTCACCAGCCGCTTGTCGCGGTAGATCAGCCCCTTTTTGTGGAGATCGACGAACACCTTCACCACCGCGGCGGTGAAATGCGGGTCCATCGTGAACTGTTCGCGCTGCCAGTCCATCGAGCAGCCGAGGCGGCGCAGCTGGCCGGTGATCTGGCCGCCGCTTTCGGCCTTCCACTGCCACACCTTGTCGATGAAATCTTCGCGGCTGTAATTGGTGCGCTTGTCCTGCCGCGCCTCGAGCTGGCGTTCGACGACCATCTGTGTCGCGATGCCGGCATGGTCCATGCCCACCACCCACAAGGCATCCTTGCCGCGCAGCCGTTCATAGCGGATCAGCACGTCCTGCAAGGTGTTGTCGAGCGCATGGCCGATGTGCAGCGCGCCGGTGACGTTCGGCGGCGGGTTGACGATCGTGAAGGGGGCGGCATCGGGACGGTGCGGACGAAACAGTCCGCGGCTTTCCCAAGCGTGAGCCCATTTCGCCTCGATTGCGGCGGGATCGAATGTTTTTTCCATCGGCATAATGCGCCGCGCTTTGCCAGCCATGGTGCGGCGCGGCAAGGGGGAACCCATAGAGTTTCCGTTCGCATCGAGCGAAGTCGAGATGCCCATCGTGAGCACGCGCCTTCGGGGTGTCTCGACTTCGCTCGACACGAACGGAATCTTGGGGCGCCTATTTCTTCAAATGCCGACCCATCCACCCGAACACCGTCTGATACCATTGCACGCTGTTCTGGCCCTTCAGGATCCAGTGATTCTCGTCGGGAAAGACCAGCAATTCGCCCGGAACCCCTTGCCGCTGCAACGCGTGAAACGCGGCTAGGCTCTGGCTGTACGGGATGCGGAAATCCTTTTCGCCGTGGATCACCAGCATCGGGGTCTTCCATTTGGTGACGTGATTCACCGGGTTCCATTTCTCGGCGTCGCGGCGCTGCCACCACGGGCCGCCATGATCATATTCGTCGAACCAGGTTTCCTCGGTTTCGAACGCCATGGCGCGGAGGTCGAACACCCCGGCGTGGCTGACCAGGCATTTGAACCCGTCCGGCCACTGGCCCGCGATCCAGTTCATCATGTAACCGCCATAGGAGCCGCCGAGCGCGCAGGCGTTGGCGGTATCGACATTGGCGTCCTGCGACCCCGCCGCAGCGAGGCCGAGCTTCAGGTCTTCGAGCGGCTTGCCGCCCCAATCCTGATTGATGCTGTCGGTGAATGCCTGGCCATAACCGGTCGAGCCGTGGAAATCGACGGTGACGGCGGCATAGCCCGGCGCCGAAAACAACCGCGGGTTCCAGCGCGTCGACCAGCTGTTGCCAAAGCTCGACTGCGGGCCGCCGTGGACCAGGTAGGCGACCGGGATCTTGCCCTTGGTATCGGCGGTCTTGACGATCTGCCCCCACACGGTGTCGCCATTGGCGCCCTTGAAGCTGAAGCGCTTGGCATCGACGGGGTCGAATTCGGCGAGCTGGGCGCGGTTGACGTCGGTCAGGCGGATGACCTTGCCCTTCGCATCGCGAACGAACAGGTCGGTCGGCACCGCCACGCTGTTGCGCGAATAGAGCAGGCCGCCGCCGGGGAGCGGCGTGACGTCGCCGATATTGCCTTCAAAAGCTTCGGTGGTGGCCTTGAGCTTCGTCACCTTGCCGGTCTTCACATCGACCCGGAACACGGGATGATCGAGCACATCCTGCGCGGTGACATAGAGCGACTTGCCGTCGGGCGCCCAGGCAATCGAGCCGACCGAACGGTCCCACGCGTCGGTCAGCTTGCGCGTTTCGCCGCTGGTCAGGTTGCGCAGCATCAGCACCTGCCGATCCGCCTCATAGCCCGGCCGCGCCATGGCGGCATAGGCCAGCCACTGGCCGTCGGGCGAGGGGGTCGGCAGGGTATCGGTCGCTTCGTTCTCTGCGGTCAGGTTCTGCGGCATCATCCGGCTGTCGACGAGCCAGCTATAGATATCGAGGTTGGTCGAGGTCGGCTCGTTCTTGTCGGCCTTGCGCAGCGTGAAATACACGGTGCGGCTGTCAGCGCCCCACGCCAGTTCCTCGCCGCCGCCGAAGGGCTTTGACGGGCTGTCACCGATCAGCCCGCCATCGACGGCACGCGCGGCGCTGGCCTTGCCGCCGCCGAGGTTGAAGACGAACGGCCGGCTGTAGCTGCCGGGGGTCTCCCAGCTGTCCCAATGGCGCACGAAACCCGCGCCGTCCTTGTACAGGCGGCCCGTGCCGGGGCCGGGGAGAGCGCCCTTGTCCTTGGCGTCGCAGCCGAAATCGGTGCACTCGCGCGGAATGTCACCCCAGGCGAGCAAGCGCTGGCCGTCGGGCGAGATCTTGAAGCCACCGACATCGGCGGCAGTGTCGGTGACCTGCGTTGCAGCGCTGCCAGTCTTGGGATCGACCCGCCAGACTTGGCTTTTGCCCGACGCGTTCGACAGGAAATAGAGGCTGCCATCGGGGTGAAAGGCGGGGGCGGTTTCATTCTTGTCGGCGGTATCGGCGACGCGCACCGGTGCGGCGTCCTTGGCATTGCGGTCAACCAGCCACAGCCCGGTCGCGCGCTTGTAGGTTGCGGCGTCGGTTTCGGTCATCTGGAACACCACCCATCGCCCGTCGGGCGAGGCGGTCGGGGCCGCGACACGCTTGAGCGTTGCCAGATCGATTTCGGTCATCGGCCGGGCAAGCGCGGGGGTGGACAGGGCGGCGGCGAGCGCGGCGGCGCTGATCAGGATATGGTTTCGCATGAAAGCGGTTTAGCGGGACGGCGCGCCGGTTCAAGGACGAACCGTCGGGACGGTCGCTGCGGCATCGAGCACGGCCGAAAATAGCGCTTGGCGTTTGTAAATCAAACCTGTCTGGCGCCGCCGCAGCCGATGCGCCATCGCGCCGCCCGAGGAGTGCGCGCTTTTGCCAATTCTGGGTTCGAGTCGGATTTTTGTGCCGCTGCTGGCGGGCGGCAGCCTGCGCGACCGGGTCGTGGCCAGCGTCGGCGCGCTCGCGGGGATCAGTCTGGCCGGACTGATCTGCGCCGCGATGTTTCCGGTATCGATGCCGTGGATCATCGCGCCGATCGGCGCATCGGCGGTGCTGCTGTTCGCGGTTCCGGCAAGTCCGCTCGCGCAGCCGTGGTCGATCGTCGGCGGCAATATCATCTCGGGCATTTTCGGCGTTGTTGTCGCGCAGGCGATCAGCGAACCTGCCTTCGCGGCGGCGCTCGCGGTATCGACCGCAATCATGGTCATGTCGCTTGCGCGGTGCCTGCACCCACCGGGCGGTGCAGTGGCACTGAGCGCGGTGCTTGGTTGGCCAAGCTTTGCAAGCCATGTCGGTGATTTCCTCGTCCCCGTCCTGATCAATTCGCTGATCCTGGTCGCGGTCGGCATCGTCTTTCACAGCTTTTCGGGCCACTCCTATCCGCACCGGCCCGGGCCGATCGACGGCAAGGCGGTTCCGGCGGAGCCCGCAGGCGTGTTGATGGACGATATCGACGACGCGCTCGCCGATTTTGGCGAAACCTTCGACATCAGCCGCGAGGATCTGGCGCTGCTGCTGGCGCGGGCCGAGGTGCATGCTGCGGCGCGGATCGAAAAGGCGCATGCTGCCGCCGACAAGAGGCGCAGCCGCTAGCCACTGGCGGCCAAGGTCCGTTTCGGTGGCGGACGATCGCATCAGCCAGCTCATGTCCTGCGATGTGTGCGATTGCGCATCTCAGCGCCGGTCTTGTCCTGCCCTGTGTCCGCCTTGCCGCGCAGAGCGTCTCCTTTCGCGGCCCTCGCTAACCTTCTTTTAACCGGCTAACTTCAACAATCGTTCATGGCAATTTTCGGACAGTTTCTCCCCGCGGCAACCAGCGGCGACCAGCGGCAGGACGTGCGCCGGAAACTCAGCCTGCTGGCCCGCGGGGTAAAGCCCGACGGCACCGGGATCGAGGTGCAGATCCACAATATCTCGGGAACCGGGTTGCTGTTTGAAAGCGATATCAAGCTGGCGGCGTGCGACCGGATCGAGATCGAATTGCCGCATGCCGGCGACATCACCGCGGTGGTCATTTGGGCCAGCGGGCGGCTGTTCGGATGTCAGTTCGAAGGACCGGTGTCGCCCGCGACACTGAGCGCCGTTGAACTGAAAAGCGCGATTGCCCCGGCGTCTGACCTGTCGGACGAAGTGGCGCCGAAGGGCGTCCAGGACCTTATCAGGCGGAGTCGCGAACAGATCGCACGCGCCGCTGGCCTGAGCGTCGAGAGGATCCGGATCATCGTCGAATATTAGGGTGGCTAGCGGACGATCGCGCCGCCCTTCATCACATGGTCGATCTTCTCTAGCGCGGCAATGTCGGCCAGCGGATCGGCCTTGACCGCGACCAGATCGGCGTAGCGGCCCGGCACGATCGCGCCGATGTCATCGCGCCCCATTTCGATCGCCGCGCGGCCGGTGGCGGACTGGATCGCCTGCATCGCCGTCATCCCATATTTGACCATATTGCGAAATTGCCGCGCGTTCAGCCCGTGCGGATAGACTCCGGCGTCAGTGGCGTAGCCGATGTTGACCCCGAGTTCCACCGCGCGCCGAAATGCGGCGCGCTGTGCGTCGGTCGTCTCGCGGTTCTTGCGCAGATATTCCTCGGGCCAACCTTCCTTGGTGCCGACATCGTCGATGTAGGTGCCATTATAGATGTCCATCGCGAGCCATGTGCCGCGCGCCTTGGCGAGTTGCAGCGCCTGCTCGTCGGCCAGGCTGGCATGTTCGATGCTGTCGACCCCGGCGTTGATGGCGATCTTGATCCCTTCGGCGCCGTGGGCATGCGCGGTGACCTTCTTGCCGCGGGCATGTGCCACCTTTACCACAGCGCGCAGGTACTCCTCCGACAGCTCGACCGCACCGGGTTCGGTGCCGATCGCCAGCACCGCGCCGGTCGCGATGGTCTTGATGAAATCGGCGCCGCTATCCAGCAGGAAAGTGGTCTTGGCCGCCGCTTCGGCGGGCGTCGCGGCCACGCCCAGCCGCATGTCGGGCGGCAATTGGTCGTTGGGGACGACGCCGTTCAACTCGCCGCCGCCCTTGGGGATCGTGATATACGCCCCCGCGACCCACATTCGCGGCCCAGGGATGTCGCCGCGTTCGATCGCGTTGCGCAGCGTCACGTCGGTGAGCCCGCGATAGGTGCCGACGTCGCGCACGCTGGTGAAACCCGCGTCCAGCGTCACGCGGGCGTTGCGCGCGCCGACGAGGACGGTTTCGGCGGGCGACGCCTTGATCGGTGCCGCCAAGTCGGCGCTCTGACCCAGATCGGCGAGGTGGGTGTGAAGGTCGATCAGCCCGGGCAGGACGGTGAAGCCCGACCAGTCGAGCCGCACCGCGCCCGCAGGCGTCGCGCCGCATGGCCCGACCGCCTTGATCCGTTCGGCCTCGATCGTGATGCACTGGCCAGTGCGGACATCGTTCGAGACACCGTCGATCAGCCGTCCGGTTTCGACATACAGCGTCTCGGCCGCCGCGGGCGTGGCGGCGAGCGCCGCCGCAAGCGCGGCGATCAGATGGCGGTGTCGAACGCGTTGCACTGGCGCGGATCTCCCGATTGCAGGCCGCGGCGCAGCCACGTCATGCGCTGTTCGCTGGTGCCGTGGGTAAAGCTTTCGGGGACCGGGCGCTGCCCTGCCGAGCGCATCAGCGTGTCGTCGCCGATCGCATTGGCGGCGCGCATCGCCTCTTCCATATCGCCCGCTTCCATTACCGGTTGCCCCGCCGCTGTCCGCGCGCGTGCGGCCCAGACGCCGGCGTAGCAATCTGCCTGCAATTCCATGCGAACTTGCAGCGCATTGCCCTCGGCCTGCGAGGCGCGTTGCTGCGCCTGACGGACCTGGTTCGAAATGCCGCTGATCGTCTGGATATGATGGCCGACCTCATGCGCGATCACATAGGCCTGCGCCGCGTCGCCCGCCGCGCCGAATTTCTGTTCGAGATCGCGGAAGAAAGTCGTGTCGAGATAGACGCCCTGATCGGCGGGGCAATAGAATGGCCCCATCGCCGAACTGGCCGCTCCGCATCCGGATTCGCGGGTAGACTGTTCATAGAAACTGAGGGTTGGCTTTTGATAACCGCTGATCAGCCCCTCCCAAACCGTATGCGTCGATCCGAACACATTGCAGGCAAAGCGTTCTGACGCAGTGTCGCAAGCAACGCCGCGACCGCTCCGGCTGTCAGCCATCGGATCGGCAGTACTGCCGCCGCTACTCAGCATATTGGCACCGGGGCCGAGCAGGAAAAAGGCGACTGCCCCGATCAACAGGATCGTCCCGCACCCCATCTTGCGCCCAAGCAGCATCGGAAGGAACCCGATCAGCAGCCCGCCCAGACCGCCGCCCCCGCCGCCAAAGCCGCCACCACCGCCGCGGCCAAGGTCGCGAATATCGTCGCCGGGATCATAATCGTCGAGGCGCATGGGGTTCTCCGCCGCTAAAGTGTCTGTTTGTTCTAAGATGTTACAGCAGCGCCGGGCAATTGAAAGAGACTTCGCGCGCGACGCGGCGCTTGCAATCATTTGTGCTGCGGCGCACCAATCGCGCTGCCGCGGATCGAAGGAGCCCCCGAGTCCATGCCACGCCGTGCCGCCCCCGCTGCACTCCCGCTGCCCGATCTCGTCGTCCTTGTCCTGCAGGGTGGCGGCGCGCTCGGGGCGTTTCAGGCCGGGGTATATGAGGCGCTGATCGATTTGGGCATCGAACTCGACTGGGTCGCGGGGATTTCGATCGGTGCGGTCAACGCCGCGATCATCGCGGGCAACCCGCGTGACGCCGCGGTGGGTAAGCTGCGCGAATTCTGGAACGGCGTGTCGTCGGCGCTGCCCTCGCTGCCGACCGCCGACAATGACTGGGCGCGCGAGTGGGCGCATATGGCCGCGGCGGGGCAGGTGATGGCGTTCGGCGTGCCGGGCTTTTTCACCCCGCGCTTCCCGCCGCCAAGCCTGGCCGAGCGGCAGACGCCCGAGGCCGTGAGTTTTTACGATACGGCGCCGCTGGTGCAGACGCTCGACCGGCTGGTTGACTGGGACCGGGTGAACCACGGCAATGTGCGGCTGTCGATCGGTGCGGTGGCGGTCGAGACGGGGAATTTCCGGTACTTCGACACCAAATCGGAAACGCTCGACGCGCGGCACATATTGGCGTCGGGGGCGCTGCCCCCCGGGCTGCCGCCGGTCGAGATCGACGGGACATGGTATTGGGACGGCGGGCTGGTATCGAACACTCCGCTTGAGCATGTAGTCGATGCCGCGAAAGAGGATATGCTTGTGTTCCAGGTCGATCTGTTCCCCGCGCGCGGCGAGCGGCCGCACGATCTGGAAGAAGCCTGGTCGCGCGAAAAGGATATTCGCTATTCCAGCCGTACGCGACGGATTTCGGACGGGCTGGTGCGGCGGCGCAAGGAGCATCAGCTGATCGATCGGATGCTGGCGAAACTGCCGCCAGAATCGCTCGACCTGCCAGAGGTCAAGGCGGTGCAGCGGATGGTCGATTGCAAGGCGTTGAACGTCGTGCAGTTGATCCATCAGCCGCCGAAATGGCAGACCGGAGCGCGCGATTTCGAGTTTTCGCGATCGACGATGGAGGTCAATTGGGCGCTGGGCCATGCGGCGGTCGAGGCAGCGATGAAGGACGGGCATTTGCTCGCGGAAAGTATCGCCGAGGGCCGTTCGGGCAGTTTCGCCTTGCAGTCCAATATGTTGAAACCGAAAATCGAGCCCGAAGCTCCCTGACACTCTCCCACCGAAAGGAACCAAAATGCGTCTTCAAGGAAAAACCGCACTCGTCACCGGATCGACGTCGGGCATTGGCCTCGGCATCGCCAAGGCGCTGGCGAGCGAAGGCGCGAATGTCATCATCAACGGCTTTGGCGACGCCGCGGCGATCGAGGTCGAGCGCGCCGCGCTGGAGCAGCTGAGCGGTGGCAGGGCGAGCTACGATGCGGCTGACCTGACCAAGGTCGATGCGATCGCCGACATGTTCGCGCGCGCCGATGCCGACTTTGGCGGGGTCGACATCCTCGTGAACAATGCCGGGACGCAGTTCGTGTCGCCGATCGAGGATTTTCCGGTCGAGAAATGGGATTTGATCCTGGCGCTCAACCTGACGTCGGCGTTTCACACCATCCGTCACGCGGTCCCTGGCATGCGCAAAAAGGGGTGGGGGCGGATCATCGGCACGGCATCGGCGCACTCTCTCGTCGCATCGCCGTTCAAATCGGCCTATGTCGCGGCGAAGCACGGACTGGTCGGGATGACCAAGGCGGTCGCGCTGGAAGTCGCCGGCGCCGGGATCACCGCCAACTGCATCAGCCCCGGCTATGTCTGGACCCCGCTGGTCGAGGGCCAGATTCCCGACACGATGAAGGCGCGCGGCATGACGCGCGAGCAGGTCATCAACGATGTCCTGCTGGCGGGCCAGCCGACCAAGCAGTTCGTGACGGTCGAACAGGTCGCGGCGCTGGCGTCGTTCCTGACCCGCGACGAAGCCGCGAACATCACCGGCGCCAACCTGAGCGTCGATGGCGGGTGGACTGCGGCGTAGAAAAGCGGGTTCGCGCCCTTCATCGTAGCCCTGAGCCTGTCGAAGGGCG
>JAFAGN010000184.1 GCA_023422695.1 Pseudomonadota bacterium
CCCCCCCCCCCCCCGCCGCCCCGCCCCCCCCCCCCCCCCCCACGAACGGGATTTATAGGACGGCTTGTCCGAAATCCGTCGCTAACCGCCATCTCCCAACGCCGGATTCAACCCTTTCACCTCGATCAAAAAACTCTTCGGCTTTTTGAACAGCTTGCTCTTGCGGTTGACCGTCAGCCCGACAACCTCGGCCAGCTCCATCACGAAATGCACGCAATTGCGTTTGTTCAGACTATAGCTCGGCTGCTCGCGGTCGCGCCATTCGGCGACCTTGGCCATCACCAGCGCATAGGTCGCGTCGTCGACGATAACATCGAACTGACGATCGCTCTTGCCGATATAATCCGGTTCGGACGATTCCACCTTGCCCTTCACCGATCCGAACAGGATCGCCGGGCTGACCGCCGTCGCGGTAAAGCCGTAATTGGCATCGACCACCTCGCCCGTCGCGTCCAACTTGCCTTTCATCACGATGAAGGCGTGCGGAAAGCGGTCGCCAAAATCGTGGCTGTAAAAGCTCACGACCACCTCGGCGCGCGCCGGCGCGGTCAGTCCGGCGCAAAATAGCAACAGGAACAAGAGGATCAGGCGGAGGCCGCGGGTCATCGCCGCCCTCTTAACCAGCCGCCGCCCCGCTTGCCAAGCCGTCATTGCCGCTTGACCGACACGTCGACTTGGCATCTTGTCGCACTGACAACAATGTAAGGAGGGGCGGGATGGCTCGAAAGGCGATTTTCATTACCGGCGGCGGATCGGGCATCGGCCGCGCCGTTGCGCGCCATTTTGCCGGCCAGGGCTGGTTCGTCGGCATCGCCGACGTTAACCGCGCCGGGATCGACGAGACCGCGGCGCTGCTGCCTGACGGCGCCTCGTCGCGCCACGTCATGGATGTGCGCGACCGCGACCAGTGGACAGCGGCGCTCGATGCCTTTGCCTCGGCCAGCGGTGGCCGCCTCGACGTCTTGTTCAACAACGCCGGGATCGGCACCGGCGGCCAGTTCGCCGACATGCCGCCCGAAGAGGCCGACCGGCTGATCGCGATCAATTTCGGCGGGGTCGTCAACGGCATCTATGCCGCGCTGCCGCTGCTGCGCGCGACGCCGGGATCGGCGATCCTCAACACCGGATCGGCGTCGGGCTTTTACGGCGTCGCGGGCCTTGCCATCTATTCGGCGACGAAATTCGCGGTGCGCGGATTGACCGAGGCGCTGGAAATCGAATTCGCCAAATATGGCATCAAGGTCCGCTCGCTGATGCCCGGCTTCATCGACACGCCGCTGCTCGACCAGGTCAGCGCCGACAGCAACGAACCGGCGCGCGACCGCCTGTCGCAAAGCGGGTTCGAGATCGTCCCGGTCGAACGCGTCGCCGAAGCGGCGTGGGCGGCGGTGCACGGCGACAAGGTTCATGTGACGGTCGGCAAGATGGCGAAACGGCTCGCGCGGCTGGCGCGATGGTTCCCGGGACTGATCATGCGCCAGTCGAAGAAGATCGACGGGCTGGGAGCGGCGGGGCAGTAGGCGCCGCGCGTGGCGGTCGGCGGACCATGAGGTCGGCTTTGGAGTGGGGAGCGGACGTTGAATTTCAAAGACCTTCGTCATGCTGAACTTGTTTCAGCATCCATGGCCTGAGCTCGAATTTGCCGCAGCGCCGAAGGAAACGGCAGGCCATGGATCCTGAAACAAGTTCAGGATGACGATGCTATAAATGTCGGCCCTTGGTCGCTCGCTGCCGAGCAGTCGTTGGTCGTTCTACTTCTTCGCCGCCCCGCATTGCACCGACCCGGCACCGATGTTGCGCACCGTGCACACGGGCTTGCCCAGCACGACCGTCTTGCCAACCCCGCGCGCCGTCACTGATGCCGTCTTGACCGCATTCAGCCGGTAGTCGCCTGCGCCTTCGCCGTCGAAGGTCAGCATATCGACCTTCAGCGCGCCGGCGTCGAACGCTCCGGCGCCCGACACGGTGATCTGCGCCTGTTTCGCTGCGCCGCCCAGCGTCATCGTGCCGTTGCCAATCATCGCGACCGACAACCGATCGGTTGCGATCGTGCCCACCGACAAGGTGCCGGGACCGCGCAGACCGATGTTGACGCGCGTGCCCTTCATGCCGTCGATCTGCAGCGAACCTGCCCCGCCCATCGTCGCCGAACGCAGGTTCACGGCGTTGATGCGGATCGTCACGGCCCCCCGCGGCGCGCGGCGATCGGTATCGCCCGCGAATTGCCGCTGACCGATCACCAGCCGCCCGTCGCGGGCCTCGACGATCAGCCGGTCGAGCGCGTCCTGCGGCCCGGTGGCCACCGCGCCGACCGGCCCGCGCGTCGTCACCTCGACCACATAATCGGCGTTGACCTCGATCGCCTCGAAGCTGGTCAGGCCAAAGCGCTTTTCGGCCGCCGAGGCGGGCGCGATGGCCAACAGGAGGGCAGCCGCCAGCGCGGCGTTGCGAAGGGTCAGGGTCATGGTGCCGCCTTACCCGGTCCGGGCAGGCGGCACCAGCATTGCCTTATTTGCAGGTGACCGTTCCCGATCCCAGTTGGCGCGACGAACATTTGGCGCCACCGCCCAGCGTCACGTCGCCCGAACCCAGGATGCTGACTTCGGCGGCGCCGGTCGCCTGTGCCTCGACATTGCCCGACCCGGTGACCGATACTTCGAGCGTCTGGGCAACGAGCCCGTCGGCGTCGATGTCGCCCGATCCGGTGATGCCATATTCGCCCGCGCCGACGGTGCCGCCGCCGATCTCGATATCGCCCGATCCCGACACGGTGAGGTCGGCGCGCTTGGCGGTCAGCTTCGCGATCTTGAGGTCGCCCGATCCCGTCACCACCGCCTCGACCGCGTCGCCGTCGATGCTGTCGGCGTCGATCGATCCCGACCCGGTCAGCCGCACGCCGTTCAGGCGGGGCATGGTAATGCTGATCTCGACATCATCATCCTCGCGGCTCGAAAAGCCGAAACCTTCGCGCTTGCGGCCGATCGACAGCGTCGGGCCGTCGACCTCGATCTCGAGCCGGTCGAGCACCGCCTGCGGCCCCTTGGCGCTGATCGAAAAGCTATCGCCCTGACGGATGGTCACATCGTCTGGACCCGTGACCTTGACCTCCGAAAAACCGCTGAGCGCATAGCCTTTGCTGGCAACCGGGCCCGCGTCGACCACGGGCTTGGCTTCGGCCTTCGCCGGCTGGTCACCATCGGCGCGGTCGGCGCCGCTACAGGCGGTGACAGTCATCGCCAAAGCCAGCGGCAGCACAGCTATCGTCCAGTTACGCATCGCAAATCTCCTTTGTGTATTATCAACCTAACACACAAAGGAGATGGCGTCCAGCGCGCGTTGCCATCTTGTCGCCACCTTCGGCGAGCAGGGGCAGATTTTGCGATTTCGACTGGAAACCCGATCATGAGCGTAGCGTTTCGCCGCGAGAGCGACGACGAACATAAGGAACCCGAATATGAGCTGCCGATTGCGGTCGGCCCCAATCTGGTGACGCCGCGCGGGTTGCGTTTGCTCGGCGAAACCGTCGCACAGATCGAAGCCGAGCTTGCGGGAACCACCGACGAGGACGCGCGCAAGAAACTGCAGCGCCGCCTGCGCTATTTCAGCACCCGCCAGGCAACCGCCGAGGTGCAGGCACCGCCCGCCGATGGCAGCGTGGGGATCGGCAGCCGCGTGACGGTCCGGCTGAACAGCGCCGAAAAGACGATCACCATCATCGGCGGCGACGAGGCCGATCCGGCGATGGGCTCGATCGCTTTTTCCGCCCCGCTCGCTCGCGCGCTGATGGGCGCCGAAGTCGGCGAGAGCGTCGAATATCAAGGGCGCGAGGACGCGATTGTCGTCCTCAATATAGAGGTTGACCCGGAGACGCAGGCATGAAGGACAAGTTCGAACGCCACAAACAACCGTGGACCCCGGCGGAGATCGACAAGCTGCACACGCTGGCCAAGAAGGGCATGGCGCTGAAGGCCATTGCCAAGGCGCTGACCCGTAGCGAGGAATCGGTGAAGGTGCGCGCCAAGGCCGACGGGCTGTCGATCGCCAAGCTGCACTGAGCGCAATGCACGACGCTTCTTCTTTCGTCCGTCATCCCGGCGAAGGCCGGGATCTCACCCTCTCGTTTTACCGCACCGGCGAGATCCCGGCCTTCGCCGGGATGACGAATAAGGGAATGTCCGCTTCCCGCCCCGAAGCCGTCCTACCCCAGCAAACTCTTGCTCGCCTGCTCGGTCACGTCCCTTGACAGCCCGGGCTGCGCCAATATCCGTTCCAGCTCGGCCTTCATCATCGCGGCGCGCGCCTCGTCGAAGCGTTTCCAGCGGCCGAGCGGGGGGATCAACCGCGCGGCGGTCTGCGGGTTCTTCGGGTCGAGCGCGATGACCAGGTCGGCGATCAGGCGATAGCCTGCGCCGTCGGCCTGGTGGAACGCCGCCTGATTGCCGGTCAGCGCACCATAAAGCGAGCGGACGCGGTTCGGGTTCGCCAGCGTGAAATCGGGATGCTGCGCCAGTTCCCTAACCGCATCGACGGTATCGGACCGCAGCGACCACGCCTGCACCTGGAACCATTTGTCGAGCACCAGCGGATTGTCGCGATAGCGCTGGTAGAAGATGTCGAGCGCCGCCACGCGCTCGTCGCTGTCGCCATGCGCCAGCGTCGCCAGCGCCGCCTGCCGTTCGGTCATACCGTCCGCGTCAGAGAAAATCCGGAACGCCAGCGCGGCCACGTCATCCTTGCCGGTCGCCGCCAGATAGGCGAGCGCGACGCCGCGCAGGCGGCGGCCACCCTTGGCGGCGCGCGACAGGTCGGTCGCGGGCGGCGCGGCGCCGTTCAGGATCGCGCGCCATTCACTTTCCAGCGCGGCGCCGATCGCTGCCTGCAACGCCAGCCGTTCGCGGCGGATCGCGTCGGGATCGACCGTTACCATCTGGTCGCCGATAAAGGCCTCGCTGGGCAACAGCACCGCTTCGGCGACGAACGCCGGATCGGTCTGACGCCCCGCCAGCGTCCCCGCCACGGCATCGATCACCGCGCCATGATCGGGCGCCCCGCCCGACACCGCTGAAACCAATGTGTCGAGCATCAACTGCTGCAACGCTTCATAGCGCGCGAAGGGATCGTCGTCATTTGCGGCAAGCCACGCGAGCTCGCCGGACGCCCGGGCGTAGTCCACGATCACCGGCGCCGAAAAGCCGCGATTGACCGACAGCGCCGGACGCGCGGCAAAGGCGCCGAGCGTAACCCGCTGCGCCGCGCCGGTCAGCGTGACCAGCATCTCGGGCATCGCCGCGCCGCTGCCGTCCATGGCAAAGGCGGCGAGTTTCAGCGGCATCATCATCGGTTGCTTGTCGGGCTGGCCCGGGGTCGGCGGCACTGTCTGCTGAATGTCGAGCATCCATTCGCCGTCCTCTTGAACCAGCGACAGCGACAAACGCGGCGTCCCCGCTTGGCTGTACCACAGGCGGAACTGCGTCAGGTCGATCCCCGCCCCCTCTTCGATCGCGCGGACAAAATCCTCGCACGTTGCCGCCTCACCGTCGTGGCGGTCGAAATAGAGGTCGGTGCCTTTGCGGAACCGCTCGGCGCCGACCATCGTCGCCATCATGCGGATGATCTCGGCGCCCTTGTTATAGACCGTCGCGGTATAGAAGTTCGAGATTTCCTGAAAGCTATCGGGGCGGATCGGGTGCGCGAGCGGCCCGGCATCTTCCGGAAATTGCGCGGCGCGCAGCAGGCGGACGTCCTCGATGCGTTTGACCGGCGGCGATCCCATATCGGCCGAGAAGCACTGGTCGCGGTAAACGGTGAAGCCCTCTTTCAGGCTGAGCTGGAACCAGTCGCGGCAGGTGACGCGGTTGCCCGACCAATTGTGGAAATATTCGTGCGCGACGACGCCTTCGACCCCGTCATAATCGATATCGGTCGCGGTGTCGGGGTCGGCCAGGATGTAGCGGGTGTTGAAGATGTTCAGCCCCTTGTTCTCCATCGCCCCCATGTTGAAATCGCTGACCGCGACGATGTTGAACAGGTCGAGGTCATATTCGCGGCCATAGACGCGCTCGTCCCACGCCATGCTGTCCTTCAGCGCTTGCATCGCATGGCCGGTGCGTTCGACGTCGCCGTCGCGGACCCGTATGCCCAGCTCAACCTCGCGTCCCGACATCGTCGTGAAGCTGTCGCGGTTCACGACCAGGTCGCCCGCGACCAGCGCGAAGAGATAGCTCGGCTTGGGCCACGGGTCTTCCCACAGCGCCCAATGATTGCCGCCCGCGCCGTCACCCTTCGCGGTGCAATTGCCGTTCGACAACAGGATCGGGAACGCCGCCTTGTCGCCTTCCATCCGTACCGTGTAACGGCTCAGCACATCGGGGCGGTCGGGATGGAAGGTGATGCGGCGGAAGCCCTCGGCCTCGCACTGGGTGCACAGCATGCCGTTCGAGGCATAGAGCCCCATCAGCTGGGTGTTCGCCGCGGGGTGGATCAGCGTATCGATCTCGACTGTCGCCGCGGTGCGCTCGCCCAGATCGACGATCAGGTCGCTGCCGTCCATCCGCCAGTCGTTCCAGCCTTCGCCATCGACGCGCACCGCCGCCGGGGTCAGCCCGTCGCCGCGCAGCACCAGCGGCACCGGCGTATCGGCCTGCCGCACCACCGACAGCGCCGCGGCAACGCGCGTCGCCTCGACCGCCAGCGCGAAATCGAGCGCGACGTCTGGCACCTGCCATTCGGGCGGGCGGTAATCGCCGCGGTGGATGGTGACGGGAATGACGGGGGTGGAAGAGGCATCGGTCATGCGGATTATCTGGCCTTGGACAAACATCGTTCGCCCTGAGCCTGTCGAAGGGACGTTCTTTCTTCTGCGGCGCCGAAGGAAGGACGGTGCTTCGACAAGCTCAGCACAAACGGAAAAAGGTTCGTCTATTGTCCTAGGCTTGCGGCGTCGGGCGCGCAATAAGGCGGGCAATGGGACAGATGCTGATTTTCGGGCTGGGCTATGCCGCGGGCCACCTTGCGGACCGCCTTCGCGCGCGCGGGTGGGAGGTGGTCGGGACCACACAGGACAGGCGCGGCGACAGCATCGCGTTTGGCGACGAAGGCGCAGTGCTGACAGCGCTGCGGTCGGCGACGCATATATTGTCGTCGGTGCCGCCGGTTGCTGGCGCCGACCCGGTGCTCTCGCGCTACGGCGACGCCATCGCGCTCGCTCCCGCGACATGGGTCGGCTATCTGTCCTCGACCGGCGTCTATGGCGACGCGGGCGGCGCGTGGGTCGACGAAAGCGCGCCGATCAAAGGCCGTCGTCCCGACCGCAACGCCGCCGATGCAACGTGGCAGGCATTGCGCAGCGATGTGTCGGTGTTCCGCCTGCCCGGCATTTATGGCCCGGGCCGCTCGATCCTCGATCGCATTCGCGAAGGCCGCGCGCACCGGATCGCCCTGCCCGATCAGCTGTTCAGCCGCATCCACGTTGATGACATTGCGGGCGGTGTGATCGCGTCGTTTCGGGGACCGGCGGGGGTCTATAACCTCGCTGACGACGAACCGTGTCACCAGAACCGGCTGGTCGAACGGGGGTGTGCGATGTTGCAGGCGCCGCTGCCGCCGCTGCAAACGCTGGATGAAGCGGGCCTGTCCCCCGCGGCGCGCGCCTTTTACGCCGAAAACCGGCGGGTCGCGAATAGCAAGGCCAAGCGGCTCTTGAGCTGGGCGCCGCGCTATCCGAGTTTTCGCGAAGGGCTGGCGGCCTGCTTCCCCTAACCCGTTCGCCCTGAGCTTGTCGAAGGGCCGTTCTTTCTATTGGCGGTGTCAGAAAGAAGGACAGTGCTTCGACAAGCTCAGCACGAACGGCATTTAGTGCCTCAAGCTAAATCCACACATCCACCGTGTGGATCAACACGCCCACCAGCCCACCAACCAGCGTCCCGTTGATTCGGATATATTGCAAATCATCGCCGACCGCATTTTCCAGCCGGTCGGTGATCGTCTTGGCATCCCAGCCGCGGATCGTGTCGGACACGAGCTTCAGCGCGGTTTCGCCATAGCTGTCGACCATGCCGACAACCGCGCGGCGCGCGTAGCGGTTGAGGGTGCGTTTGATCGCGGCATCCTCGCCCAGCATCGCGCCGAACTGCGTCACCAATTCGCCGATCCGCCCCGCCAGCATCGTGTCGGGATTGCGCGCGGCTTTCAGCAGCGCGCCGCGGCCCTGTTCCCACAGGCCGTCGAGCCAGCGTTTGACCGCCTTGTTTTCGAGCAGTTCGTCGCGGACCTTGGCGACCTTCGCCTGCACCTCGGGATCATGTTGCAGGTCGAGCGCCATCTTGGCCAGCCCTTCCTCGACCCGGATGCGCAGCGGGTGGGTTTCGTCGACCGCCATCTCGCTGAGCAGCTTCGACAGCCCGGCGACGATGCGGTTCGAGATGCTTTCGTCGAGCCCGGTGAAACGGACGATAGCGTTGCTATTGTCGTGCACCATCTGGTGGATCAGATGCTCGTTGAGTTCGAGCGTCTTCGACCCCCATTTGACCATCGCGTCGAGCAGCGGCTGGTGCCGCCCCTCGGCCAGCGCCGCCTGCATCGCCTGGCCCAGCAAGGGCGCGACGTCGAGTTCGCGCAGCCGGTCGGCGATCGCCGATTTGACCATGCCGCCCAGCCGCTGCTGGTCGAGCGCGCCGAGCCCGTCGGCGATAATCCGCGACGCACCAAGCCGCAGCCGCCCACCGCCCTCGCCCGGTTGCGACAGGAATTTACCGACGGCCCCCGCGACGTCGACCGTCTGCATCTTGCGCGCGATCAGGCGCGGCAGCAGGAAGTTGGTGAGCAGGAAGCGCGCCAGCGTGTCGCCGATGCGGTTCTTGTTGCGCGGCACGATCGCCGTGTGCGGGATCGGCAGCCCCATCGGGTGGCGGAACAAGGCGGTGACCGCGAACCAGTCGGCCAAGCCGCCGACCATCGCCGCCTCGGCAAAGGCGCGCACAAAACCGATCGCGGGGTGGACGTCCTGATAGAATTTGGCGGTGACGAAGATGATCGCCATGACCACCAACATGCCCGTCGCGACCATGCGGATGTTCAGCCCGCCGGTTGGAACGGCAACGCCCACCCCGGCGGGGTGGGCGCGTCCGGCGGTCGCCGGGGTCGAATTTCTGTCGATCATCCAGCTAAAATGGCGACGCGGCGCAAAAGTTGCAACCGATGCAGCACAATTGCGCGCGCGCCCTATTCGGCAGGCTGCGGCGCCGGTTCTCCATGCGGTTTCGTGTCGTCACCCTTTTTGTAGGTGAGCAGATTGCGCGAGAAGAAGCGCCCCAGCCGCTTTTCCATGCTATCGGCTAGGCTGAAGCCCGCCGGGACGATCAGCAGCGTCAGCAGCGTCGACAGGATCAGCCCGCCGATCACGACGACACCCATCGGCGCGCGCCACGCCCCGTCGCCCGACAGCGAGATGGCGGTCGGCACCATCCCCGCGACCATCGCGACCGTGGTCATCACGATCGGCTGCGCGCGCTTGCGCCCGGCGTCGAGCAACGCTTCCATCTTGCCGACGCCATGGTCCATTTCCTCGATCGCGAAATCGACGAGCAGGATCGAGTTTTTGGCGACGATGCCGAGCAGCATCAGCAACCCGATATAGACGGGCATCGAGATTTCCATGCCGGTGATGGCAAGGCCGAGCAGCCCGCCGAGCGGCGCGAGCAGCAGCGAGGACATGTTGACCAGCGGCGACAGGAAGCGGCGATAGAGCAGCACCAGCGTCGCAAAGACGAGCAGCAATCCCGACACCACCGCGATGATGAAATTGTTGATCAGCTCGGCCTGCCATTTGGCGTCGCCCTGCACCACCTTGCGAATGCCCTGCGGCATATTCTTGACCGCAGGCAGCGCATCGATCTTTTTCTGCGCCTCGCCGGTGACCAGCCCCGGTGCCAGATCGGCACCGATGACGATACGCCGCGTCTGGTTGTAACGGCGGAGTTCAGTTGGCCCGGCGCCGAACCCGATCTCGGCGACCGATTTCAGCGGCACGGTGCCGCCACGCGACGTCGGCACCGGCAGATTCTCGATCGTCGCCAGGCTGCGGCGCGAATCTTCAGAGAGCAGCACCCGGATCGGGATCTGACGATCGGACAGCGAGAATTTCGCCGCGTTCTGATCGATGTCGCCGAGCGTCGCGATACGGATCGTCTGGCTGAGCGCCGCGGTGGTGACACCGAGTTCGGCGGCGAGATCCATGCGCGGATTGACGATGATTTCGGGGCGCGGAATATCGCCCTCGATCCGCGGCGCGCGCAATTCCTTCACGCCGCCCATCTGTGCAACGATCGTGCGCGCATGCTTTTCCAACGCGACCGGATCATCGCCGCCGATCACCATCGTCATGTCGCGGCCCGAAAAGCCGCCCGACTGGCTCTGGAACGATACGCGCGCATCGGGGATCGCCGCCAGCTTGGGCTGCAGGCTGCGTTCCCATTCGACGCTGCTCATCGGGCGCTCTTTCTTGAGCGTGATGAACGCATTGCCGCCACCGACTTCGACGTCATAAAAGGCGGTCTGAACGACCGGACTGTTGTCGAGGATGGCGCCAATCTGCCGCACGATATTTTCGCTTTGCGCCAGCGTCGATCCAGGCGGCAGCTCGTAACGCACCTGACTGTAGTCGCTATTGGTCGTCGGCTGGAACTGCTGCGGCAGCACCGCGAACAGACCGATGCTCGACAGGAATGCCAGCAGCCCGATCCCGACGATCCACACGCGGTGATCGTGCAAGCGCGCGTAAGTGCGCTGGACCATGAACTTCGCCCAGTGGGTAAAGCCCCAATCGCGCATGCCGATCACATAGACGAGCGCGCCCCCGATGATCGCGATCAGGCTGGTCAGCAGGAAGATGCCGATGGCCGAGAACGGCGTCTGCAACAGGAAGTAGAGCGCCGGATTGGGGCCGTCCTCGCCTGCCGGAACCGGCTGGAAATAATTGTAGATGGCATAGAGTATATACAGACCGGCCAGAATGAGCGGCACGGCAAGGAAGGCCAGCCGGGTCGTCGTGCCGTCATAGCGGGCGCGCACCGTATGTTGCTTCGAACTGTCGAGCGTCCACGCCAGCACCTTTTCATACCGGTCGACCCACGGCCCGGAGGCGTGATCCTGCTCGCCCTGCGCCGACAGGAAATAGGCGGCAATCATTGGCGTGATCATGCGCGCAACCGCCAGACTGACGAGCACCGCGAACACGACGGTCATCCCGAACTGGATGAAGAACTGCCCCGAAATCCCCGGCATCAGCGCCACGGGCAGGAACACCGCGACGATCGACATCGTCGTCGCGACCACCGCCAGCCCGATTTCGTCGGCGGCGTCGATCGACGCCTGATAGGCGGTTTTGCCCATGCGCATGTGCCTGACGATATTCTCGATCTCGACGATCGCGTCGTCGACGAGCACCCCGGCGACCAGGCTGAGGGCGAGCAGCGACAGGCTGTTCAGCGAAAAGCCCATCATGTCCATGAACCAGAAGGTCGGGATCGCCGACAGCGGGATCGCGAGCGCCGAAATCAACGTCGCGCGCCAGTCGCGCAGGAACAGGAACACCACGACGACCGCCAGCACCGCGCCCTCGATCATCGCCAGCATCGAACTGCGATATTGTTCCTTGGTATATTCGGTGCGCGTGAACAGGATCTTGAAATCGATCTTGGGATTGTTCTTCTTGATCTCGGCCAGCTTCTTCATCGTCTCGTCATGGACGGTGACGTCCGACGCGCCCTTGGCCTTTTCGATCGCAAAGCTGAGCACCTGGCGACCCTTGATCTTCGCCAGATTGCGCTGTTCGGCATAGCCGTCGGTCACCTTGGCCACGTCGGAGAGACGCACGGTGCGACCGTTGCCGATCGACAGTCGCGTCTCGCCGAGTTCAAAGGCATTGGCGGCGTTGCCGAGCACGCGCACCGCCTGCTCGCTGCCCGCGATCTCGGTGCGCCCGCCCGCGGCGTTGACGTTCGTCTGGCGCAGCTGCTGGTTCACCTGGCTGGCGGTCAGGCCATAGCTTTGCATGCGTGCGGGATCGAGGATGACGCGAATCTCGCGATCCACGCCGCCCGAACGGCGCACCTGGCTCATCCCCGGAATCGACAGCAGTTCCTTGGCGACCGTGTTGTCGACATACCAGGACAGCTGCTCCAGCGTCATGTCCGACGCCTCGACCGCAAAATAGGTGATCGGACCGCCGGCGATATCGACGCGCACGACCTGCGGTTCGAGGATGCCGTCGGGCAGGTCGCTGCGGATCTGGGAAATCGCCTGATTGACGTCGTTATAGGCGCGGTCGATCGGGGTGCCGATCGCGAACTGCACCATCGTGCGGCTGTTGCCCTCGCCGACATAGGACGACATTTCGTCGACCCCGCTGACCCCGCGCACCGCCGCTTCGACGCGCTGCGTGACCTGCGTTTCCAGCTCCGACGGCGCGGCGCCCGGCTGCGATACGATGACCTGCACCGCGGGGAATTCGATGTCGGGATTGTCGTTGACGTCCATCCGGTTGAAACTGACGATCCCCGCCAGCATCAACAGCACGAACATGACGATCGGCGGCACCGGATTGCGGATGCACCAGGCGGAAATGTTGCGAAAGCTCATGATTCAAACGCCCTTGTGCGCACGCGATCGGAAGGGATTATTGCGACGATTTCTGGACCACCGGCTTGACCTTGTCGCCGACGTTCAGGAACGCGCCCGCCAGCACGACGACGCGTTCGTTGCCGTTGAGGCCCGATGCGATCGACACGCCGCCGTCGGTCACCGTACCGACCTTGACCGGCTTGCGCTGGATCGTGTCCTTGCTGTCGACGATCAGCACATAATTGCCTTCGGGACCGCTCTGGACCGCGCTTTCGGGAAGCAACGGCGCCTCTTCGGTGCCCGCCACCAGCCGTGCGTCGGCAAAGCCGCCGGGACGCAGCGCGCTGCTGTACGGCACCGCGATGCGGACCATGCCTTGCCGCGTATCGGGGTTGATCACCGGCGACACCTGCCACACCTGTCCCGCGATCTGCAGGCTGGTGCCGACCGGGCTGATCGTTGCACGCGTCCCGACGCGCACGCGCGCCAGATCGGCCTCGGCCATCTGGGCCATCAATTCCATCTCGCCGCCACGCGCCATGCGGAACAGCACGCCGCTGCCCGAACTGACGATCTGGCCCACTTCGACGTCGCGCGTCAGCACCAGCCCCGCCGCGGGGGCAACGATGTTCAGGCGACCATTGCGCGCCTGCGCCTCGGCATATTGCGCCTGCGCGACGCGGACGCGCGCGTTGGCGGCGTCGCGGGTCGCGCGCTTGCGGTCCATATCGGCCTTGGAAATGAAGCCGCGCGATACCAGCGCATCGGCGCGGGTCAGTTCGGCCTGCGCCAGATCGGCATCGGCCTGCGCGACGCGGATCGATGCGGCAAGCGCGGCGGCCTGCTGCGCCTGCACGGCGCGATCGACGATCGCCAGCGGCTGACCGGCGCCGACCCACTGACCGGGTTCGACCAGCACGCGCACGACCTGACCGCCCTCGCCCGCAACGCCGACCGGCATTTCGCGGCGCGCCGCGATCGTGCCGTTGGTCGAAATCGTCGCCTGGACCGATTGGCGGCCGGGGATCATCACGGTGATGCTCGGCACCGCTGCGGCGCCCTCGCCGCCCGCTGCGCCCGCGCCCGCCGCGCCGCCCTTGCTCGAACTGAAAGCATACCAGGCGGCGGCCAGCGCGAGTGCGATCAGCACCACCGCGATGATCAGCCGGGTCCGCTTGCGGCGGCTGTCCGCCTCGTCATAATAGCTCTGGGTCGAACCCGCGAGGCTGTCCATCACATCCACTTTCCGCTCGTAGTTCACGCCGTATTCCTCCCTGCCGCAAGCGGCATCCGATGCGGCAAGCGCGACAGCGCTCCGCCCCCTCAGGCCCGCACAGCAGGACCGAAATCCCGTATGAGGTGTATTACCTAATTAAATCACCACATGCAAGAGGCCAAAAGCCGTCCCCGCACAGGCGCCCCGGGGCGCGGTCCATAAGCGGATAGCGCCGCGATTTCCAGTGGTTGCAGACAGGAAAAAGGGTGGCGCGCCTGACGGCGGGCCACCCCTTGATCCGATCGGAGCCGGACGGCTCCGCGCGCGTTGTTATGGCGTCAGCGAACGCGGCCGCGGCGCACCAGATTGACGATGGCAAGCAGCACCACCGCACCGATGAATGCGGTCAGCAGGGTCATCGGGTCAAAGGCGTTGCCGCGCAGATGACCGCCGCCCAGGAACTGACCGAACAGGAACCGGCCAAGGATCGAGCCGACGCAGCCGACGATGATATTCAGGAAAATCCCTTGCTGGGCATCGGTGCGCATCACGATGCTGGCCAGCCAGCCAATGACGCCGCCCATGATGATTGCAATAATGAAATCCATGATATTGACCCCCTACGATCATTGATGGTGCCCGGCTTTGCGAGCAGGACTTTGTTAACCCAGATATTTCAAATCGCCTAGTGGAATGGCGGCGGCACGATTTGCACCGCCGCCATCCGGATTTTTCAGCGAACGCTGCCGCGGCGGACCAGATTGATGATCCCGAGCAGCACCACCGCACCGATGAACGCCCACAGCAGGCCGACCGGGCTAAAGGTGTCGAGGCTGGCGCCCATGCCGAAAAAGCTGCCGAGGAAGTTGCCGAGGAACGCCCCGACAATACCGACGACGACATTCAGGATGATGCCCTGCTGCGCGTCGGTACGCATGACGATGCTCGCCAGCCAGCCGATGATGCCACCAACGATCAGAGTGATGATCAAGCCCATGTTTTTTCCCTTCCTGAACCGCCGGGCAAACGCAGATACCCGGCCGAATTATGAACGTCCGGTCGCGCCCAGACATCGTTTCAACGATGCCGACACAATGCGGAAAGGAAGCGAAAGGTTCCCGGCCGGTCCCAAGGGACACGGCCGGGAAAGTGGGATCAGTTCCAGATCAAGAACTGCTCCGGGTCGCAACGACGGCTTTAAGCAGCGCCGTTTGACCGCGATGTGACGACCGTCACACGCTGGAAAATAATTGCGGGGATGGGGTGCAGATGCGGCGCTGCGACGCGGCTCGCGAGGGGCGGCGGGCGGGCGGCGGGCGAGCGGCGCGGCGGCAGTCGTCCGCATTGTCGGCGCACAAACGAAATGGGGGCCGACATCGCTGCCAACCCCCACTATCCGGTCCTGCTCCTCATACTCCGCCCCGCTTCATCCCGGTCCGCTTCTCTTGCGATCAGCGGCCCGCAAAACGATGCGTTGCGGCGCATGCCGGAACAATCCGGCGACGGTTGGGTCGGCCCCCTTGCGGGGGCCGGCCGCACCTGGAAAGCCCTTCATCATCTCTTCCTGCGTCTGCCGAAGCAGTCGCTGTCCAAGCGATGGACTGCATTTCCTGTACCCGATCGGGTTCGCATCAACTCGTGGGAATCGCTACGTTCCGTGACCAGGCTATCGGTCGATTTCCTCGTAAGTCCGGTCCGTTCTCTTCTGGCTAGTCTTGCAACTACCCTTGATGTCCCGGCGGTCTTTCGTCTCTGTCGTCCGATGATTTGAAGCTGACATGAAGCGTCCGGGGCGCCAACCAAAAAACGCCCGATTACCCCTTATGCGCGTCGGCTGCTGTGGATAAGTCCGGCATTAGCAACAAGCGGATTCGGTGCAGCATTTTTGTAACAAGGGTGCAGCATTTTCGGATTCTTGCTGCGGAAATTTTTGCTTTGCGATCGCCCCGACTCGCGCCGCGACTCGCGGGCAGCGACTGACGCTGGCAGAGATTGATCCGTTTCGGATTGGCGATCTTGCTCGCCCTATGTGATTCACATAGCCTGAGGCATGATATTCGACTATGATCCCGACAAGGATGCGAACAACCTTGCCAAGCACCAGCTGTCGCTTGCGTTCGGCGAAAGGGTGTTCGCAGCCGATGATCATGTCATCCTGCCATCCATTCGCCGCGAGGATGCCGAGGAGCGATACAAGGCGATCGGGATGGTGGACGGCAAGCTCTATACCGCCGTGCATGTTTGGCGCGGCGAAATGATCCGGATCATTTCAGTGAGACGAAGCAATGCCAGCGAACGAAGAGACTATGATCGCTATTCCAGCGGACCCGAACGACCCCGAGGATTTTGACGTCAGCGAAGCGGGGCTACAGCGCGGACTGATGGGCCGCGAAGTCAGGCTGCTGCGAAAACGGCTGGGAATGAGCCAGCAGGAGTTCGCCGAAGCCTATGGCATCCCCGTATCGAACATCCGACAATACGAGATCGGTCGGCACATGCCGCCTCCGGCGGTACGTGCTTATTTCAAAGTGATCGCTGCTGAGCCGGAGAGAACTAAGCGGGCAGTTGCTCGTTGAACCGTCGATCCGCAACCCGCAGTTTCGGGAAGTTTTGCAGCCATCGCTTTTCCCGGATCCGGTTGTCAAATATCGCGCGCTTCCGGTCGACGAATGCACCAGCGGGACGAAGCGTCAAAGCCATCAGGTCATTGACTCCGAACGGTGCGATCAATTCGCAGCGGTCATCGACAGTCCGTCGCACGGCTATGGCCGTTGCTGTTTCGGGCCAGAAGCGCATCGCGTCCTCTGCGGAAGCGTAGGGCGCGTCGCCATTGCGTCGATGCATCCGCGCCTGATTTTTAACTGACCAATCGATGCCCGGCGCAAACCGTTGCAAGCGTGCCCCTAGAGCCTGGTCGCGCGCTTCCGCCAAATCATCCCGATCGAACCAGATCACATCCACGTCCCCCGACCTGGGGGATTTTTCGCCGTGAAGTCTATTCCAGACCATGTTGCGCACGAAGCCGGCCGCTACCCAACAGTCCGGCAATCCCAGTTCGCGAACATGGCCCAACAAATCCCAACGGACTGGATCGGCCTTGATCCACTTGATGATCCGTGCAGCATCGTCTGCGACGTCAATCACGCCCGCCCCAGATCACCCTTCCCAATCGTCCCCGACGCCATTTCCAGCATCCGGTCGAGGCTCTTGCGTGCGGCCAGCCGCAGGCCTTCTTCCATCTCGATCTGCGGTTTCAGGTCGCGCAGCGCGAGGTACAGTTTTTCCATCGTGTTGAGCGCCATGTACGGGCAGATGTTGCAGTTGCAATTGCCGTCGGCGCCCGGCGCGCCGATGAAATTCTTCTCGGGCAGCGCGAGTTCCATCTGGTGGATGATGTGCGGCTCCGTCGCGACGATCAGCGTGTCGCCGGGAAATGTCTTGGCGAATTGCAGGATGCCGCTGGTCGATCCGACATAATCGGCATGATCGACGATATGCGGCGGGCATTCGGGATGCGCGGCGACCGGCGCGCCGGGATGCTGCGCTTTCAGTTTCAGCAGCTCGGTCTCGCTGAACGCCTCATGGACAATGCACACGCCGGGCCACAGCAGCATCTCGCGCCCGAACTTGCGGTTGAGATAACCCCCCAGATGCCGGTCGGGGCCGAAAATGATCGGCTGGCTTTCGGGAATCTGGCTGATGATCGTCTCGGCGCTCGACGAGGTGACGATGATGTCGGAGAGCGCCTTCACCGCCGCGGAGCAGTTGATGTAGGTCAGCGCGATATGGTCGGGGTGCGCCTCGCGAAAGCGTTTGAACTGTTCGGGCGGACAGCTGTCCTCGAGGCTGCATCCGGCGTCCATGTCGGGCAGGATGACAATCTTTTCGGGGCTCAGGATCTTGGCGGTTTCGGCCATGAACTTCACGCCGCAAAAGGCGATGACGTCGGCGTCGGTTTCGGCCGCCTTGCGCGACAGCTCGAGCGAATCGCCAACGAAATCGGCGAGATCCTGAATCTCCGGCTTTTGGTAATAATGCGCCAGGATCACCGCATTGCGCTCCTTGCGGAGACGCTCGATTTCAGCGCGCAGGTCGAGGCCCGAGAGATTCTCGCGGATGGGAGCAGTCATCGCTTTTCCTTATCTGGCGTTTGCCTTGGCCTCCCCCCTACACGGCGACCCCGGACAGGGCAACGCGGTGTCAGCCGCCGGTCAGCCGGTCCGCAAGCGCCATGACGGGAGGCGTCAGGGCCGCCAGATAGATGGTGAGGCGTACCGCGATGACAATCACCACGATCGCCTTTGTCGCCGGATGGACGCTGCCCAATGTGCGGCGATCGTGCAGCGCGATGATGCCCACAACCCCCAGCTGGATCAGCCCGATCGGAAGGTCGGACCAGCCGATCATCAACGGCATCGGCAAAATCCGGCCGAGCGCGGGTTCGAGAATGATGATCGTCGCCCCGATCATGAATCGCCGGTGCCAGTCGGTCCGGTTGCGCCGCCGCACCGCCGCCCACACCATCAATCCGAACACCAGCGATTCGATCACTGTCAGCGCGAGGAAATAGGGCGGTGAGAAGAAGGGCGGAAAGCGGCCCAGCACCAGCGACGCGACGCCGGTAAAAACGCCCAGCCCGGTAATCACGATCGCCAGCAGCACCCCTGCCCAGCCAAGCCGCCGGTGCAGCGCCAGATTCTGGCGCGATACGAGGGTCGGTTGCACCACCAGCAGGCCGAGCCACGCGAGCATCAGCACCCCGTGCAGATGCACCCAGAAGGGCGCCGCGACCGGATCGACGAACCCGCGCAGCGCGAATTGTGCAAAGCCCAGGACGATAAACACCGCGAGGCCGAGCGCCATGCGCTGCCAGAAAAGTTCGGCGCGCACCGCGCCCGCTGCTGTCGTTGCCATGCCACACCCCCCAGTCGGCCTGAATCATCAGTCAGACTAACGCACTCTGAAGGCGCGCGAAAGCCGCCTATCCGGCAGGGGTATCGGCGAAACGCGCGGTGACCTTGGCATCGATCCCCGCGGCCTTGAGCGGCATCGCGAAACTCTGCTCGATCGCAGTGCGCGCGGCGCCCTGCGCCAGCCGCATCGGGGTCGGCCCCTTCGCCTGCTTGATCAGTTCATCCTGCGCAGCCTTGCGATTGGCGGCGTCGAGCGCCGCTTCGGCATCGGTCAGCGTGAGCAGGATCGTGCCGTCGCGAAACTCGCTGATCGCGTCGATGTCGATTTCGGGACCGGCGAGGCGCAGTGGCGGCAGGGTGACGGTCAGGGCATTGGTCGCGGCATCCCAGTCGAGATCCGACGGCTTGAGCTTGCCCAGATCAACCTCATACCGCACCGTTCCAGGCATGATCAGCGTCTTTTTCGCGCTCAGTCCCATGCGGTTCTGCGTCGATGTCACCACCGCGACATAGCGCGCGGTGAACGGCACCAGCACATTCTGTTCCTGCAAGCCCTGCAGGCTGGCGGCAACGACCGTTTCGGGGTCATAGCCCTTTTCCCAATCGCGCCACGCGCTGACCGCCCACCACACGGCGAGCAGCAGCATCGCCGCGGCGGCGAGCAGGATCAGGCGCCCGGTCAGGCGCGGCGGGCGGGCGGATGGAGTCGTGGTCATGGCTCTGTATAGACCGAACAATCGGGCGCGGGGCGACCCATTTCGTAACGGCCCGTCGCATCGTTGAAGCGCAGCACGCGCTCGTAGCTGCACTCAGGGTCTTTCCAATCGGCGAGGTCGCTCGATTTCAGCTTCTGCCCGCTATTGTCCTCGCTGCGCCGCGACGTCTGCGGATAGGCGGTCGCGAAGCTGCGATAGGTCAGCGACGGCAGTTCGCCGCCGTCGTCGGGGCCGGGCTTCAGCACCGCCTTATACTCATATTCGTCGTGACAGGCGCCGAGCCGGTCCTTGGCATCCTGCTCCGAGAAACAGGCGCGGATCATCAGCGCGCTGTCCCACGCGACGTCGAGCACCTCGCCGCTGATCCCGATCGCATGCGGCGCCATGCCAAAGCGCAGCAGGTGGAGCCGACTGCCCGTCCCGCCGCCACCCGAATACATCGCGCGCTGTTCGCCGATCACCCCGACCAGCATCTCCAGCCCTTGTTGGCCATCGCCTTCATCCCCGCTGCGCACCCACACGACGTTCGGCCACAGCCGCAGCGCCTGCGGCTCACCAGCAATGGCGGGGAGCGGGAGGACGGTCTTTTCATCATCGCCCGATCCCGGAAAGGACACGATCAGATCGGTGGGCACCCCGTCCGCATCAGCCTCGCCAGGCAGCGCAAAGCATATTTGCCCGTCGGGCAGGCAATGCGCGCCGTCATCCTTTGCGACCAGCTCGACCATGCGCGGAATGGAAGCAGGGGCGGTGTCTGCGGCGGGCTGCGCGGCGGCGAGCAGCAGCGTCAAAATCATGTCAGGCCAGTTCCCATTCGTCATCGCGTTCGCGCACCACCCCGCGCGCGCGCAGGTCGAACAGATGCGCGAGCACCGAGCGTCCGGCGGCGCCGGTCAGCCGCGGGTCTAGCCCCTTGTACATATGCGCGACCATCGCGGGGATGACCCGGGTTCCCTTTTCCAGCTCGCGCAATATCTGCCGCTCGCGCTGCTTGCGGTGACCCAGCATACCGCGAACGAGCTGCCGCGGCTTGGTGACCGCGGGGCCGTGCGCCGGATAATAGATGCGGTCGTCGCGGTCGTAGAGTTTCGACAGGCTGGCCATATAGGCCGCCATGTCGCCGTCGGGCGGGCTGACGACGCTGGTCGACCACGCCATGACATGGTCGCCGGTGAACAGCGCGCCGCTTTCGACCAGCGCAAAGCAGAGATGGTTCGACGTATGCCCCGGGGTTGCGACCGCTTCGAGCGTCCAGCCATCGCCCGAAATCCGCTCGCCATCGGCCAGCACGCGGTCGGGCGCATAGTCGGGATCGAACGCCGAATCGGCGCGCGGCCCGTCGTCGGACAGGGCCAGCGGCGCACAGCCGATGATCGGGGCCCCGGTCGCAGCGTTCAGCGGCGCCGCCGCGGGGCTGTGATCGCGGTGGGTGTGGGTGCACAGGATCGCGGCGACGCGCTGACCGTCCACCGCGCGCAAAATGGCATCGACATGCCCCTGCCCGTTCGCGTCGGGTGGGTCGCCGATGCTCATCCCCGATCCGGTCGGCCCCGGATCGATCACCGCCACATCGCTGCCCGCCCCAACGATCCACGTCTGGGTACCGGTGAAGGTATAAGGCGACGGATTCGGCGCCAGCACACGGCGCACGAGCGGTTCATGCTGCTCGCAATCGCCGGCGCGGATGCTGTCGGGCCAGGGCTTGTCTTCGCTCATGGGTGTCATGTGGCACCGCCGGGGGCGGAACGAAAGGGGTGGTGCGCAAAATGCGCGAGGCTCTGCGGATAGGATTCGATGATCGTCAGTGGTCGGTAACCGTCATTCGATCTCGATCGGTGGCGAATGGCCGCGACCTCGCCAAAAATGGTCAATCTTGGCCGTTGGCAGCATCGCCCGCCAGGAAAACGATGTTTGATTTCGACCAGTCGATCCCGAGTGCCCGGTACAATGCGTCATACGCATACACGACCGATGTATCCGTCGGTCGACTGCCATAGGCCCACAGAATCGCGTCTATCGCGGCCTCTGCTGACTCACGCGAAATGGCGTGGGTAAAGTGCGGACGGGTGGCGCAGCGGGCGGTAACGTCGTCCAGCATCGCCCGGATACGCGGATCGTCGCTCATAAGCTGCCTCCTCGCAATCTTTTGGTATTTAACGTCAAATGTTATGCCGATCATGAAGCAACTGCGAGCCAAAACTAACCGGGCATGACACCCCGCTCCCCCCCCGCACGAAAAAGGGAGCGGTGGCCCGCTCCCTTTCCCCGCCCCTGCCGCCAGCCCCACCGGGGAGCAAAGGCTGGCGCCGAAGCTGGTCGAACCTAGTGGTCCGATTTCTCGATGTCGGCGATCGCCTTGTCCAGATCGGCGGCGACCTTGGCGCGCATGTCTTCGGACAGGCCGCGGGCGCGTTCGCCCTCGGCAAAGGCTTCGCGCGCCTTTTTCAGCGCCGACAGCCGCGCCGCCTTGCCTTCGGCGCTATCGTTGCAGGCAAACATATGCACGCGGGTGCGCTTGTTGCCGTCGGTCTCGTCGCGATTGACGATCGGCGCCGCCTTTTTGCTGTCGCCGCATTTGCCCAGCACCATCGTCTGGCCGTGCGCCGACGACCAGGCGCCAGACGGCAGCGGTGCCATCGGGGGCATCGGCGGCATCGGCGCGAGCACGGTGCGGATGCGCTCCTTGCGCTTCGCTTCCAGCTTGTCGGCGATCGCCTCGGCCTGCTTGCCGGTAACACCTTGTTCTTTCAGCGTCGCGAGCACGTCGTCGCGCGACAGGCTGCCCGGCATCCGCACGTCGATGTGGCGCAGCTTGTCCTTGCCGTCGGCGGGCGCGAACATCACGGTCGACGCCTTGCCGTCGCCGCTGCCGTCGCGGCGGATGACGATGCGGCGCACTTCACGCTTCTTGCCATCCTTGTCGGTCGTCACATCCGCGCTGTGATCGGTAAAGACCATCACACCGGGGGCCGCAGGCGCTTCGGGCGCGTCCGCGGGCAGCGGCGGTTCGGGCGGCAGCGGCGGCGCGGGCGGTTCGGCGATATCGACCGTCTGCGCGGTGGCCGTCGCGACCCTCGCCGGCACCAGCGTTGCGGTCGTCGCCAGCACCGCCAGCGCCGCGCTGCCGATCAGCAAGCGGCCAGCCAGCCCGCGCTGTTTCGAAATGTCCCTCCGCATCAACATCGTCAGCCTCTCCTGCAAATTATCGTGAACCGCCATCGGCGCCGCGAGCGACAGCCGCGATCCGACGGCGGCCTTGGCGATCGCGGTGGCGTAGCGCGCGGTCCGCTCGCCGCGCATGTCCGCGTCGGCCATCGTCAGCACGCGCGCGTCGCACGCCGCCTCCTGATCGAAGCGAAAAGCGCGGATCGCGCGCCACGCAAAGGGGTTGAACCATTGCGACGCCAGCAGCACGAGCGCCGCCGCATTCGCCCAAAGATCGCCATGGCGATGGTGCGCGAGTTCGTGATCGACCGCGAGCGCGCGCTCGTCGGCGGCGTAGCGGGCAAAAAAGTCCTGCGGCACCGCAACGATCCGGTGCCACAGTCCAAAGGCAACCGGGCCGTCAACCGAGTCGGTCATCACCAGCCGGATCGTTCCGATCGGCTCCAGTTCGACCGCTTCCGCCAGCACTGAGGTGCGGAAGCGGCGATGCGACAGCAAAGCCATGGTCAGCACCGCCGCCATGCCCATCGCCCACAGGACAAAGGCATAGGGCATCGCATCGGCGATCGACCATGCCGGGGCCACCGGCGCGGTCAGCGTCGTATCGATCGCAACCAGCATGACATCGACATTTTCGGGTGCGGCGACCGGATCGGCGAAGGGCAGCGGCGGCAAGACCAGCCGCAGCGCGGGGATCAGCCACAGGCTATACGCCAGCCGCGGTCCGAAATGGCGCGCGAAGGGCTTGCGGATCAGCAGCACCGCCAGGACGAGCAGCGCAGTGGTGAGCATCGTGTCGCCCCACACCTGCATCCAGGTCGCGGCGCTCATGACTTGAGCTTCCGCAGCAGGGCTTCGATTTCGGCAATGTCGGTGTCGCTCAGCGCCTCGCGATCGGCGAGATGCGCGATCAGCGGGCTGACGCGGCCGCCGAACAGCCGATCGACAAACCGCTGCGATTCTTCACCGACCGCATCGGCGCGTTCGATCGCGGGGCTGTAAAGATAACGGCGACCGTCGGCCTCGGCCGTCACCGCGCCTTTCTGGACCAGCCGTGCGAGCAACGTCTTGACCGTCGCCTGCGTCCAACCATTGGTCTTGCCGACCCGGGTGGTCAGGTCCGCCGCGGTTTGCGGGGCGTCGTCCCACAGGGCCGACAGCACCTGCATCTCCGACTCGCTTGCTCTTTCCGCCATCAGAACCCCTCCCATTGGCGTCGCCTTACTGCAACGCGACTACAAATGTAGTCAAAGGGCTGAATGGTCGATGAACGAAGCTGAACGGCTTAACAACGCAGGGCCAACGTCAATGTGTCGGGATTTTTGACAAGCCGCGATCGAGGTAAGGAATCGCTAACCACCGTCTCCCGCCCTTTTCCGTCCCGACGCCAAATTGGCACGGCGATTGAATAGGTTCAGACGTTCCCGAGTGTTCCGCTCAATGGAGCGGTGGGGGGCATCGGTCTGGTCCCTGATGCCCCCTGCCCCCACCGGGAAATCCCCACTTGCCCCCGATGCAGACGGGGGGCGGAGCGGCTACAAGGCCCCGCCCCCCGGAAGCTTTGCACGAACGAAAAAGGGCGGCCCGCAAATGCGGACCGCCCGACTATGGCCGCCGCAAAAGGCGGCGCCCCATTTCGTTTATTCGGCTTCCTGCTGCTCGGCCGTTTTCTTGAGCTGCCCCTTCGTCATGCCGGTGACGAGCACGTCGCCGGAGCCCGCGAAACTTGCTGCGGGCAGCGTCGCCACGCGGTCGCCGACCTCGACCGTTACCGCCTGGACGACGCCGCTGCCGGTCTGGCGCAGTTCCTGGACATAGCCGATCACCTTGCCGCGCGCGTCGGTCACCGCCATGCCGGGTTCGACCGCGAACATGCCCGCGCCATCGGCCGCCCCGCTTCCCGCCGCAGCGAGCTGGCCAAGACCGCCCTGAAAGCTGCCCGCGGCCGAGCCGGCCCCGCTGGCGCTGCCTGAGACGCCCGACAGCGCCGGGCCCGCCCGGTCGCG
>JAFAGN010000229.1 GCA_023422695.1 Pseudomonadota bacterium
GCCATGAACGGCCGTACGAAGGCCGAGATATCCCGCGGTGGGGTCTGCGAATAGCGTTCTCCGCCGCCGAAGATCAGCCTCTTGTCGGCGGAGAGGCGGAAATAGTTGAGGACGAAGCGGCTGTCGGCGACCGCAGCATCGGTTGGGAGCAGCGTATCGGCGTTCGCGAGAGGCGCTGTCGCGATATTATAGTTCATGATCGGCACCGTGTAGCGGCCAAGGTCGGGGTCGACCTCGCCGATCCAGCTGTCGGTCGCGTCGATCACATAGCGCGCGCCGACATGCGCGCGGTCGGTCGTCACGCCCGGCCCTTCGGGATTATCGGTGATCCGGTGAACGTGTTCGCTCTCCCAGATGCGGACGCCGGCGGCTTTGGCGGCGCGGGCGAGACCGATGGCATAGTTCAACGGGTGGAAATGACCGCCCTGCGGATCGTGGATGCCGCCGTGATAGAGCGGGCTGGCGATATGGTCGGCCATGTCGGCCTTTGCGACGACATCACTTTGATACCCAAAGCGCGTTGCCAGAAACTCGGCCTCGCGTCGCATCGCGTCGAAATCTTTCGGGGTCCACGCGGCCTCCAGGTGACCGGCCTTCAGATCGCAGTCGATGCCATGTCTGGCGATCCGCGCTTTGACACGGTTTTCGCGCCAGCAAAGGTCGAACAGCGCATCGGCGCGTTCGTGACCGAATTCGGTTTCCAGTTCGGAAGCCGACCAGCGAAGACCGGGTATCAACTGCCCGCCGTTGCGGCCTGACGCGCCGAAGCCAACTGTTTCTGCCTCGACCAGAATGACCGAAAAACCCCGCTCGGCGCAGGCAAGCGCGGCCGACAACCCTGTGAAGCCACCACCGATGACAGCAACATCGCACTCATAGTCGCCGTCCACGTCGGCGGGCGCCGCCCACGTGTGCGCGGTCGCGGCATAGTAGCTGTTGTTCAGCGGATCGGCCATGGTCGCTACGGATCAGACCCGCATCAGCAGATGTTCGCGCTCCCAGCTCGACACCACCGACTGATAGTTGAACAGCTCATAATCCTTCACCGCAAAGAAGATTTCGAAGAAATCGTCGCCGAGCAGGTTGCGGACCTTCTTGCACGAGCTGAACCGGTCCAGCGCGGCTTCCAGGGTGCGGGGCAGGGTGCGGGCGCGGTTGTACGCGCTGCCGGTGATGGGCTTGGGCGGCACCATGCGGTCGACCATGCCGATATAGCCGCACACCAGCGATGCGGCGATCGCCAGATAAGGATTGCTGTCGGCGCCGGGCAGGCGGTTTTCGACGCGGCGGTTGTGCTTGTCCGACACCGGAATGCGAAAGCCGCACGACCGGTTGTCGACGCCCCATTGCACGTTGATCGGCGCCGCGCTGTCGGGGCGCATGCGGCGGAAGCTGTTTACGTTGGGCGCCCACAGCGGCGAGATTTGCGGCATGAAGCGGATCAGCCCGGCGACATAGGACCGGAACGCCGCGCTGTCGCGCCCGTTGGCGGTCGAGAACAGGTTCTTGCCCGTCGCGGCATCGACCACCGACTGGTGGATATGCATCGCGCTGCCCGGCTGACCCGCCATCGGGTTCGCCATGAACGTCGCATAGACATTGTGCTGCTTCGCGACGCCGCGGACGACGCGCTTGAACAGGAACACCTCGTCGGCGAGGCGCAGCGGGTCGCCATGTTCGAAATTCACTTCGAGCTGCGCGGCGCCCATTTCGTGGATCATCGTGTCGATATCGAGCCCCATCAGCTCGCAATCGTCATAGATATGGTCGATGATATCTTCATATTCGTTCATCGCTTCCAGGCCGTAAGGCTGGCTCGCGCTCTCGCTGCGCCCCGACTGGCCGACCGGCGGGGTCAGCGGGAAATCGGGATCGGCGTTCTGCGAGACGAGGTAGAATTCGACCTCGGGCGCGATGATCGGCTTCCAGCCCTTTTCCGCGTAAAGGCCGAGTACCTTTTTCAGGATGGTGCGCGGCGCGATATCGACTTCGGTCCCGTCGCCGTTGAAGGCGTCGGCGATCACGAAAGCGGTCGGCGAGGTAAAGCCCGGCGCGACGCAGATCGTGTCGGGATCGGCGATCAGATATTTGTCGGGGTCTTTGTCCCAAATGTCGTCGATATCCTCGGGATAATGGCCGTCGATCGTGCAGATGAACACGCTGCCCGGGATCCGCAGCGACTTGTCCTTGACCGAAGACAGGAACTTCTTGGCGGGCAGAACCTTGCCGCGTTGGACCCCGTTGATGTCGGGGACGATACATTCGACTTCGTCGATTTTATGGTCGCTGATCCACTGTTCCAGATTGACTGACATGAGCCCCCGATTGGGCCAAGGAGTTGGCCCGGTTGTGCGGGGGCAGCCTATCGCGAAGTGGGGCAGAGCGCCAGAGGGGCCGTTATCGGCCATTTTCGCCGTTGCCACTGTCGCGCGCGGCGGTCACTATGCGGCGGTTCGGCCGAGCGGGAGAGTGATGGTGAAGGGCGAAAATGATCCAATGGCGGCGTTCTGGATGCCGTTCACCGCCAACCGGGCGTACAAGGCCAATCCGCGCCAGCTCGTGTCGGCGAGCGGTATGTATTATCGGTCGAGCGACGGGCGCGAAATCCTCGACGGGACGTCGGGACTGTGGTGCAGCAATGCGGGCCATTGCCGCGCTGAAATCACCGATGCGATCGCAAGGGCGGCCGCGACGCTCGATTTTGCGCCGACCTTCCAGCTCGGTCACCCGCTGCCGTTCGAGCTGGCGCAGCGGCTCGCGGCGCTGATGCCCGACGGGCTCGACCGGATATTCTTCACCAACAGCGGGTCGGAATCGGTCGATACTGCGCTCAAGATTGCGCTCGCGATCCAGCGCGCGAAGGGGCAGGGGACGCGCACCCGGCTGATCGGGCGCGAGCGCGGTTATCATGGCACCGGTTTTGGCGGGATCAGCGTCGGCGGGCTCGTCAACAACCGCCGCGCCTTCGGCGGCGGGCTGCCGGGCGTCGATTATCTCCGCCACACGCACGACATCGCGCGCAACGCCTTCACGCGGGGCTTTCCGCAGCATGGCGCCGAACTGGCCGATGATCTTCAACGCCTCGTCGACCTGCATGGCGCCGAGACAATCGCGGCGGTGATTGTCGAACCGATGGCGGGATCAACCGGGGTGCTGATCCCGCCGGTTGGCTATCTTCGGCGGCTGCGCGAGATTTGCGACAAACACGGCATCATCCTGATCTTTGACGAGGTGATCACCGCCTTTGGCCGGGTCGGCGGTGCGACCGCCGCAGGGCAGTGGGGGGTGACGCCCGACATCATCACCATGGCCAAGGGGCTGACCAACGCGGCGGTGCCGATGGGCGCGGTGGCGGTGAAGCGCGAGCTGCACGATGCGGTGCTGGACAGTGTCGATGCGGGCATCGAGCTGTTCCATGGCTATACCTATTCGGGGCATCCGCTGGCCAGTGCGGCGGGGCTGGCGACGCTTGACCTCTATGCGCGCGATGGCCTGTTCGACCGCGCGGGTGAACTAGGGAGCTATTGGGAAGATGCGGCGCACAGCCTGAACGGCAAGCGGCACGTCATCGACGTGCGCACGATCGGACTGGTCGTCGGCATTGAACTGGAGCCGCGCCCGGGGGGCCCGCCCGCGCGC
>JAFAGN010000005.1 GCA_023422695.1 Pseudomonadota bacterium
CCCCCCCCCCCCGGCGCCGCGCGCGCGCCCCCCCCCCCCCCCCCCCCCCCACGAACGGAAATAGAGGACGGTCTGGAAACCACCCCAAAGCCGCCAGCCCTGCCAGCCTACAACCGCGCTTCCAGCTGCGCCAGCAAACGCTGCACCGGGGTCACCGCCGCTGGCGCATCCCAGCCTGCCTCGATCTGCGCGATGCGTTCGAACAGGCGTTCGCTTGCCGCAATGATTCGTTGCAGCGACGCGTCGAACTCCGCACATATCGCCCAATCGGCGACAACCGGCTCGCCGATCCGCGCCGCGCTGTCGTTCGGACCCGCGCCGGGATCGCCCGCCATCATCGCACGGCGATGGAGCAGCCACGCGATGACATGCATCAACCGCGTCGTCGTTTTCAGCGATTCGCAGGCCAGGCTGATCGGCATCAGCGCATCGTGGCGCAGATCGCCAAGATCGCGCTGCGCGGCAAAGGCGGCGTGAGCTTCGTCGGCCAGCACCATCGCCTCGACATAGAGGTTTTCGATCTGCGCCCGCTGTACCGGGGCTGCGATTGCCATCATGTCGGGATGCCGGGCGACCATGACGCGATGGATGCCACGCCTGCGCTGCAATGCAATGGCGGTAACCATGAAATTGCGGCGCGCGTCCGTCCCGTTTTGATTCAGGTGGTTGCCGCGCGGCAAGCCATGTGCGGGTAGCGTGCTTTGGCAGCGATCAGGCGATAATGTCGGGAAGCAGTTGGTCTTCGCACCACGCAATCTCGTCGCGCAGGCGCAGTTTCCGTTTCTTCAGCCGCGCCAGTTGCAACTGGTCGGGCACCGAAGCCTCGCCCAGCGCGATGATCGCGGCGTCGAGGTCGCGATGCTCGACGCGAAGCAGTTCCAGGCGCTGGGTAATTTCATCGGTGCTCACGTGCGCTTCCCTGCCACGTTCACCATTGGTCCGCAACGGGGACCGGCTGGCCGAATCGCGACGACATTCGCCCCGATTCGTGATTTACTCGGTCCTGCCAATCGAGTCGAAAAGGAGAATGGCCCATGAGCACGTCGCATCTTTCCGCCCTGAAGTCGCGCCACGCGCACCTCGACGAGAAAATTGCGAATGAAGAACGGCGCCCCGCGCCCGACATGGCGGCGCTGGCACAGCTGAAAAAGCAGAAACTGAAAGTGAAGGAAGAGATGCTCGCGATCGCCTGACGATCGCCAGTCGTTACCGCCCCGCTGATGCTGCCCTAATCTGGATGCATCAGCGTCGGCGGTACAACGGCCCCCGTTCGAGGCCGGAGCGCCGCAGATGCGGCGGCAAATCGGACTGCTGGACCACCTGACGACGCACCGCCTGCGGATCGATCTGACGATCGAAGGCGATCCCGAACTTGCCCTCACCCGCCCATACGACGCGCCCTGGCACCGGGCCGATATTCTTGAGCTCGATCTCGATCGCCGCGCCCTGTTCGACGCGCACCTTGCCCTCGGCGAGCATCCCGCCCGGCGACAGGTTGCGCACGCGCACGGCCACCGGATCGGCGCGACCGGGCAAGATCACGCTGGCCTGCAGAAAAAGGCTGTCCCGATCGGCGCCGCGCGACAACGCTGCGACTTCTTCATCTGTCGTTATTGATCCGCGCGATTCCATTGCGACCTGTTCCCCGCGTTGAGTGTCAGGGTCGCGAATCTAGAGTGCAGCCATTGCCGAAATGTAAATTCCCGAAGGGCGGGTCGGACATTTGACCCAAAGCGGATCAATCCTCGCGCGAAATCCGTTCGTTGCGCTCGTGACGCTCCTGCGCCTCCAGCGTCATCGTCGCGATCGGGCGGGCTTGCAGGCGCGCGAGCGAAATCGGTTCGCCGGTCACCGCGCAATAGCCATATTCGCCCTCATCGATGCGGCGGATCGCCGAATCGATCTTGGCGATCAGCTTGCGCTGGCGGTCGCGGGTTCTAAGCTCGATCGCCCAGTCGGTTTCGCTCGATGCGCGGTCGGCCAGATCAGGTTCGCGCAGCGGCCCATCCTGCAGATGCGCCAGTGTCGATTCGGATTCGGACAGGATCGACTTTTTCCATGCGAGCAGCAGGCCGCGGAAATATTCCTGCTGCCGCTCGTTCATAAACTCTTCGTCGTCGCCAGGAACATAATCCGTATCGAGATTCGATTTGGCTTCGCGAAGCGCGTCGGCGCCAACGTCGGCAATCTTGGTCGGCATGAGGGGCTCTCGCGTCCTTTCCTGTCACCCCGCTATCCGTCAAGCGGTGCGGGGAGTGGCGCGCCTATAACCAGCCGCTGGTTTCGATACAAGCGCCGAAGCGGTGGATAGCGGCGGGGCGTGAAGCGGGGCTGAACGGAGCAGGCGCGCCGCCTGATTCTTATCAACCGATCGCGACCCGCGACGCCGCTTGCGGAGCCCCGATTTAGGGCCGAAGGTTAACCAATCGCATAGAATCCTTGCGGTTTTCGTACTATTTTGGGACAATAACCGCCGTTCGGGTTGATTCCGGGGTTCTTTTCCCGCTGTCGGACAGGCAAACGCGGTTAACGCAATTGCCGCGTTCGCAAAGCTTTGACCTTTTGGGTTATAGCGAAGGTGAAACGGGTGTCGGTGGATGGCGCTTTGCACCTGCAACGGGAAAGAAAGAGAAACCTATGTCTGTCCGAATGGCCCTCGCCAAGCTTTGCGCCTGCACCTGCGGCGGCGCGCTCATCGGTACCGGCGCGATGCAGATTACCGACGTTCCCAAGGCGCGGGCACAGACGGTCAAGTCCTGTTCGCCCTGCACGGGCAAGAAGGTCGTGCGCAAGCGCCACGCTGCGCGCAAACCGGTGAAACGGATCCGCCGCGTCGTCACGACGAAGCGCGTCATCCGCACCGCGACTCCGCAGACGCAGGTCGTGACCCAGACGATCCCCCTGCCCCCGATCCCCTACGCCCCCTTCCCGCAGCGCGGCGGCTTTGAAGGCGGCGGCAGCGGTGGCGGCGTGACCGTCATCGGCGGCGGTTTTGGCGGCGGCTTCGGTGGCGGCTTCTTTGGCGGGTTCTTCGGTGGCGGCAGCAGCGGTGGCAGCGGCGGCAGCGTCGTGGTCACCTCGACGACCACCGGCGGCCTCAGCACGACGTCGAGCAGCACTTCGGGCGGCGTTTCGACGTCGACGGGCGGCGTGAGCACCTCGACCTCGACCGGCGGCGTGAGCACATCGACCGGCAGCGTCAGCACCTCGAGCGGCGTTTCGACCTCGACCGGCGGTGTTTCGACGTCGACGGGCGGGGTCTCGACCTCGACCGGCGGCGTTTCGACTTCGTCGGGCAATGTCAGCACGTCCTCGGGCAATGTTTCGACCTCGTCGGGCAACGTCAGCACCTCGTCGTCGAGCAGCAGCTCGTCGTCGAGCTCATCCTCGTCGTCGTCCTCGTCCAGCTCGTCTTCGTCGGGCGGCAGCTCGTCGAAGGGCGGTTCGTCGCATGGCAGCTCGGGCTGGGGCAGCTCGTCGCACGGCAGTTCGGGTGGATCGAACGGTTCGAGCGGCAGCTCGGGCGGCTCGAGCAGCAGCAGCTCGGGTGGTTCGAGCAGCTCGTCGTCGAGCTCGTCTTCGTCATCGTCGTCGAGCAGCAGCACGTCGAGCGGCGCAACCTCATCGGGCGCCACGGGTGGCAGCAGCAGCTGGGGTTCGACCGGCAGCACCGGCAGCTCCAGTTCGTCTTCGTCGTCATCGAGCAGCTCGTCGTCGAGCTCGTCTTCGTCATCGTCGTCCAGCTCGGGCGGCAGCACCAGCAGCTCGTCGGGCAACCCGCCGACCCCGGTTCCGGCTCCGCCGATGATGCTGCTGTTCGGCGCCGCCGCCGCTGCGCTCGTCGCGCGCCGCCGCGCCGCCAACCGCAACGACAAGGACGCCAACGCGGCCTGAGCCATCCACTGGCGGTCCGGGGGGGCTTTTACCCTGACCACCGACTGAAGGGCCGCCTTTCGAGGCGGCCCTTTTTTCATGCGCGCATCGGGTTTGCGCTCCAACGATCCTTCCTGTCGCGCAGCGATGGGGAGGATCACACAAGGACGGGCTTGCACGCCCCGCCCGGCGACGCCATAGCGCGGCAATGCACGATATCCGCCTGATCCGGGATAACCCGCAAGCCTTTGACGCCGGCCTCGCACGCCGCGGCCTCGAACCCCTGTCCGCCGCTATCCTGGCCGCCGACGCATCGGTGCGCGCGTTGCAGACCGACATTCAGGCGTCGCTGGCGCGCCGCAACGAAGCGTCGAAGCTGATCGGTCAGGCGATGGCCAACGGCGACAAGGACAGGGCCGAGGCGCTGAAGGCCGAGGTTGCCGAGCTCAAGACATCGCTGCCCGCGAAGGAAGATGCCGAACGCGAGCAGCTTGCCGCGCTGCACGACAGGCTCGCCGCGCTCCCCAATCTGCCCGCAGCCGACGTCCCCGATGGCGAGGACGAAGAGGGCAATGTCGAAATTTCGCGCTGGGGAACCCCGCGGACATTCGATTTCACGCCGCAAGAGCACGCCGACTTTGCCCCCGCGCTCGGGCTCGATTTCGAAACCGCCGCCAAGATGTCGGGCGCACGCTTCGCATTCCTGAAGGGGCAGATGGCACGGCTCGAAAGGGCGCTGGGCCAGTTCATGATCGACAAGCAGACGATCGATGCGGGCTATACCGAATGCGCCACCCCGCTGATGGTCCGCGACGAAGCGGCGTTCGGTACGACCCAGCTACCGAAATTCCGCGAGGATCTGTTCCAGACCACCGACGGTCGCTGGCTGATCTCGACGTCGGAAATGAGCCTGACCAACGCGGTGCGCGAAGAGATTTTGCCCGAGGCCGTTCTGCCGATCCGCATGACCGCGCTCACTCCCTGCTTCCGGTCCGAAGCGGGGTCGGCGGGGCGCGACACGCGCGGCTATATCCGCCAGCACCAGTTCTGGAAGGTCGAGCTGGTGTCGGTGGTCCGTCCCGAGGACAGCGACGCCGAACTCGAACGCAAGACGCGGGCCGCGGAAACGATCCTTGAGGCGCTCGAACTGCCGTATCGCAAGATGCTGCTGTGCGCCGGCGACATGGGCTTTGCGGCGCGCAAGACCTATGACCTTGAGGTGTGGCTGCCCGGTCAGAACAGCTATCGCGAGATTTCGAGCTGTTCGAACTGCGGCGATTTTCAGGCCCGGCGCATGAATACGCGCTTCCGCCGCGAGGGAGCCAAAGGCAACGAGTTCGTCCATACATTGAACGGGTCGGGGCTCGCGGTCGGGCGCACGCTGGTCGCGGTGCTCGAGAATTATCAGCAGGCGGATGGGAGTGTCATCGTTCCCGACGCACTGCTTCCGTACATGGGCGGGATCACGAAACTCACGCCAAAGACCTAACATTCGTCATGCCGGACTTGATCCGGCATCCAAGCCATCGCCGTTGCATGGATGCCGGATCAAGTCCGGCATGACGAAGAGAGAAAGACCAAAGCCTTGCGCATCCTCCTCACCAACGACGACGGCTATCACGCCCCCGGCCTCGCCATTCTCGAAGCCATCGCGCGCCAGCTCAGCGACGACATCTGGGTCTGCGCGCCTGCCGAGGAACAGTCGGGCGCGGGCCATTCACTCACGCTGTCGCGCCCGGTGCGCATTCGCGAACATGGGCCGCAGCGTTGGTCGTGCAGCGGTACGCCGACTGATTCGGTGATGATGGCGATCAGCAAGCTGATGCCCGAAAAGCCCGACTTGATCCTGTCGGGGGTCAACCGCGGCGCCAATCTGGGCGACGATGTCACTTATTCAGGCACCGTGTCGGCGGCGATCGAGGGCGCGCTGGCGGGCATCCGCTCGATCGCGCTCAGCCAAGTCTATGCGCGCGAAGGCATGGGCGACACCGTACCCTTCGAGCCCGCCGAAGTGTGGGGCGCCAAGGTGCTGCGCCCGCTGCTCGATATGGATATGGCGCCGCGCACGCTGATCAACGTCAACTTCCCCGCGATCCCCGCTGCCGACGTCCGCGGCATCCGCGTCACCCGGCAGGGCTTCCACGATTATGGCCGCGGCTCAATCGTCGAAGGCACCGATCCGCGCGGCTATCGCTATTACTGGTTTGGGCTGCATGGCATCGAGCATAGCCCTGGGCACGATAGCGACCTGGAGGCGATCGACGATCGCTATATCTCGGTCACCCCGCTCCAGCTTGATCTGACGCATGATGCGTCGCTGGCGGCTTTGCGAGGTGCATACACGGCCTGATCCGTCGCCCCCGCGAAGG
>JAFAGN010000009.1 GCA_023422695.1 Pseudomonadota bacterium
CCCCCCCCCCCCGGCGCCGCAAAAGCGGCCGACCGCCTGCGGCATCATGAACGACATTTCGCCGCGCTCGCGGCGGCGGATCAGCCACAGCGCGATCGTCGCCTCGGCGGCGTTGGCGACCGTGTAGGCCGCGGCGGCTCTGGGTTCGACCCCCTCGACGATATTGGCGGCAAGGCTGGCCGCGGCCATCGCCAGATAGGACACGCCGCGCATTCGGGTCGGCATCAGCAGCAGCAGTGCCAGGAAATAACCGCTCGGCGGCCAGACCGCGGCGATATTGTCTGCGCCCTTGGTTGCGTAGAGCGACAGGCTGGCCAGCAGGAAATAGCCGGTAGCGGTCAACAGGAACCAAAAGACCGCCTCGACTCGGGGGGACAATGGCCGGGTCATCGGCTCAACTAACCGAAAAGAGGGAAAGAAACCGCTAACATAGTGTCGCTACCCCCCTTTTTGCCGCGCGATTACATCGCGTCGGCGCTCAGTCGATCCCGCCAAAGGTCAGGCCGACGACCGCCTCGACCATCGCTTCGTCCCATTCCAGCCGCCGGTCGAGGATCAGCATCGCCAGACCATGGACCAGCGCCCAGGCGTGCAGCGCCGCCGTATCGGGGTTTTCGACCCCCGGCAACGCCTCGCCGACTCCGGCGCGCAGCAGGTTATACGCGACTTCGCCGCCGTCGCCGCCAACATTTGCGTGGCGTGCCGACATCTGCCGGGTGAAGCTGAGACGGAACAGCGCGGGTTCGTCGTGCGCAAAGCGGACATAGGTCGTCCCGGTCGCCTTGAAGCCGTTGCGCCCGCCGCCGGCCTTCAGCCACGCCTGCGCCTGCCGCGCGCCGAGCCGCCGCAGCCCTTCATCGGCAAGCGCGTCGAGCAGCGCCTCTTTGTCCGGAAAATGGCGGTAGAGTGCGGTGGCGCTGACCCCGACGTCGCGCGCCAGCGCGCGCAGCCCCAGCTCGCCGTCGTCGCCCGCCTCCAGCCGTTTCAGCCCCGCCGCGATCACCGCCGCGCGCAGGTCGCCATGATGATAAGCGCCCGCCGCCTTGGCACCGCCGCTTTTTATGTTGACGCTGTTATCTTGTTCATTCATGTTGTCACCGTAAACATGTCGAGTCGCTTTCACAATACGGAGTTTGGCCGCGATGATCTGGTCTTTAGCCGCAGCCATTCTCGCCGTCATCGTCGCCGTTGCCCATTCGGTGATCAGCGAGCGCGCGATTCTGGTGCCGCTGTTCCGCCAACCGGCGCTCGGCGTTCTGGAAACGCCAGCGATGCGCCGGATCACACGCGCGGTTTTTCACATGCCGTCGGTGGCATGGGCGGCGCTGGGCGTCGGCGTAGCCGTCAATCGCGCCCAAGGCGGGCCTGATCTGATCGCCCTGATCGCGATCGTCGTTTTTGCATGCTCGGCGATCGGAAATCTCACCGCCCTGCGGCGGCCCCACCCTGGCGGGTTGCTCCTGCTGATCGCAACCGCGGCGACCGCGGCCGACATTCTGTTGAATTGAAGAAAAGGAAAGCTGCCATGACAAATAGCGTCGAAACCCTCATCCGCGGTGCCGTCGTCAAAGGCATCGGCAAGGTCGCCGACTTCAACCGCAAACGCCTGCCCCGCCCGACCGACGCCCACCCCTATCTCACCGGCATCCACCAGCCGATGACCGAGGAACTGACGCTGGAACAGCTGCGCGTCGAAGGCGAAATCCCCGCCGCGCTGACCGGCCGCTATCTGCGCAACGGCCCCAACCCGGCGATCGCCCCCGATCCCGCGAGCTATCACTGGTTCACCGGCGCCGGGATGGTCCACGGCATCCGCATCGAAGGCGGGCGCGCCGATTGGTATCGCAACCGCTGGGTGCGCGGCGCCGAGGCGTGCGAGGCGCTGGGCGAGGACGTGCCGCCCGGCCCGCGCGAAGGCCGCAACGACGCGCCGAACACCAATGTTGTCGGTCTGGCCGGTCGGACCTTTGCCATCGTCGAGGCGGGCGGCAAGCCGGTCGAGCTGGATTATCAGCTGAGCACCATCGCGCACAACCCGTTCGACGGGACGCTGGCCGGTGCCTATACCGCGCACCCGCATCACGACCCGGTTACGGGCGAAACGCACGCGATCACCTATCGCGGCGACGAGCCGAACAAGGTCTGGCACGTCGTGCTCGACAAGGACGCCCATGTCGTCCGCGAAGAAGCGATTGCGGTCAGCGACGGCCCGTCGATCCACGACTGCGCGATCACCCGCAATTATGCGCTGGTGTTCGACCTGCCGGTCACCTTCTCGATGAAGATGCTGCTCGCGGGCTATCGCTTTCCCTATGCGTGGAACGACGCGCACCCGGCGCGGGTCGGCCTGCTCCCACGGAATGGCAGCGGCGACAGCATCATCTGGGTGCCGGTCGAACCCTGCTATGTCTTTCACCCCGCCAACGCGCATGAAACGGCCGACGGCAAGGTGATCGTCGATGTCGTGGCGCACGAGACGATGTTCGCCAGTTCAAAGCGCGGTCCCGACAGCGAGCGATCACGGATGGAGCGCTGGACGATCGATCCGGTTGCGGGCACGACGACGCGCACCGTCATCCACGACCATCCGCAGGAATTTCCGCGCTATGACGAGCGGCTTACGACGCAGCCCTATCGCTACATCTATTCGGTCGCGCTACCCGATCGCGCGACCACCGAGATGGAGATCGGCGACACAAGGCTGTTCCGCCACGATTTGCAGAACGGCACCACCGCAGTCCATGACTTCGGTCCCGGCCGCCACCCCGGCGAGTTCGTCTTTGTCCCGCGCAGCGAGAGCAGCGCCGAGACTGACGGCTGGCTGATCGGGCTGGTGGTCGACATGAACGACGAAACCACCGCGCTGGTCATTCTCAACGCCGACGACTTTACCGGATCGCCGCAAGCCGTCGTTCACCTGCCGCACCGGGTTCCCCCGGGCTTTCACGGCAATTGGGTGGCGGACTGACCGCAGCGCGCTGCGCCAGTAGCGCTTCGGTCACGCGCAGCGCGCGGTCATTGTCGACATCGATCGCGGTCGCCCCGTTGCTGATCAGCAGCGGGGCGATCTCGACATTCATGTGCCGCGAAATCCGCGCAAAGATGTGGTGGATCGGCCCCATGCCGAAGCGGAAGCGGAGCAGGTTGATCAGCCCGAACGCCTGCATCACGCGCAGCGGCTTTTTGACGAATTGCCCACCGCCGCGAAACGCCTCGGTCGCTTTGAGTGCGCCGGGATGGCCGATCCAGTAAGCATTGCAGTTGGACACCGCGACGTCGGAAAATTCATAGAAACGCCGCTGGCCTTCGGGATGGACCGCCAGCACATCGTCGCGCCGCGCCAACGCCACCCCCGCCTCGACGTCAAGCCGCGCCGCTTCCGACCCGATTTCGGCAATCGTGTCGGCGGTCAGCAGGCAGTTGTCGGCGGTGGTCACCAGCAGCGGAAAACGCGCCACCCCCGCCACCGCGAGCACCGAGTCCGCCAGATTGTCCGCCGCGGGGACGATGATCAGGCGGTTGCCCAGCCGATCGACAACGGGATCGTCGAGCTCGGCAAGCAAATTGGCGTGGTGGGTCGACACGAATATCTGCGGCGCGGGCGAGGCAGCCGCGCTGTCCAGCACGTGCGCGATCATCGGTCGGCCTGCCACCGGCACCAGGCATTTGTCGGCGACGCCATAAGCGGTCGCCAAAGCGTCGACCGTGCCTGGGCGCCGCCCCGCCAGGATGAGGATCGAACCGGTCATGCGGCGTCGCGCCGTGCGATCGCCGGGGCCAACTGGCGGATCATGCTTTCTGCGACGATCGTTTCGATCAGGTCGGCGTGGGTAAAGCCCGCAATGACCGCCGAGCGCGAAAACAACTTTTCGGACCACAGGTTGCAGTTGAGATTGACTTCTAGCAGCCGGACATCGCCGGTCGCCTGATCAACCCGAAATTCGAAGCGGCCATAATCGAAAGGGTGAAACACGTCGGCCATGCGGCGGGTATATTCGATGACCTGCCGGGTGATCAGCGGATCGTCGAAGCATTTGATGCAATAGCCGACATGGCCCACCAAATCGCGCTTTTCCTGATAGGTGCGCAGCTGGGTCGGGTCCGCCTGCTCGAAGATCATCATCGGTAGCATCGCGGGCTCGCCGTCCAGCGTAATCACCGGCACCTCGATATCGCTGCCGTCGATAAAAGGTTCGACCAGCGCATCATGGTCGAGCGCGTGGATCTCGGCGATCGAGCGCGCGAGTTCGGTTCGGTCATGGGCATCGCGGACGCCCCACGACGCCGAGCTGTTGTTAGGCTTGATCACCCAGCGCCGCGCAGGCGGGCAGCGCGCCACATCGACCGGCGCGCCGCGGCGGAACAATGCCCATGGCGCGGTTGGCACACCGCGCGCCGCGGCCTCCAGCTTGGTCAGATGCTTGTCGTCGGACAGCCCGCGGACGATCGGCGAGGCACCGACATACGGCAGGCGATGCCGGTTGCAGAGCAAGGGCAGCAGCATCTCCGAATTGAAAAAGCCGCCGCGATTGAGCAGCGGAAAGACGAAATCGGCGGCGGGCCGATCGAACAGCGCCGCATAGCTGTCGGCGATCAGCAATTCGATCCCCAGCCCCTCCAGCGTCTCGCGCATTTCGCGGTGATAGAGGGCATGATTGCCATCGTCGGCATGGAGGCCACCCGTCCAGCGCGCATGCTTGGCGATGAACAACAGGCGCTGGGTTTCGCGCAGGCGATCGGGCAGCCGCGTGGGTGCAAGGTCGGTCGTTTTCATGCGCCGCATCGACCATGGCGAGGTTGCGCGGTGATGACGAAATGGTGACCGCGACTGACCGCAAAGCGCAAGATCAGTGTCATTTTTTCCCTGAAAAGGTCAGAAAACCATGCTTTTCGGCATATCTCGGAGCCGCAATGCGGTTCCGTCACTGACCGCGAAGCTGGTCGCAATCGACGACCAATTGTGCCGAAATCTTCACCGCGCCGCTGAGCCGCAACGGCTCGTCGTGGAAATCCTGTCCTTGGCGCAGCGCTTTCCCGGCGCGGTTCGTTCGCCCTTCACTATGATGAAAAATATCGCCCTCTCCCGCCCCGCCACGAGCGCGATTGCCGCGTTCCTGGTCCTGTCCACCCCAGCCGCTTTCGCCCAGGAAGCGCCCAGGATCACGATGACCCCGCCGATCGCCGAGCCGACGGCGCCGACCCCGCAAACCCCGCCGACGGTCGCCGAACCGACTGTCCCTGCCCCGGTTGCCGCGCCGCAAGCCGCGCAGACCCCGGCACCCGCGCCGGTGATCCGCGTGCCGCTGGATATCGCTCCGGCGGAAACGGCCCCGGCGCCGCGCACCACCCAACGCGCCGAAACCCCTGCCCCGGTGCGCGCGCCGCGCGCCACTGAACGCAGCCGTCCCGCCGCCGCCGCGCCGGTGGCAGCCGCCGCGACGACGCCGACGGCACCCGAAGCCGCTCCAACCACGGAAATGGCGCCTGTCGCTGCACCGATGGCGGTAACCGCCGACCCGGTGATCGACCCCGCGCCGCTGCCTGCTGAAACGGCTGCGACCACGGGCAATGAATTTCCTTGGGAGATCGCAGGAGGCGCCGCCGCCTTGCTCGTCATTGGCGGGGCCGGACTCGCCTTCGCGCGCCGTCGCCGTCAGGGCGCAACCGACGTCAGCTATGACGAGGTCGTCCGCGACGCTCCGGTCCAGCGTTTCGACCCCGTCGCCGCGCGTGCTCCGGTCGCGAGCGAAGCCGAACAGTGGGTGACCCCGGCCTATGCGCCGCGCGAGCCGGTCGCTGCCAAGCCGCGGACCACCCCGGTCTTTGCCGCCGCCCCCAGCGGCAGCATGGGGCGCCATGAAGCCATGGCAATGGCTGGCCCGACGCCCGACAACCCCTTTGCCACGCTGTCGAAACGGTTGAAGCGGGCGCGATTCCGCGATCGTCAGGAACGCATCGCTTATGACGAAACGCTGAGCGCGCAGAAGGATATGACGCGCAAACCCGTCAGCGCATGGGAAATCGCCCAGCGTCCAGCACCCGCCACGCAGGAACAGGACGTGCGTCGCCCCGAACCCGCACGCACCCGCACGACGACGTTCCGCCCGGGTTACTCGAACAGCTGAACGCATATGTCGTGACAACAATGTGCGGTTGTCCCCTCGCCGCACAAAAAAGGGCGGTGCCACGCGGCCCCGCCCTCGGGTTTTTTAGGAAAACGGG
>JAFAGN010000021.1 GCA_023422695.1 Pseudomonadota bacterium
CGTGTCGAGCGAAGTCGAGACACGCGAAGGCATGCGCAGACCGCGCGTCTCTCGACTTCGCTCGAGACGAACGGAAGCTAGTTTAGCTCCATCTTTCGGCCCGCACCTCATCGCCCGCCCGCGCCTCAACCCACGCAACGCGGCCATCCCCGAACGTCTCGCGCTTCCACAGCATCACGTCGGTCTTCAACCGGTCGATCAGAAACTCGCACGCCGCCAGCGCCTCGCTGCGGTGCGGGCTGCTCGCCAGCACCAGCACGATCGTGTCGCCCGGCGCCATTGCCCCAACGCGGTGGATCAGCGTCAGCGCCGCCAGCTGCCACCGGTCCGCGGCAGTCCGCGCAAGGGCCGTCAGCCCCACCTCGGTCATCACGGGATGATGTTCCAGGAACAGCTCGACCAGCCCGCCATCGCCGCGCACCCGCCCGATAAAGCTGGCGCTCGCGCCGTGACCGCCCGCATCGTGCCGGTCGAGCTCGGCGCCGACATCGATCGCCGCCGTCTGCACCGCGACGCGGATCATCCGCCGGTCACCGGTGGGAACAGCGCAACCTCGCGCGCGCCGATCAGCGACGCCCCCGGTCCCATCATCACGCCGTCGATCGCGGCGCGAATCCGCTGCGGTTCGGCGAATGCGAGCGCGCCGCGCTCGTCACGCGCCGCGAGCCACGCCAGCAGCGCAGTCAGGTCGGTCACTTCGGCGGGCAGTTCGATAACCTCGTCGGCCACCCCCATCCGCTCGCGGACCCAAGCGAAATAGGAAATGGTCAGCGCCATCGCGCTAGTCCATATGCTTCAGGCCGACGCGGAGATAATCCCAGCCGGTGATCAGCGTCAGCACCGCAGCGCCCCACAGCGTCGCCAGCCCGACCGTCTTGACCCACTCCAGCGCGGGCAGCGCGCCCGCCAGGATCAGCGCCCCGAACGACACCAGCTGAAAGGTCGTTTTCCATTTCGCCAGCTGGGTCACCGGCATCGACACCTGCAAGGTCGCCAGAAATTCGCGCAGCCCCGACACGATAATCTCGCGCAGCAGGATCATCAGCGCCGCAATGACGTGATAGCCGGTGATGTCGCGGGTGAACACCAGCAGCAGGATCACCGCCGCAATCATGATCTTGTCGGCAATCGGATCGAGAAACGCCCCCAGCCGCGATACGATACCGCGCGATCGTGCAACATAACCGTCAAAATAATCGGTAATGCCCATCAGGCAGTACAAACCGAACGCCAGCGCATAATCGATCGGCTTGGGCTGGTGCGATCCCTCGACCACTCCCGGCCACAGCAGGAACAGCAAAATGGGCACCGCCAAAATGCGCGACAATGTCAGGATGTTCGGAAGACTCAGCATGACCCCTGATTCCCGCCGCTGTGGCGCGCTATGGCCAAAATGGCCTTTGACCCTGCCCGCCCTAACCGATAAGCCCCCCGCGCGACAACCATATTGCCGTGACGCGGCGGCGTTGTCCGAATGTCAGGCTGCACGAGTGGATTTTCAATGACCGGTTCCTTTGCGCTGATGAAGCAACGCCGGTTCCTGCCCCTGTTCGCGACCCAGTTCCTGAACGCCTTCAACGACAATTTCTACAAGATGGCGATGGTGATCCTCGTCACCTTCACCATCTACAAGGATCCCGAGACCGAGGCGTGGTTCAACGCGCTGGCGGGCGGCCTGTTCATCCTGCCGTTCTTCCTGTTTTCCGCACTGGCGGGCCAGCTGGCCGACAGCACCGACAAGACGCGGATGATCCGCCTGATCAAGACCGCCGAGATTTTCATCATGATCGTCGGCGCGATCGGCATCTGGCTGCACCTCGTACCTGTCATGCTGCTCGCGCTGTTCGCGATGGGAACGCACTCGACCTTCTTTGGCCCGATCAAATATGCGATCCTGCCCCAGCATCTGGAGGAGGACGAGGTTCTCGCCGGGACCGGCTGGGTCGAGGCGGGCACTTACATTGCCATCCTTGGCGGCACCATCGTCGGCGGGCTCACGCCGCCGCATATCGCGATTCCCGGGATCATCATCGTCGCCGTCATCGGCCGCCTGACCGCCAGCTACGTTCCCGTCGCGCCGCCCGAGACCGAGGCGCAGGGGCTGGTCATCGATCATAACGTGTTTCGCTCGTCGTGGCGGCTGGTGAATTCGACGATGCATATCCCGCGACTGTTCCTGGCAATCGTGTCGATCAGCTTCTTCTGGGCGATCGGCGCCATTCTGGCCGCGCAGTTCCCGCCGCTGGTCAAGAACGCACTCGGCGCCGACAACACCGTCGCGACGCTGTTTACCGCCATCTTCTCGGTCGGCGTCGCGATCGGCTCGATCATCGTCAATCGGCTGCTCAAGGGGCATGTCTCGGCGCGCTACTCGCCGGGGTCGGTGATCGTGATGGGCCTGTTCGTCCTCGACCTGTGGTGGAACGTCAAAGGGTGGGAGCATGTCGGCACCGGACTGATGAACTGGCGCGAGTTTCTGGCGCTGACGACCGGCGACCGCATCATCCTCGACCTGCTCGGCATCGCGATCGCGGGCGGTATGTTCGTCGTCCCGCTCTACGCCTTCCTGACCACCACCGTCGCCAAATCACAGACCGCGCGCACGGTTGCGGCGAACAACATCGTCAATTCGGGTTTCATGGTCGCGGCAACCTTGCTGCTCAGCGTGCTGATCGGCATCGGCCTAACGATCGACGACACGCTGCTGATGGTAGCGGCGATGTGCCTGGTGTCGTCCGTGCTGGCGTGGAAGCTGCACAAGGCTTGCGATTAGAACGCTCGCGAGCCGACGGGTTTGGGGTGGGAAGCGGACATTCCCGATCCTCCCCGGAACGGGGAGGGGGACCAGCGAAGCTGGTGGAGGGGCACCATCGGTTTGCCTTGCCCGTGAAATCGCGCACCGCCGATCGGCTGCTCGAAATGAAAGCCTATTTAGTCCGGCGTTGCGTAAACCGCCTGTGCCCCTCCACCACCCTTCGGGTGGTCCCCCTCCCCCGGCGGGGGAGGATCGGG
>JAFAGN010000065.1 GCA_023422695.1 Pseudomonadota bacterium
CTAGGGTCTGTACTCAATTGACGTGATGGCGTTGTTATGATTCAAGCTGCTAGGGAGGCTTGGATCATGGCGGATCATTTCTGGCTGAGCGAGGGACAATGGGCGGCGATCGAGCCGCACATTCCGAAGGTTTACAAGGGCAAGCGGCGGGTTGATGACCGACGCGTGATCTCAGGGATCGTGTATCGGCTTCGCGAGGGGTGTCGCTGGCGGGCGCTGCCCGAGGCTTACGGGCCGTATACGACGGTGTTCAACCGCTACAATCGTTGGAGCAAGCGCGGGCTGTGGCAGGCGATCTTCGCGGCGCTGGTCGAGAGCGGCGAACCACCAAGCACAGCGATGATCGACAGCTCTTCGATCAAAGCGCATCGCTCGGCTTCGGGAGCACAAAAAGGGGGGAACGGTTCCAGGCAATCGGACGCTCGCGCGGCGGGCGCACGACCAAAATCCACCTCCTCGTAGACGAGCATGGCCGACCGCATGTCCTGCACCTGACCGCGGGCCAGGCTTCCGACATCGTCGCTGCGACCGATCTCATCGCCCAGAGCCGCCCCAGCGCACGCCTGCTTGCCGACCGCGCCTATGACGGCGACGCGCTGCGCAGGAGCCTCGCCGCTCGCGGAACGCTCGCGGTGATCCCTAACAAGATCAACCGCGTGAACCGCTTTCCCTTCGATGCCGATGCCTACAAACTCCGCAACGCCGTCGAGCGCGCCTTCTGTCGCCTCAAAGACTTCCGAGCTATCGCAACACGCTACGACAAGCTTGCTCGCAACTTCCTCGCCGGTGTCTGCATCGTCGCCGCTCTTTGCTTCTGGATCAAATGAGTCCAGACCCTAGTACTCGCGACTGACGAACGTCCGTGCTGCTAACAGCGGCCCCCGCCTTCGCGAGAGCGACGGTCGCTACAGCGCCACCTCGGCGTGCTGGCCCAGTTCGCCTTCCTTCATCGTCATCCCGGTCATCAGTTTGAAGATGCCCTTGATGCCGGGATCGGCGGTCCAGATTTCGGCATTGGTCAGGTTGAAGCGCAGCAGCACCAGCTTCGGATCGTCCTTGCCGCCTTCGTACCAGGCCGCGACGCCGTTGCTCCACAATTTGTCGAGCACTGCGCGGTCGGTTTCGCGGACCAAAGTCCCCGCGATGCAGGCGAACAGGTCATGGCCCTTCGACGCGAACTGCGCCATCGCGGGACCGCCGCCCGACAGGCGGTTGTCGGTCGAGGTGAAGAACCAGAAGGCGCTGTCCGCATCCTTGTCGAGCTGGGCGTTCATCGGGATATGATGCTCGCGGCTGTCGGTCGTGCCGACCATGACATAGGGGCTGTCGGCCAGCGCTTTCCAGAACTGCTGCTTGATATCGTCGCTCATCGGGGGCTCCTTTTGGTGCGTGGATGATTTGGTGCGTGGATGATCCCCCAACGCGCCACCATCCTCCAATGTTGCGCCGCTCAGCTTGTGGGCGTGTCGGTTTGGCGTTCGATGCCGCCGGGTTTGGCGAGGCTAGCGAGCGCCAGCTGAAGAATTGCCGGTTCGTTTGCGCCGTCATCGACGACGATGTCGGGTTGCACCGGCGCGACGCGCCGGTCGCCGCTCGGCCGGATGAAATCGCGGGTGGCAATGAAAGCGGTAAAGCCTGTCGCGGGGAGGCGCGTCGGCATCATATTGCCGGTCTGGTTCGCAAAGCCGCCGGTCGGGCGTCCGACCAAGGTGGCCAGCCCCCGATCCTGCATGGTGGTGGCGAACAGGATACCGGCCGAATAGGTCAATTCATCGATCAGCACCGCGACGCGGCCTTTGAACCGCGCTTCGGCGGGTACGGGCTGGATCAGTTCGTCGTCGACGACAAATTCGCGCATCGTTCCGATGGCGCCGCGATAGCCGAGCACACCGATATTCTCGTCGTTCAGTCGCTCGCGCGCCCGCGACACCTGTGCGGCGGGACGATCAAGGACATATTGGATGACCCGCGCGCCCGCGTCGCTCTGGCCGCCGGTGTTGCCGCGCACATCGATGATCAGGCGCGAAACGGCGCGCGCATTAATCGCGGCGAATGCCTGGTCGATCGCGCGGTTGTACGCATCGGGATCTTCGTCGACGTCGAAGGTCGGGACGCGCAGCATGGCGGCGTCGGCGCCCAGCCATTCGATACGCGGCGATTCCGCCGCTTTGCTGTTCTCGACCGGTACCCACGGCGCGCCTTTCGCCCATTGCAACGTCGTTGGCGCCGCCGTACCGGCGAAGGTGATCGCAAAGCGGTCGCGCCACCCCATCACCGCGTCGAACCAGCCGGGCAGCATCACCCCCAGCATATGCATCCGCAGTTTGGCGGTTTCGCCATGGCTGTACGCCAACAGCCGCGCGACCAGATCGGGGATCGCCATGCCGTTGATCGCCAGAATTTCGGTCCCGCGCGTCAGCGTTTCGCCCGTCTTTTCGTTGCGCCAGCTGCTGCGCAAACGCAGCCGCGCGTCGGGCGCGATGTCGGCGCCGAAGGGAAACTGGCGCGCGCGTTCGACCTCCCCCGGCTCCGCGCCCGACAGCCAGGGCAGCAGCAAGGTGTGAGCATCGCGGAAGGTCGGGTTGATCCGTCCAAAGATTCGAAACGCCTGCGCGCGCGTCAGCGGGCCTTCGATCGACGCTGCCGCGGCACGAAACGCAGCCTCGACCGGCGCCTCCAATACCGTCTGCCCGAAATAGCGCGGGTGGCGATCGAGCACCGCGCGGCGCCACACCGTCAGATCGGCTTTCAACGCCGCCATCGGCAGCGGGGTTGACGGCGGGGTAGCGGACGGCTCGGCGGCGAAGCCAACAAGGCCCGTCACCCCAACCGCAGCAGCGGCGCCTGCGGCACCCGCGACGACCTGACGGCGCGAAAGCGTTGGCATTACTTGGCGTCCGCCAGCTTGCCGCGTGCCTCGGCAATCGCGGTGACCAGTTGCGGTTCGTCATAATGCGGCAGCGCGGTTTCCATCGCGGCGATCGCACCCTCGATCAACTTGCGGTCGCCGCCGGGGGTTTTCGAGCGATACAGTCCCCACGCCGCGATCAGCGGCACGTCATATTGCGCCGGATTTGCCTTGAGCGATCGCTGCGCCGCGGCGACATCACCGGCCAGCACCTGGCTGATCAGCGCGATGCTGCGTTCTTCGGCCAGCGGCTCGCGCGGCGCGACCTTGCGGCCCATCGCGCGGACCACCGCCTCGGCGGTGCTGAACGTCGAATAGGGGTTTTGTCCGGTGACGATGCGGCCGTCGGTGACGACATGGTTCAGCATCATCGGTGCTGCGCTGAACCGCGCCCCGGCGCCGCGCAGCCCATCTTCCAGCAGCACCGGGAACATCGGGATCCACCGTTTGCCGAACAGTAATTCTTCCTCGTTCGAAAGCCCGGTAACGGCGCGTCCGGCGATGAGCGACGTCCCGTCCTTCATCGGCACATTCATCAGCGCCGCCGGTCCGTGACACACTGCGCTGATCACGCCGCCGCGCTCATAGGTCTGGGCGAGCAGGCTTTTGAGATCGGCGTCGACGGGCAGGTCGAACATCGCGCCCTTGCCGCCGACGACGAAGACCGCTGCGTAAGTCTGGTCGCGTACGCTGGCCAGCGTCAGCGTGGCGTTCAACTTCGCGTTGGCCACGGGGTCGGCGGTGAACCGGCTGTTGAACGATTTTTCGGGATTGAATTTGTCGGCGACGACCAAGCCGCCCTTGGGGCTGGCGATATCGACGCTGAGCCCGTTGTCGGTAAACACCGCATAGGCCTGCGACAACTCGTCCATTTCGAAGCCGGGGCGCGTTTTCCCCTCATCCGCTCCGTTGCTGCTGATGACCAGCAGCACGCGGTCCGAACTCGCGGTGCCATTCACCTGCGCCTGCGCGGGCAGCGCGGCGGCGGCGAGCAGGCCCAGTGCCCAGCTTGCCAGAAAATTCACCCGATTTTGCATTGTCTTGCTCCAACCCGTTTCATGATGGGCGGCGGTCTGTCACAAGGGCTGTCGGAGCGATGTCAAAGGCGTTTTGACGCAAATTTGATGCGGGCATCGCCAGGGATCGGCGGCGGAAGCGCGCGGCAAAGGATATCGCTTGAACAATGCGTTGGACATCCTGCTGATCGAGGACAACGCCGATCTGGCGGACAATGTCATCGACTATCTGGAGGCGCTCGGCCATCGGCTGCACTATGCGGCGGACGGCGAGGCGGGGCTGCGCGAAGCGCTGACGGGGCCGATCGACGTCATCTTGCTCGACCTTGCGCTGCCGCGCCGCGACGGGATCAGCGTCTGTGCCGAGATCCGCCGCCGCAGCGATCATCGCATCCCGATCCTGATGCTCACCGCCCGCGACACGCTGGACGACAAGCTGGCGGGCTTCGCCAGCGGCACCGACGATTATCTGGTCAAGCCCTTTTCGCTCGCCGAACTGGCCGCGCGGATCGCGGCACTGGCGCAGCGACCGCAACTGGGGCGGCCGCACAGCTTGATCATCGGTCCGCTGGCGATCGACCGCCAGATGCGGACCGCGGCGCGCGCCGGGCAGCCGCTGCGGCTGTCGCCGCTGCTCTGGGACATATTGCTGCTGCTCGCCGAAGCATCGCCGCAGCCGGTCACGCGCAGCGAAATTGCGCGCAGGCTGTGGGGCGACGAGCCGCCGTCATCGGATGCGCTGCGCAGCCACATCCATCTGCTGCGGCAGGTCGTCGACAAGCCGTTCGGTGCCGCGATGATCGAAACGGTGCACAGCATCGGTTTTCGCCTGAGCCCGCCGCCATGACCCAGCGGTCCTATAGCTTGCGCCGCCGCGTGATCGCGGCGCTGGTCGCGACCGTGCTGGCGACCAGCGCGGCATTCGGTCTGGCCACCTTCATCTTTGCCTATACGCTCGAGGACCGGTTGTTCAGCACCGCGCTGACGAATGAAATCGAGCGGCAGCAGCAGGCCTGGGCGCGCGACGCGCGGCTGCCGACCCCGGAGGTCGCCTATATCAAAATCTACCCGCGTGCTGCCGGATTGCCCGTCGACCTGGCGTCGCAGGTGGCGGCCAACCCCCAGCAAAGCGAGTTTTACGGTGCCGCGGGGCGGCATTACCATATCGCGCATTTCACCCTCGACCGACGCGCGGGTGCGCCGCAAACCGCGATGCCCGCGATCGCGGTCGCCGAAGTCAGCCGCTATCTGCTCGTCCGCCCGGTGCGCGACGGGATGATCCGGTTTCTGATCGGGCTCAGCCTGTTCATTGCGCTGGTGATGGCGCTGCTCGGCTGGTGGCTGGCCAATCGCGCCATGCGCCCGCTCAGTCGGCTTGCCAGCGACGTGGCGAGCGGCGGCGATGCGGTGCCGGTCGTGCGCGCCGAGGATTATCCGGCGAACGAGATCGGCGTCCTGGCGGGGGTGCTGGGACAGGCGTTCCAGCGCATTCGCGGCTTCGTCGATCGCGAGCGTAGTTTCACCCGCGATGCCAGCCACGAACTGCGCACCCCGCTGGCCGTTATCCGCGGCGCCGCCGAGGTGATCGCGCTGCGTGATGATCTGCCCGCGCCGGTTCCCGACGCGCTGCGCCGGATCGAAACCGCGACGATCGACATGACGCAAACGCTCGATCTGTTGCTCGCACTGGCGCGCGAGGGCGAGGCGCTGCCGCCAGAGCCGGTTTTGCTGGCGCCGCTGATCGAAAAGGCGCTGGCTGCGGCGATGCTCCGCTTCCCCGCGGACCAGCCCGCGGCGACGATCGACGTGCCGCCGGGCATGATCGTGGCGGCCGATCCGACGGCGTTGCAGCTCGTCGTCAACAATCTGATCGGCAACGCCTTTCAACATGCGGCTGCGGCGCGGCTGCACATCGCGTTCGGGGGCGACCTGCTGACGATCTGCGACGATGGTCGCGGGCTCGGGACGAACGTCGATCCCTTCGCCCCCTTTGCCAAAGGCGACGCCAGCATCGGCAGCGGGTTGGGGCTCGATATTTCGCGGCGGCTCTGCGTCGCAGCGGGCATAACGCTCACCGGCGGCGCGGGGCCGGAGGGGCGCGGCGCCTGTTTCACGCTAAAGTTCGGCGAACGATAGGAAAGCGGACGGCACTACGCTAATCTGGCTGTCATGGCCGACCACAAACCCCGCTATCGAACCTATGCCAGCCCCGCGGGCGGCTGGGGCGCCGCCGCCGCCACCGCCAAGGTGCTGATGGAACAAAGCGTCGTCGGCAAGGGATCGCGCGCGTTGCTGGCGATGAATCAGCCCGGCGGGTTCAAATGTCCCAGCTGCGCCTTTCCCGATGCGACCTGCACCAAAAAGCTGGAATTCTGCGAAAATGGCGCAAAGGCGCTGGCGCATGAGGCGACGAAGTTTCGGATGACACGCGAATTTTTTGCCGCGCACAGCGTGTCTGACCTGATGCAGCAATCGGATTATTGGCTGGAAATGCAGGGGCGGCTGACCGAACCGATGCGTTATGATGCCGCGACCGACCATTATGTGCCGGTCAGCTGGGACGATGCCTTTGCGTTGATCGGTCGGCATCTGCGCGCGCTCGACAGCCCGCACCAGGCCGAATTCTACACCTCGGGCCGCACCGCGAACGAGACGGCGTTTCTCTATTCGATTTTCGTGCGTGAATTTGGGACGAACAATTTTCCCGATTGTTCGAACATGTGCCACGAACCGACCAGCCGCGGCCTGCCGCCCGCAATCGGTATCGGCAAGGGCACGGTGGTGCTGGGCGACTTCGAACAGGCGCAAGCGATTTTCCTGATTGGCCATAACGCCGGCACCAACGCGCCGCGGATGATGACCCCGCTGGTCGAGGCGCGCAAACGCGGGGTGCCGATCGTCGCGGTCAACCCGATGCCCGAACGCGCGCTGATCCAGTTCACCGAGCCGCAGGACATCGTCCAGATGGCGACCTTCGGATCGACCGCGGTCACCAGCGAGTTCGTCCATATAAAGATCGGCGGCGACCTCGCGCTGATCAAGGGCATGATGAAGGTCATGTTCGAGCGCGAGGCGGCGGGCGAGACGGTTTTCGACCATGATTTCCTGGCCGAACATACGGCGGGTTTCGCGGCGTTGAAGGCCGATATCGAGGCGCAGCGATGGCCCCATCTGATCGCGGCGGCCGGGATCGACGAGGCGCAGATCCGCCGCTGCGCCGACATCTATATCCGCTCGAACGCGACGATCATCTGCTACGGCATGGGGGTGACCCAGCACCAGCTGGGGTCGCAGCTGGTGCAGCAGATCGCCAATCTGTTGCTGCTCAAGGGCAATTTCGGCAAGCCGGGCGCGGGCATCTCGCCGATCCGCGGCCATTCGAACGTCCAGGGTGACCGCACCGTGGGCATCGACGAAAAGCCGAGCGAAGCCTATCTCGACAAGGTGCGCGAGGTGTTCGGTTTCGAACCGCCGCGCGGCCATGGCCATCACACGGTCGAATCGATTCAGGCGATGCTGGACGGCAGCGCCCGGGTGTTTATCGGACTGGGGGGCAATTTTGTCCGTGCGGTTCCCGATACCGACCGCGCCTATGCCGCGATGCGGCGGCTCGACCTGACCGTGGGGATCGCGACCAAGCTCAACCGCGGGCATCTGGTCCATGGCAAGGATGCGCTGATCCTGCCCGTCGTCGCGCGCTCCGAACGGATCGAGACCGCGGCGGGCGAACAGTTCGTCACGATCGAGGATTCGATGTCGAACGTCACCGCCTCGCGCGGCGTGCTCGACCCGGCGAGCGAACATCTGCTGACCGAGACCGAGATCGTGTGCCGCATGGCGATGGCGGCGCTGCCGGGCAGCAAGGTCGATTGGGCCAGCTACATCGACGATTACAGCCTGATCCGCGACAAGATCGCCGCGGTCTATCCGGCGCTGTACGAAAACTTCGGCGAACGCATCCAGGCGCCGCAGGGCTTCCACCTCGACATCCCGCCGCGCCGCCGCGCGTGGGCGACGCCGAACGGCAAGGCGAATTTCCTGACCCTGCCGGGGCTGGCGGTCAACGCGCCGGTCGCCGATCCCTCGATGTTGCGCCTCGCTACGGTGCGCTCGCACGACCAGTTCAACACGACGATCTACAGCTACAACGACCGCTATCGCGGCGTGTATAACGACCGCATGGTGCTGTTCATGAACGCCGACGACATCGCCGATCGCGAGCTGGAGGCGGGTGCCAAAGTCGCGCTGGAAACGATCAGCGACGATGGCGCGGTGCGGCGGGTCGAGGGGCTGACGATCATCGATTATCCGATGTCGCGCGGATCGGTCGCGGGCTATTATCCCGAACTTAACCCGCTGCTGCCGCTCGGCTTTTACGACAAGGTCAGCGGCTGTCCGGCGGCCAAGGCGATCCCGGTGCGGGTGGTTGCGGCCGCGCCGACGGATGAAAGCATCAGGCAAAAAATCTGAACTATTCTTCCGTTCGTGTCGAGCGAAGTCGAGACACGCATGAACAGCGCAAGACTTCGCGGTGTCTCGACTTCGCTCGACACGAACG
>JAFAGN010000122.1 GCA_023422695.1 Pseudomonadota bacterium
ATCCTCCCCCACCGGGGGAGGGGGACCACCCGAAGGGTGGTGGAGGGGCACAGGCGGTTTACGTGGCGCCGGACAAAAAGCACTCCGTCATCGGCGACCGTTCGGCGATGCACTATCGTAGCGGCAAGGCGAACCGATGGTGCCCCTCCACCAGCTTCGCTGGTCCCCCTCCCCGTTCCGGGGAGGATCGACACCGTCCCCTTCCCACCCCAAAGCCGACATCGCCGCTTGGAAGTCGCGCCGAATGCGGGCATCGTCGCTGCGACGGATCGAAAGCTGCGGCTGCGGCGTTATGGTCCCGAACCGTCAATCGGGGAGCTGATGATGATCAAGGGTGCGCGTTCGATGAAATTACCGCTGCTAACCGCTGCCATTGGCGCGCTCGCGCTGGCGGGTTGCGCCAATATGGGCAAGACGCCGACGTCGAAGCTGCCCGTCCCCGACGCCTATGCCAATCTGGTCGACGCGCGCGGCGCCGACCGCGGCCGCGTCGATATTTTCAAGGATGGCAGCGGACTGCGGCTCGAACTCGTCGCGCGCGGCTTTGGGGCCGGCACCTACGGGATGCACGTCCATACGACGGGGCTGTGCGACGCGCCCAAATTCACCACTGCGGGCCCGCACTGGAACCCGACCGGCGCGCAGCATGGCCGCGAAAACCCGATGGGCGCGCATCATGGCGATCTGCCCAATCTGGTCATCGAACCCGACACGATCGGCCGCGCGACGCTGCAACTGGTCGGCACGCGCCTGACCGGCGATGGCGCGATGCTCGATGCCGATGGCGCGGCGTTCGTGATCCATGTCGGCCCCGACGACATGAAGACCGATCCCAGCGGCAACAGCGGCGACCGCATCGCCTGCGGCGTGATTACCGCCACGCCTGTGGGTTAGGATCGCGATCGCGTGGGCGGGTCGCGACCTAAGCCGCGGCCCGCTCGGCGATCGTCGCTTCGGCCTGCGGCACCGCGCGATAGGCATAGAGCAACAGGATCAGCGCGATCGGCGCCACCCCGATCAACGACAGGATCCCGGTGCGCAGATCGCCCACCGGCTGGCCATTGACGATCGTCCCCGCTAAATCCGAAATCTGCCCGACCATATAGGGGCCGAACGACAGCCCGACCAACGTCGTGCCCAGAAAGAAGGCGGCGGTGGCGGTGCCGCGCATCCGCGGCAGCACCAGATCCTGCGTCGTCGCCGCCGCAGCGCCCAGCGCCGTTGCGCCGAACATCCCGGCGAGGAAGTTCATCACATAGAATAACGTCGGGTCGGGGGTGGTGTAACCGATCCAGATCGGGATGATCGGCGCCACGACGCCAAAGATGATCATCAGGATGCGGCCCGCCGGGTTTTTCGCGCGAAGCGCATCGGCGATCCGGCCGCCGATGATCACCCCGACAAACCCGCTGATCGCGCCGTTGGCGCCCAGCCAGAACGCCAGCTGCTGCTTGGGCAATCCCAGCACGATCTCGGCATAGGGTGCCGACCAGAAGGCGAGGGCATAGGCGGCGAGGCTGACCATCCCATAGCCCAATGTGGTGCAGATAAAGGCCGGGGTGCCCCAGATCAGGCGAAAGGTTGCGGTATCACGCGCGCGGAGCGTGCAGGCCCATGAGAAGACGGCATAATAGCCCAGCCCGACCGCCGACCATTGCGGCAAATTGCCGGTCAATTCGATCATCCACCAGGCAAAGGCAGCGATCCCGATCGCAAAGCCGATGTTGATCGCGAGCGCCGCGGGGCCGCGTTGCCATGCGCCGATCAAGGTGAAGGGCGGCACGATTGTCGACAGATCCTGCGCGAACTGGCGAAACGGCGCGGGCGAACTGGGGCTCGCCACGCCGTCCATCGCGCCGCGCACCGGCTCGCGCAGGGTCGCGACCCATAGCGCCACGATCAGTCCGGGGATGCCGACCGCCAGGAACGCTGCCTGCCAGCCGACCAGATCGAATGGGCCGCCGCCCGGATAGGCATCGTTCCATGCCTTGACGATCAACGCCCCGATAAACAGCGACACGCCGCCGCCGATATACAGCCCCGACGAATAGATCGCGAGCGCGGTCGCGCGCTGCTTTTTGGGGAAATAGTCCGAAATCAGCGAATAGGCGGTGGGGCTGGCGGTCGCCTCGCCGACGCCGACGCCCATGCGGGCAAAGGTCAGCGTCATCTGATCGCGCGCAAAGCCCGACAGCGCGGTCATCGTCGACCATAAGGCGAGGCCGATCGACAGCAGCTTCACCCGGCTCCAATTGTCGGCCAGCCGCCCGAGCGGGATGCCGAACAACGCATAAAAGACCGCAAAGGCGGCGCCGCCGAGGAAGCCCATGTCGGCGTCGGTCAGCCCCAGATCGGCCTTGATGTCGACCGCCAGGATGCTCAGGATCTGCCGGTCGATGAAGTTGAGGATATAGACGACGACGAGCACCGACAGCACATACCAGCTGTAGCCGGTGGCTTTCGGTTCCTGAAATTCCGGCGCTGCGGCCGCGTTGGTTTCGCTGGCGGTCTCGGCCATCTGGCAACCCTCTCCCTGACCCACTATCTGTTATGGCTCATGGCTAGCAGAGCCGAAAAAAGGCGCAAGTTGAAAGTCGGTTCAACTTTGCTGCGAAAGGACCAGGATGCGCGCGTACCAACCCGATGGCCCGGCAATATTGTTCCTTTGCCTCGGCAATATCTGTCGGTCGCCGCTCGCCGAAGCGGCGGCGCGTGTCGCTTTCGCCCATGCGGGAATCTCGGCCACGCTTGATTCGGCGGGAACCGGCGACTGGCATATCGGCCATCCGCCCGACAAGCGGGCGCAGGCCGAGGCCCGGCGCCGTGGCACGGATATTTCGGATCTGCGCGGTCGCCAGTTGGTCCGCGAGGATTTCTACCGCTTCGACCTGATCCTCGCCGCCGATGCCGCGAACCTGCGCGACGCCCGCGCGCTCGCGCCCGCCGATGCGACGGCGCGCATCCGGCTGATGCTCGATCTCGTCCCGGGGCGGCTGGGGGAGAGTGTGACCGATCCCTATTATGGCGCCGACGACGGTTTTGCCGAAACCTGGGCCGATGTCAGCGCGGTCGCCGCGGCGCTGGTCGCCGAAACGTCCAAAGGATAGCGCGCCACCGGGTGATAGCGCGACCCGCCATGACCCATCTCGCTTTCGTACAGGATGACGTGATCGAAGACGAAAGGCGCGCTCGCCAGATCGCCGTGCAGCGTCAGAAAGGGCGCGACCGGCCCCGCCGCCCGGTTGAGCCGCGCCAGCGTGACATGCGGCACGAACGCGCGCGTTTCGGCATCGATGCCAACGCGCGCCAGCAATTGGTCGACCTTGCGGTGCAGGGTCGCCAGCGCCGCCGCGGGTTCGACCCCGGCCCAGACGGTGTGCGGCCACCCCTTGCGTTCGAACATGCCCACCCCGGCGATCCGCGCGGTGATCGCGGGGGCGTGGAGCGCGCCCAGCGCAGCGGCAATATCTTCGGCGCGGTGGCGATCGACTTCGCCGATGAAGCGCAGCGTCAGGTGCAACTGCTCGTCATCCTGCCAGCGCGCCGCCGAAATGCCGTGCATGGCGGTGCGCAACAGGTCGCGAACGGGGCGTGGCGGGCGCAGCGCGGCGAACAGGCGGTGGGTCGACATGGCGCCGCCAGCATAATGGCTCTCCCAGCCGCAACCACCGAAACTTGTCCGATTTCCGGTTTCGCTTGAAAGCGGACGAGAAAATCACGATATTGCCACCTACGGTCGGTATGGGCTGACCGGTGATGGAGTAATGACAATGGCGAATTGGAACGACCCCAATATGGCGGCTTCCGGTTTTGGGGCCGGCGCGAACGCAATGGACCAGGCCGTCGATGCCGGCCTGCGGTCGTACATGCTGTCGGTTTACAATTATATGGCGTCGGGCGTGCTGCTGACGGGTATCGTCGCGCTGCTCGCCTTTCAGTCGGGCTTTACCGCGTCGATGGTCGGCACCCCGCTGATGTGGGTGGTGATGCTGGCGCCGCTGGCCTTTGTGCTGGTGCTCAGCTTTGGCATCAACAAGCTGTCGACGACGGCGGCACAGGCGCTGTTCTGGGTCTATGCCGCGGTGATGGGTCTGTCGATGTCGACGATCTTCATCGCCTTTACCGGCACGTCGATCGCGACGACCTTCTTTGCGACGGCGGCGGCGTTTCTGGGTCTCAGCCTCTATGGCTATACGACCAAGAAGGATCTGTCGGGCTTTGGTACCTTCCTGATCATGGGTGTCGTCGGCATCCTCGTCGCGATGCTGATCAACCTGTTCGTGCAGTCGAGCGCGCTCAGCCTCGCGATCAGCGTGATCGGCGTGCTGCTGTTCGCGGGCCTCACCGCCTATGACACGCAGAAGATCAAGAGCATGTATTTCTATGTCCGCGGGACCGATTTTGTCGGCAAGTCGGTGGTGATGGGCGCGCTGACGCTCTACCTCGACTTCGTCAACATGTTCACCTTCCTGCTCAATCTGCTGGGCAGCCGCGAATAAGCGGACGGACAGAGACGAAACAAAGGAGCCCGGCGGAGCGATTCGCCGGGCTCTTTCTTTTTGCAGGGGGATGATGATGACGCGGATATGGGCGGCGGTGGGCGCCGCGGTGTTGATGACGGCACTGCCGGGCGCGGCAAAGGCCAATGAAGCTTGTGCGGTCGCGCGGCCCGACGATGGCGATCTCAAGGCCTTTGCCGGTCGTTATTTTGCAGCGGCCGATAATGCCGCGATCGACGCGCTCATTGCCTGCCTCGGCAACCCCGATCCCTCGGTTCGGGACGATTTCGCTTTCGCGCTGTGGACGCAGGGACTGCGCGGCAAGCATCTGAAACCCGATGGCCTCCGCCACGCGATGCAGCGGCTGACGGTGATCCTCGCCGCGCCGGGGGACGCAGCAGGCTTCCGCCGCCCCTTCGCCGTGCTGGCGCTGTCCGAAGTCGCGCGCGCCGATCGGGTCGAGCCCTTTTTGAGCGACGCCGAACTGCACGCGCTGGCCGACACCGGGGCGACCTATTTGCGCGGCGTCACCGACTATCGGGGCTTTGTCGAGGGGCAGGGCTGGCGCCACGGGGTTGCGCATGGTGCCGACCTGCTGATGCAGCTGGCGCTCAACCCGCGACTGGCGCGCGCCGATGCCGACCTGCTGCTCGGCGCGATCGCCGCACAGGTCGCGCCCGCGGGATCGCACGCCTATGTCCATGGCGAGGCGCGGCGGCTGGCGCGGCCGCTGCTGTTTCTGGCGAAGCGCCCCGACATCGACGATGCGGCGTGGGCGGCGTGGTTTCAGGCGCTGCACCCCGGCGATGCGTCGCGCTGGAAAGCGCCCTATACCAGCGCCGAAGGGCTGGCGGCGGTGCATAACAACAGCGCCTTTGGCGATGCGGTCTATGTCGCGGCCAGCGAATCGCAGGATCCGCAGGTGCGACGGCTGGCGCCGCTGGCTGCGGGATTGCTGAAGGCGCTGCCTTAAGCGGCCAGCGAATTGCCCATATGCTCGTCATTGAGAGCGAAGCGAAGCAATCCAGAGTAGCGTAAACCGCCCTAGATTGCTTCGCTTCGCTCGCAATGACGAACCCGAACGACCTGCTTTAACCCGGAGTCGCCGCCTGCATCTCCGCGATCAGCGCGTTGTCGATATCCTTCGCCCGCTTATATGCGGCGCGCTCGCGCAAGGGGGCGACATAGGCCTCGAATGCCGGGCGCGAGGGGATGGTGCCGAATTGCAGCCCCCAGTCGATATGGCTGCCGACATAAACGTCGGCGGCGCTGAAGCGGTCGCCCGCCACATACGCCTTGCCCGCCACCGCGCTTTCGAGCGCGTCGAGCGCCGCGGACAGCGACCCAAAGCCTGCCGAGCGTTGCTGGTCGGCATCGGGTTCGACACCCAGATGCTTTGCAGTAATCGCCTGTTCGACCGGCCCAGAAGTGAAAAACAGCCAGCGGTAATAATCGGCGCGCTCGGCGGTCGGCGGCGCCAGCCCCGCATCGGGAAAGGCGTCGGCCAGATAGGCGCAGATCGCGGCGCATTCGGTCACGACACGACCATCATGGACGATCGCGGGAACCTTGCCCATCGGATTGACCGCGAGATAGGCGGCGTCCTTCATCGTCGTGCCATAATCCAGGATGCGCGGTTCATAAGGCGCGCCGACCTCCTCCAGCATCCAGCGGACGATCTGCCCGCGCGACATCGGGTTGGTATAGAAAATCAGCTCATCGGCCACGGCGCTTCTCCTCTGCTTGCGAGTCGACGGGAACATATATGGAACATCGGTGATCGTCCACCGCACTTGTTTTGTCACCGCGTCCGGCTAAGGCAAAGTAATGAGCGACGAACGCATCTGGACCGCCGCCGTGCTGGTGATCGGCGACGAAATTCTCTCGGGCCGCACGCAGGACAAGAATGTCGCGCAGATCGCGACCTGGCTCGACGCGCAGGGGATTCGCCTGCGCGAGGTGCGGATCGTCCCCGATGTCGAGCAGGAAATCGTCGATGCGCTGACCGCAGTGCGTGCGCGCTACGATTATGTATTCACGACCGGCGGTATCGGCCCGACCCACGACGACATCACCGTCGATGCGGTGGCGAAGGCGCTGGGGGTCGGGGTGATCGTCCATCCCGAGGCGCGCGCGATCCTCGAGCGCTATTATGGCGGGCGTGGGCTGGAGCTGACCGAGGCGCGGCTGCGCATGGCGCGCACCCCCGACGGCGCCGAACTGATCCCCAACCGCATGTCTGGGGCGCCGGGCATCCGCATCGGCAATCTGTTCGTGATGGCGGGGGTCCCGCATATCACCGCGGGGATGCTCGACGCGCTGACCGGCGAGCTTGAGGGTGGCGCGCCGCTGGTCGCGCACACGATCGGCGCGTGGTCACCCGAAAGCGAGGTCGCCGACCTGCTACGGCGGGGTGAAAAGGATCATCCCGGCGTCGTGATCGGCAGCTACCCCTTTTTCCGCGATGGCAAGGTTGGCGCCAATTTCGTGATCCGATCGACGTCGGCCGCCGATGTCGCCGCCTGCGCCGCGATGCTGACCGCGGGGCTGGAAGCCGCGGGTTATGCGGTGACCGACGGCGGCATCTGATCGTCCGCGTCGTCGCTGGTCCGCGTCACCCGCGGCAGGCGGCGCAGCATCGCCACCGCGAGCAGACCGAAGATCGCCGACACGAGGAAGGCTGCACCCGGAAAATGAACTGGCGCCTTGTCCGCAGTAAAATACGCCATGGTACCGGTCAGCAGGATCGGCGCGGCAAGCTGGCCCAGCCCCATCGCCATCGCCGAAATCCCCTGCACCTCGCCCTGCGTATCGGCGGTGGCGCGGCGCGACATCAGCGCGTTGAGCGACGGCTGCACCGGCGCCTGCAACGCGATCGGCAGCAACAGCAGGAAGGCGCCCCAGGTCGAGGTGACAAAGGCGTAGCCGATGTAATTGGCGACCGCGACGAGGATGCCGATCGTCGCCGCGTCGCGCTCGCCAAAGCGCGCCACCATCGGCCCGACGACAAAGGCCTGCCCCAGCGCGATCATCACCCCGACCGCGGCGAGGCTGGCGCCGATCATCCCGGGCGTCCAGCCGAGCTGCGCGATGCAATAGAAACTCCAGGTCATCGGATAGACCAGGCTGGCGATCTGCCACAAGGTCAGCACGCTCGCGACCCCGCCCATCCCGGGCAGGCTGCGCATCGTGTTGAGCGCGCCGAGCGGATTGGCGCGGCGCCAGTCGAACGCGCGGCGGCGCTCGGGCGGCAGCGTTTCGGGAAAGATGAACAGGCCATAGAGCATGTTGGCGGCGGCGAGGATCGCGGCGGCGACGAACGGCGCGCGCGGGCCGATCTCGCCCAGAAAGCCGCCGATCGCCGGACCCGCGACAAAGCCGACCCCGAACGCCGCGCCGACAAAGCCGAAATTGCGCGCGCGTTCTTGCGGCGCGGTGACATCGGCGATCGCCGCCTGCGCGGCGGCATAGCTGCCGCCGAACACCCCCGACAACGCGCGCGCGACGAACAGCCAAGGCAGGGTGCCGACGACCGTCAGCAGCGCATAGTCGATGGTCAGCCCGCCCAGCGACAATAGCAGCACCCGCCGCCGCCCGAACCGGTCCGACAGATTGCCCAGCACCGGCGACGCCAGAAAGGTCGCGATCGCCATCACCAGCCCGATCCAGGCGCCGACCTCGATCGCGTGGGGCAGGTCGATGCGCCCGACCTCCATCACCAGCTGCGGCAGCACCGGCATGATGATGCCAAAGCCGACCGCGTCGATGAAAATGGTGGCAACGATGAACGGAATGGTACGCGCAGCGGTCACAAAATTCCCCGATGAAGAAAGGGTTGGCGGCTCATACCGCGGCCGCGGCAAATCGCGCCAATGCTTTTCAGTTGTGCGGCAGATTTTATCGCCCTAGCGGCACCGATCCCGCTTTGGAGCGTTCACAGCCGATGAAACTCGAAATCACCGCCGCGCTCGATTATCATTTGGGCGATCCTGTTGACCTGATGCTGCATATCGAAGCCGCGGCGATCCCCGAACAGCGGATCGTGAACGCGGTGCTCGATGTGGGAACATGCGAATATTTCGCGCGGGTTCCGGCGCAGGACATGATCGGCGACCGCATCTGGCTGCGCCGCGGCGGCGAGCTGAATGTCCGCTATCGCACAACGGTCGAAATCGTGCGCGATGTCGTCGACTACCGGGCGCTGGACAAGGTACCGATGCACCGCCTTCCCGGCGAGACGGTCCAGTATCTCAACGAATCGCGCTATTGCCCCGCGAACAAGTTCATCCATTTCGTCCAGGACGAGTTTGGCGATGTCGAGGGCGGCGCCAAGATCGGCCGGATGCGCGACTGGATCGAGACGCATTTTACGTATGTGTCCGGGTCGAGCGATGCCGAAACCGGCGCGCTTGACAGCTTCGTCGAACGCCAAGGCGTGTGCCGCGACTATGCGCATGTGATGGTCAGCCTGGCGCGCGCGTCGGCGATCCCGGCGCGCATCGTCAGCGTCTATGCGCTGGGCGTTGAACCGCAGGATTTTCACGCGGTGGCCGAAGTGTTTCTCGGTGGCGCCTGGCATCTGGTCGATGCGACCGGCATGGCGAAGGCGGGCGAGATGGCCAAGATCGCGGTTGGCCGCGACGCCGCCGACATCAGCTTCCTCACCGCCTATGGCGAGATTGCGATGCTGAACCAGCGGGTGACCGTGGAAGCCGTTTAACGGGCTGCCGCCAGGCAAAGCGACACCATCGACCCCGCAGCGCGAGGTCGGTCAAAATTCGGCTGTGGAAAAACTGGAGCGGGCGAAGGGATTCGAACCCTCGACCCCAACCTTGGCAAGAAATTACGACAACTACGCCAGAACTTCTTTCTCTACGCCAAGGCACTAAAAAGCAAGCTTTTGTTGACTTCAACCTGCGATATTCTATCCTCGACCTACCCTGCGAAGCGGTGAATTTCTATTACGTCCTTATTACTTTTCGAATCTGCCACCCTCGCGTAATATGATGGAGGAACTTGTGGCGCTTGCAAAGCTCAATAAGCGGACGGTCGATGCGCTGGCTGCACCAGCGACAGGCCAGGCATTTCTTTGGGATACCGAGATCAAGGGTTTCGGTGTCCGTGTCGGCGCAACCGGGACGAAAACCTTCGTCATCCAGTATATGAATGAGGAAGGCCGGGTTCGGCGAGTGAAGATCGGGCGCTTCGGCGTCATGACGGTTGAACAAGCCCGCGAGCTGGCGAAGATTCAGTTGGGCAAGGTCGCCTCTGGCGAAGATCCCGCAGAGGAGTCACGCCGGGTCCGGAAAGATCTTAATGTCGCCGAGATGTGCGAATGGTATCTCGTCGAAGCGCGGGCCGGCCGCATTCTTGGACGGAAGAACCGCCCGATCAAGAACACCTCGCTCAACATGGACGAGAGCCGCATCCGGACGCACATCATCCCGCTGATGGGCAAACGCCTCGTGCGAAAGCTGACGATCGCCGACGTCGAGGCCATGCAGAATGACATCGCCACCGGTCAGACACGAAAGCCTCCTTCGGGCGGGCGCGGCGGCCGCCCGACCGGCGGCGCCGGCGTTGCCGGGAGGAGCCTCGGCACCCTTCAGGCCATTCTCGGCCATGCAAAGCATAAGGGACTGATTGCGGAACATCCCACGAAGGGCGCGAAGAAGCTCGCGACAAAGAAAAAGACCCGGCGTCTCAGCATCGCCGAGATCGAGCTGCTTGGGCGCGCAATCGGCCGGGCCGAACTGGGTTCCGAGAACCCCGTTGCGCTCGCTATCGTGAGGACGCTCCTTCTGACCGGCTATCGGCGCGAAGAGGCGCAGGCGCTGCAGCGGCAGTGGGTCAACCCCATGGGCGGTTACGTCGCGTTCCCCGACACGAAGAGCGACGCGCAATATCGGGCGATCGGCCCCGAGGCGATCAAGATCGTCGTCGCTCAAACCGAAATTGCCGGCTGCCCCTACGTCTTTCCCGCGTCGAATGGCGAAGGCCCTTTTACCGCCGTCAGCGACTGCCTCGCCCGGCTATGCCGCTCGGCCGGCATCAAGGGTGTAACGCCGCATACGCTGCGCCACACCTTCGGGAGCATGGCTGGCGAACTCGGCTTCTCCGAGCTCACGATCCGCGCGATGCTCGGCCACGCGTCGCAAAGCGTGACGCAGGACTATGTACATATCGACGAAGCCGTGAAGCTGGCGGTAAGCCGGACCTCGGACGAGATCGCGAAACATCTCGAGACTGGCGTGCGGAAGGCGGCGCAGATGAAATTCGCCGCCTGATCAGGGCGGCGTCGCGCGCTCGCCCGGCGTTACAGCCGGCAACCGGAGGAAAACGGTCTGGTGGTCATACGTCCGCGTCATGCAGAAAACGATCGCCTCTAGCAGTTCCAGACAGTTTCCTTTTGGGCAGACATGAGGATGAGCGGATCACGAATTGCGCCCCATTGCGCTCCGTTTCGCTGTCAGATGCGGGTAGGCGCACGATATTTACAAAAGCATCTTGCAATACGCACAGATTCGTGACAGAAATCCCTTGTTGCTAAACGGGGACACTGCTCCATGGATATTCGCCGCACCATTCTCGACACCGTTCCGAAGGAACTGTGGATCGACCTCGAAGACCGTCACCGCGCTGAGGCGTTCAAAGCGCACGATGTCGTGAAGACGAACATCCCGCTGAACGCCAAGCGCAGCCGCGAGGTCGAAGGTCAGATCCGCTTCCGCCTGCAGGAGCAGGGCTATGAAGAGGTCGTCCAGCTTCATGGCGGCCACCTCGTCGAAGATGGCATCATGCCCGGCACCGATTTGCGCGTATATCAGCCCTTCGCCCGCTTTCAGGGTCCGAAGGTCGGGGTCATCCTCGGTTTTGCGGCGATGCCCGAACGGCGCAAGATGCCCGCGAAGAACATGTCGCGTGCCGCCGGCGTCACGTTGAACTGGCATCTTCAGCCGAGCATGTTCGACGATCCGAAGAGCTTGCGCGCGAATGATATCTTCGTTCTCTTTCTCACCGCTCGCGACCGCAACAAAGCCGGCATGATTGAGGAAATAGCGGTCGGCGTCATCGGCGCCGACTACAAGGACTTCATCTTTTACGAGTCGCTCGAAGACTTCTTGCGCGGCTACGGCGAAGACAGCGATGCTCCGGATGGCCCCGATGGTTCCGACGATCGCGGTGCCGAGGTCAAACTCCGCAAGACTCGCAAGCTGTTCTTGCCTCCGGAGAATCGTCCGGATAGCGACGCCGAGGACGGCTCGAACGAATAAGTCGGTCGCACCGACAAACGCTGATTTTTCTCCGCTTCGCACCCCTCAAAGGGTGCGAAGCCGCAAGGACTCCGGCCATGAGAATTGGTACTCCAGGGTTCATCCCGGCACGGCTGACCGAGATTCGTCATGCGCGGCGTATCCCGTCTCGCGCTGCGTTGGCGCGGCGCCTCAATTCGAGCGCCAGCACCGTGTCGCGATGGGAAGATGAGGATTCAGACCAGACCCCAGACCCGGCCGCGCTTCTTCAGCTCGCCGGCGAGATGCAGGTCCGTCCGGAATATTTCCTGCGCGAAACGTATGAGAGCGACCGACCGACCTTCTTGCGTTCGCTGTCGAGCACCCTTGTACGCGACCTCGCGTATCAGAAGGCCCAGATGCAGTGGCTGCACGAGGCCAGCTTTATCATCAGCCATTATGTCGACCTGCCGGAAGTCGACATTCCCGACGTATTGGCGGGTGCCGACTATACCCAGCTTCGCGATGCTGACATCGAACAGATCGCCCTCGACCTTCGCAAGCACTGGAACCTCGGCGAAGGACCGAGCGGCGACATGGTCACTTTGATGGAGCGCATCGGCATCGTCGTTGCGACGATACCGATGAATACGACCAAGCTTGATGGTCTTTGCAGTTGGTCCCCTATCGACGGCCGGCCGCATGTACTTCTTGCGACCGACAAGATGTCCTTCCCTCGCAGGCAGATGGACGCAGCTCACGAGCTAGCGCACGCCATCCTCCATAGAGCGGTGCCAGAAGAGGAGTTCGAGGCTAATCTCCGCGTAATCGAGCGGCAGGCCTTTCGGCTCGGCAGCGCCTTTCTCATGCCTTCGACAAGCTATCCCCATGAGGTCCGGCGCTGCTCGCTTGCTGTGTTGGCCAGCCTCAAGGAAAGGTGGCGGGTATCGATCAAGGCGCAGATCAAGCGCCTTTCGGATCTCGACATCATTCCCGAGGACTTGTCGCGGCAGCTTTACAAACTTTACTCGGCAAAAGGCTGGTCAAAAGGCGAACCGCTCGACCAGCACTGGCCAGTCCAGCAACCACGAGCGCTGCGTGACAGCCTCAACCTGATCGTCGACAACGGCGTTCGCAGCAAGGCTGACCTGCTGGCGACCGAGTTCACAATCTCGGCGACCGATGTCGAACTGCTTTGCGGCCTGTCGCCAGGATGGTTCGATCGCGATGCGGCTGAGGTTGTTACGCTGAAGCTCGCATCGTCCGATCGTGACGCTTCCCTGCGAGGTGAAGGTCAAGTCATCGCATTTCCGGACCGCCATCACCGCTGACGTTGAGAGGCTCAAGATAGCGCGAGAATATCTCCCACGGCGATAAGGGCCCAGCTTACAAGAGACTTTCAGCCGCCTAATGCCGCGCCCTCGCAAAACCGCGATCGGTCGCGACGAACCGTTCCAGCATCGGCGGTATGAGCCGTTCGATCGACAACGGCTCCGACAGGCCATTTTCCTTCGCATGTGCCGCAGCATAGTCGGCGAGATCGCGCGCAAGCTTGCCCGTGAGTTCAACAGTAGCCTTGACCGGCTTCTCCTCAACGATCGGCCCAAGTCGCAGCCGACTCATCGCCAATCCGCCTGCGGCTCGAGAATGAGGTCGCGGGTGACGATCACACGGAGCGCGAAACCCGGTCGGATGGTGAGCGTCGGACGCACCGCCAGTTCGCGCTCGACGATGCGGCGCCCGGCCTGGCTCGTGCTGTCCTGCATCCCGTAGCGGAGCGCCCGGGCGAGTTCGTCGTCGCCGCCGACGCTGAGCTCGCTCCCGACCCCGAGCAGGGTCGAGACGAGCGCGGCGCGAACCATCCGGCCCCAATGATTGTTCACCCGATCCTCCAGCCCCGACATGCCTGCGGCGTCGGCGCCGGGCTGCCGTTCGAGGCGGATCGATCGTCCGCCGGGCAAGATGAGGCGATCCCATGCGAGGAGCACCCGGCTCTGTCCCGCCGCGATCTCGCTGTCATATTCGCCGATCAACCGCGACCCTTGCGGGATGAGCAGGATACGCCCGGTCGGACTGTCATAGATGTTCTGCGTCACCTGCGCGCTGATCTGGCCCGGCAGGTCCGAGCGTATGCCCGTGATGAGCGCTGCCGGAATGACAGTCCCGGCCTGGACGACCAGCGCGGAACTCGGGGCGATCAGGCGCTCGCCACTTTCGAGGGGCCTTTTCGAACCCGACGCCAGAAACTGACGCCGCCCCTCATTGGCCGTGCGAGGCTCCGCCGCCTGTTCGGGTGCGGCCGCCTCGGCGGGCACAATATCTGTTGCTGCGGAACTTGCGGTTCCGCCCCCCAGAAAGAGCCGGCTCGTCTGGGCGCTCTCGCGCTCCTGCAGTGCCCGCTGCCGCGCCTGTTCGGCGGCCGCCACGCGCGGATCGGGAGGATTGCCCCCTTCCGCGCCGATCGGCGGGACGGGGATGGCTTCGCCGCTGCCCTGCGCCGCAACGATCGGCCGGCCGAGGTCGCCGGGGAGCGGCGGACCGAGCTTCGGCACGGCGCCATAATCGGCGGGCGCTCCGGTGACCGCATCGGGCCTCGCATTGTTGCTCGCTTCATAGAGTTCCTGCCGCTCGGCCGGGGCCGGGGTGCGCAGCGCCCACATGAGCGATGCCGCGATCGCGATGCCGCCGGCCCCGCCGATAACCGCCAGCGTTTTCCGCGACAGACGCATGACCCGCGGCGTCTCACCCGCCAAGCGGAACGCATCGGGGCTCGCAGGGGCGATCGGCGCAACCTCGGCCTCGGCGGGCACAGCTTCTGTGCCCGGCTGTTCGGGCGCCGTCACGACCGGCCTCGCGGGCGCGGCGTTTCGCGTTCGATCCGCACGGCCTTGGCGCCGCGCCCGCTCCCCAGCCGGAGTTCGGCGCGATCGAAAAGGCTGTCGACGATCATGTAACGGCCGTCGACCCGGTAGTTGAGCAGCTCCGCCGCGCCCTTCTCGCCGATCGCGAACAGCGGGGGCATGTCTGCGGTTGCGATCGCAGCGCCGAACTCGACGAAGAGCTGGCGCCCATCGTCGAAAACGCGCACCGGCCGCCAGGGGACCTTCGCGCCGGAGATGCGATAGGCAAAGCTCAACGCCGCGAAATCGATCCCGCCTGCAACCGGAGCGAGCCGCGCCTGTTCACTCTCGGCGGCGCGAAGCGCGATCAGCTCGTCCTGCGGATAGGACCAGGAGACCGCCGCCATATAGGTGGCGGGGGTCGCGCGCAGCTCGATGTGATAGGTCCGACGGCTGGTGTTGATGACCAGATTCGTCATGATGTCGGGGCGCGTGGGCTTCACCAAAATATGGACGCGCCGCGACGCGCCCGTCCCGCTCACCGTATCGCCGATGACCCAGCGCACGGTGTCGCCGGCCGCGACAGGCCCCGGACCGACAAGCTCCTCGCCTTCCTGCAATGCGATGTCGGTGACCTGTCCGGGGGCGGTGTAGACCTGGAACAGCGCGCCATCGGCCCAGGCATATTTCTGGATGGCGTTGAGGAAGGTCGCGCGCTCGGGCTGGACGCGCGCCGCGTCGTTTGCGCGGCCGACCTGGGTGCGCGGATCGGCGGGTGCCGACTGCGCCGGCAGCGCGAGCGCGGCGGCGCCGAGAAGAAGGGTAAGGCGGATCATTGGCTGAGCTCCTTCGACCAAGAAATAGCGGTGACAAAAACGCCGAGCGGGTTCCGGCGCAGGGCGTCGGGGGTGCGGGGCGGCTGGATCGACGTGGTCAGGATCGCCGACCAGCGCGACGTCTCGACCAGGCTGCCATCCTGATAGCGGCGCTCGGTCCAGGCGATGCGGAAGCTGTCGCGCGATGCGCGGATCACACTCGACACGTCGACGGCGACCTGCATCTTGCCGACTTCGGCAAAGGGATCATTCGCGCGGGCGTGATCGCTCAGCGCCTGCGCGCCCTTGGGCGTGGTGAAGTCATAGGCGCTGAGCCAGTCCTTGCGGAGCACCACCGGATCGGCCGGGATCGAGCGGACATGCTCGATGAAGCGCGCAAGGTGGAACGCGATTTGCGGGTCGGTCGGCGAAAAGTCGGCATCGGCCGGCGCCACCGACCTGGCCTCGCCGAGCTTGTCGACCTCGACGACCCAGGGGGTGATCGTGCCGCGGAGCGACTGCCAGACGAGCGCCGAGGCGAGTCCGCCCGAAAGCGCAAGGCAGCCGAAGAAGGCGAGACGCCAGCTTTTCGCCTGGGTGCGGGCCGAGCCGATGCGGTCGTCCCAGACCTGCGCCGCGCGCTGGTAGGGCGTAACCGGGACCGGGGACTTGCCATAATGTTGGGACGGGCGTCGAAACATGGGTTCAATCCTTCTGGCTGATGTCGGGAGCGGAGCCGGCGCCATGGCTGTCGCCGGCCTTGAGGGTCTGCGAGGCGATGGTGGCGCCCGAGGTGACGGCCTGCCGTCGCTTCATGGCGGCCGCCCAGGTCGGGGGCGACGCCGCGCCGTCGCTGGCGGTGGCAGCGCCGGCCGCGGACTTGCCCGCCTGCCCCGCGGCATAGCTTTGACGCAGGCGGTCAGCCGCGGCGCGGAGCGGCGAACCCGCGCCGCGCGCCGTGTCACGCGCCACATTGGCGAGCCCCGCACCGAACGCCCGCATCCCGCTCTTCCCGGCCGCACCCCGGGCATAGGATGCCGAAGCGCTGCCGGACGCGCGCGAGGCTCCGAGCGCGGTGCGACCGACGGCGCTGCTC
>JAFAGN010000022.1 GCA_023422695.1 Pseudomonadota bacterium
GAAGCGCCCTTCGACAAGCTCAGGGCTACGGGAAGGATATCGCAGACCCGCTAAAGCCCGCCCGCGAAGCGAAACGAAAAGCGGTAATCCTTCGGTTTCAGCTCGACGTTCGTCATCCTGTCGGGCCGCACTGCCTCCAGCGTGATGCTGCCATCGGCCAGCGGGGTTGGTTCGCCCAGCGTCACCTCGAACGGCTGCTTTTCGCCATTGCCGCGAATCCACAGCATTTGCACCCGAACCCGGCCCGCCCAGATGCAGCGGGCGTTCATCGGGCAGCGGCTGTCTTCCAGCACGGCGACGGGTTGGATGATCGGGCCGTCGGCATAGGCGGTCTGGCCGAGGCCGACATCGCTGGCATCGGCAAGCGGCGTTCGGGCGGACGTCGTTGCACAGGCCGACAAGGCCAGCGCGGTGAGGGCGACGGGTATCGCAAGGCGGGTCAAGTTCTGCATTTGCCGGTTGATGAACGCGTCGCTATGAACCCGCCATGACCCAAGAGACCCGCATTCCTTGCCAGCTTTACCTGATCTCGCCGCTCGACGTCGGCGGCGATTTTCCCGATCAACTGGCCGCTGCGCTGGGCGCCGGGCCGGTCGCGGCGTTTCAGTTCCGCGTCAAGGGACTGGATCAGCATGAGGCGGCGCGCCTGGCCGAACCGCTGCAGGCGATCTGCGCCGCGCATGATGTGGCATTCATCGTCAACGACGACGTCGCGCTGGCCAAGCGTCTCGGCGCCGACGGCGTCCATCTGGGACAGGGCGACGGCGACCCGAAGGAAGCGCGCCGCATCCTCGGTCCCGATGCGCAGATCGGCGTCACCTGTCACGCCAGCCGCCATCTGGCGATGGAAGCGGGCGAGGCGGGGGCCGATTATGTCGCGTTCGGCGCCTTTTTTTCAACGACGACCAAAGCGGTCGAGCATCGCGCAAACCCCGAAATCCTGACCTGGTGGCAGAGCATGTTCGAGCTGCCCTGCGTCGCAATCGGCGGCATTACGATCGACAATGCGCGTGCGCTGATCGATGCAGGCGCCGATTTTCTGGCGGTGTCGGCGGGTGTGTGGGCGCATCCCGACGGGCCGGCCGCGGCGGTGAAGGCTTTTGGCGTGTTGCTGGCCGATCAGCCCGCCGGATAATCGCAACCCGGCTTTTTCAGGGGCGGGGCGGATGGCACCGCATCCTTGCGCCAGCCGAACAGGCCGGCGCAAGGTGCTGGACGGCGCGGCGGTACGGCGCCGCTGCCGCGTGGTCGGGGTGTAACATCGGTAAGATCGATATTCGTCATGCCAGACGCTATGCCGCGACCGAATGCCTCCATATTGGATCGATACGTCAAATCGGCTTCGGTTCGTCGCTTTTCGGCTAGCCCAAATTGGGCCTTGCATAAGGCGCGGCGGATCGCGAGACAGCGGGCGGGGAGAGATAAATGACCGACATCACCACGGCGACCGGGCGCGGACGCGAACTGACGATCCGCGCGATCATTCTTGGCGGCGTGCTGACGTTGATGTTCACGGCCGCGAACGTCTATCTGGGGCTGAAGGTCGGGCTGACCTTTGCGACATCGATCCCCGCCGCGGTGATTTCGATGGCGCTGCTGCGCTATATGGCCGGATCGACGATCCTGGAGAATAATATTGTTCAGACGATTGCGAGCGCGGCGGGGACGCTGGCGGCGATCATCTTTGTGCTGCCGGGGCTGGTGATGGTCGGGTACTGGCAGGGTTTCCCGCTGCTCGAAACGACCGCGATTACGATGCTCGGCGGCATATTGGGGGTGCTTTTCTCGGTCCCGCTGCGCCGGGCGCTCGTCGTCGATTCGGACCTTCCCTATCCGGAAGGCCGCGCGGCCGCCGAAGTGTTGCAGGTCGGTGCCGCGAGCGCCGAGGGCGCCGCCGAGAACAAGGCGGGGCTGTCGGCCTTGCTGTGGAATTCGATTGTCGCGGCGGGCTTTACGCTGCTGACCCAAATGAAACTCGCCGGGGCCGAGGTCGCGCGCTGGTTTGCGGTCGGCAGCGGCGCGACGGGGATCGCAGGCGGGTTGGCGTTTGCGCTGTTCGGCGTCGGGCATCTCGTCGGGCTGTCGGTCGGCATGGCGCAGCTTGTCGGGCTGGTGACCGGCTGGTGGGTCTTGCTGCCGATCCTGACCCAGGGCGGGGCGGGCGATGCCGAGACGCTGGCGAACACGGTGTTCCGTGCCGACGTGCGCTTCTTTGGCGCCGGGGTGATCGCGGTCGCGGCGATCTGGACGCTGATCAAGATCGCCGGGCCGGTGCTGGGCGGCATCCGCTCGGCGATGGCGGCCAGCCGCGCACGGCAGGGCGGCACGGCGATGGCGATCGAAGAACAGGATATGTCGATTTCGTGGGTGTTCGGCGGGTCGCTGTTCCTGATGCTCCCGATCGGGTGGCTGCTGTGGGCCGAACTCGCAGGCGGTCCGCTCGCCGCCTCATCGATGGTGCTCGTTGCGGGTGCGATCCTGTTCATCATCGTCGTCGGGCTGATGATCGCGTCGGTGACCGGCTATATGGCGGGGTTGATCGGCGCGTCGAACTCGCCGGTGTCGGGGATCGGCATCCTAGCGATCATCGCCTCGTCGCTGTTGCTGCTCGGCCTGCTCGGTCGCGGTGGCGGCGAAGCGGAGATCGACGCGATGGTCGCCTATGCGCTGATCGTCACCGGGCTGGTGTTCGGGATCGCCACGATCTCGAACGACAATCTGCAGGATCTGAAAACCGGCCAGCTCGTCGGTGCGACGCCGTGGAAGCAGCAGGTCGCGCTGATCATCGGTGTGATCTTTGGCTCGCTGATCGTGCCGCCGGTACTTAATGTGCTCAACGAAACGGTTGGGTTCGTCGGGGCGCCCGGCGCGGGGCCGAACGCGCTCGCGGCGCCGCAGGCTGGGCTGATCTCGTCGCTGGCGCAGGGGGTGCTCGGCGGCGATCTCAACTGGACCATGCTCGGCTATGGTGCGCTCGCGGGCGTCGGCTTCATCATCATCGATGCGCTGCTCGGCCGCGCGGGCAAGCTGCGGTTGCCGCCTTTGGCCATCGGTATCGGCATCTATCTGCCGATGGCGGTGATCCTGCCGGTGGTGATCGGCGCGGTCGGCGGCTGGTTCTATGACCGCTGGGCGGCGAAGCGTCCGAACGCGAGCTTTGCGCATCGTATGGGGGTGCTGACCGCCACCGGCATGATCGTCGGCGAGAGCCTGTTCGGGGTGCTGTACGCCGGGATCGTCGCGGGCAGCGGCAGCGATGCCCCGCTGGCCGTGGTGGGTGACGGCTATGCGCCGTTCGCGCCATGGGTCGGGCTGATCCTGTTCGTTGGGCTCGTCTGGCTCAGCTATCGGCGGACGCGCGCGATGGTTGTCGCGACGGCCTGACACGCGGCTTGCCCTTCGGCGCTGGCGCGGCTAAAGGCGCGCACCTGATACCGGCGGCCACGGGCTTTCGGTCTGCTCTTTCCATCCTTGTCTAGTGAGTGTGCGCGATGAAGATCACCGGCGTTGAAATCCGTCCCGGCAATATCCTCGAATATGAAGGTGGCATCTGGAAGGTCACCAAAATTCAGCATACCCAGCCGGGCAAGGGCGGCGCCTATATGCAGGTCGAAGCCAAGAACCTGATCGACGGGCGCAAGCTCAACAACCGCTTCCGCAGCGCCGACACGGTCGAAAAAGTCCGCCTCGACACCAAGGATTTCCAGTTCCTCTATGCCGAGGGCGACGATCTGGTGTTCATGGACAAGGACACGTTCGAACAGATCAATATCGGCAAGGATGTCGTCGGCGAGGCGCATGAATTCCTGCAGGATGGCATGGATGTCGTTCTCGAACTTTGGGAAGAGCGCCCGATCTCGGTCGAACTGCCCGAAACGATCGAAGCGACGATTGTCGAGGCCGACGCGGTGGTAAAGGGCCAGACGGCGTCGTCGTCGTACAAGCCCGCGATCCTGGACAATGGCGTGCGCGTGATGGTGCCGCCGCACATCACGAGCGGAACGAAGATCGTCGTGCATGTGTACGACCGCGAATATGTGCGGCGCGCGGATTGATTAGATTCCCCTCCCTGCAAGGGAGGGGCTAGGGGTGGGTGCCAGGCCCGCCCATGTTGCGTGCCCCCCCCCCCCCCCCCCCCGGCG
>JAFAGN010000139.1 GCA_023422695.1 Pseudomonadota bacterium
GTGGGCAGCAACGGTGAGAAGGCCCACCCCGCTGCGACTAACGAACAAGTTCGTAAGTCTCGCTGCCCCTCCCGCAGGCGGGAGAGGAAATCAGTTCGTGACCGGAACGTCAGCTTCCCACCCCAAAGCCGACATTCCGCTCTCGTTATCCCGGACTCGATCTGGGATCCATTCCTGAGCCTTCGTCTGGATCCCGGATCTAGTCCGGGATGACGAAGAAGGGGGTAAGGGGTCGCCTATTTCTTCAACCCAATCTCCCTCAACCGCTCCTGCAGATACTCATCCGCGGTGATCGGCGTCGGATACAGGTTCGGGTGCGCATCATCGATGCAGCTTGCCAGCGTCTCGATCGGATAATCCGAGCGGAAGTGCAGGAAGAAGGGCATCGAATAACGCGCGACGCTCGCGCGGCCAGCGTCGGGGTTGCGGACGCGGTGGGTGGTTGAGGGGAGCTTGTTGTTGGTCAGCCGTTGCAGCATGTCGCCGACATTGACTGCCATCGCGCCCGGCGGCGGGCTGACCGGGAGCCAGCTGCCGTCCTTGTCGAGGATTTCGAGCCCGGCCTCTTCGGCGCCGAGCAGCAGCGTGATCGTGTTGATGTCCTCATGCGCCTCGGCGCGGATGCCCTTCGCGGGCGCCGCGACCGGAGGATAATGGAGGAGGCGCATCACGCTGTTGCCGTCGAGCACCGTGTCGTCGAAGAAATCGGGCGCGAGGCCAAGATAGCGGGCAATGCCCGACAAGAGCTGGCCGCCGACGCGGTCGAATTCGGCGAAGAGTTTGTCGTAAACGGCGCGGAAGCCCTCGACCTCGGCGGGCCAGACATTGTTCGGCTGCTGCGCGGCGAGGCGGTGACCCGCGGGCAGGTCGCGCCCGACGTGCCAGAATTCCTTGAGGTCGACTTCCTTCGCGCCCTTGGCGATCTCGGTCCCGAACGGGGTGTAGCCGCGCGCGCCGCCGCCGCCGGGAATGTGATAGGCGCGCTTCACCTCCTCAGGCAGCGCAAAGAAATCCTTCGCCTTCGCCCAGGCGTCGTCGATCAGCGCGGCGTCGATGCCATGATCGGTGATCATCGCAAAGCCGAAGCGTTCGAAGGACGCGCCGAAATCTGCGGCGAATTTTTCGGCGGGCAACGACATGGAAATGACGGGAACGGCGGCGGTCATGCTGTAGGGTCCAATATGTTGGTGCTGTGGCACGCCGTGGCGAAGGGTCATCGGCGCGTCTTTGACATGAATCAGATTTAGGCGCTGCCGCGCCGCAGCGAAAGGAAAAAAGGCGCCTTCCGCCGCGCCTGCGGCTCGGCTAAGCCGCTCACCATGAGCAAGCAATATTGGCTGATGAAATCCGAACCCGACGCCTATCCGTGGGAGCAGCTGGTGCGCGAAGGCACCGGCATCTGGGACGGGGTGCGCAACCACACCGCGAAACTGAACCTGAAAGCGATGCAAGTCGGCGACGAAGCGCTGTTTTACCACAGCAATATCGGCAAGGAATGCGTCGGGATCATGCGGGTCACCGAAACCGCCTTCCCCGATCCGACCGCGGATGAGGGCTCGCCGTGGGTCGTGGTGCGCGTCGAACCGGTGCGCGCGCTCAAGCATCCCGTAACATTAGCGGCGATCAAGGCCGATCCCAAACTCGCCGATATGGACCTGATCCGCCAGTCGCGGCTGTCGGTCGGGCGCGTGACGGGCGATGAGTGGACCCATATTCTGAAGAAGTCGGAGAAACCCGAAAGCTGAGACCGGATTCCTCGCTGCGCGAAGCGACAGGGAGGATGTCTTCAACCCTGGCGCAGCTTCACCTGCAGATGCGTTGCCACCGACGGGTGCAGCGGGTGGACGAATTCGCATCCATAGCTGTTGCCGTCGGCGCGGCGGACGATGGCTTCGATGGGTTGCAGCCCGGGCAGGTTGACCCAGATATGCTTGCCGATCTGCGGCCGGAAAAAGGTCACCATGCGAAACCCGGTCGATGACAGGTCGAACAGTTCGACGTCGAAGGGATTTAATCCGGCCTCGCGGTAGCGCGCCCGCGCCTGCACCGGCGCGCGCTCGGCGCGGCGACCGGTCACGGCGGGTCGTTTGGTTTCGATGATGCGATTGCCCAACACTGCTTTGGTCCCAGCTTTATGTGTTCATTTCGGAGCTTTTACCGCGCCGGTGGTTACCTCGAAGTGAAGAAACATGGTGAATTTCGCCTACTTCGGCGGCGTGTCGTTCACCGCCATCAGCTGGGCGGGAAAGGGCATGGCCAGCGCCACCGCGTCGCGCCATTCGCCGCTCAGCCAGGCCGCATGCTGGTCGGGGTGCAGGATCACCGGCATCGCGTGCGGCTGACAGGCGCCGACCAGGCGGTTGGGTTCGGTCGTCAGCATCGCAAAACACGGCCAATCCTCGCCTTGGCGATGGATCCCGGCAAAGGCGAAAATCGGCAGCGAAGGCACGGAAAACCAGTGCTGGCGGCGTGCGCCTGCCGACCCCGACCATTCGGCAAAGGCGGTCGCCGGGATCAGGCAGCGCAGCTCGGCGTGGCGCAGCGTCCCGATCCAGAACGGGCTGGCGAGGTTGCGGACGTGCGTCACCGGCCGGTCGCCGCGCGGCGGGGGCGGAACACCCCACAGCTTGGGGCGCAGAAAGCGGCGCGCGCCGCCGCGGCCGTCGCTGACGATCACCGGCGCCGGGCGTGCGGGCGCGACATAATCACCGGCCCACGGGTCGTCCCCGGCCTCGGCAGCAAAGGTTGCCGCGATCGCCGCTGCGGGGGCGTCGAGACGGTAAAGGCTGGTCATCGTACCGCGTTCGCAACGCGCCGCACATCTGTCAATCGCGCGCCCGTCCGGTCATTTGTCCCAGGGTGATTCCCGTCCGTTATCAGAGCGTTGATCGTCGCGCGCGGCATCGGCGGCGCGGTCGGCGGCGACGATGACGCCGGCGCTCATCATGCTGCACCCGACAAAGCTCATGATGCTGAGGCAGCCGAGCCCCATCAGCAACGATTTTACGATTTCGCCCATGTACCGCTCCAGCTCGCTTGTCGCGAACCGTCCTAGCGTCCGAACGTAAAAATGCCGTTTACTCTGTGCTGCGCACCCGTCCGCGTCCGGCTTTGACGTTGCTCCGTGCCTTTTTGCTGTCGACGCGCTTGGCTTTTGCGGCCTTGCTCGGCTTGGTCTTGATGCGGCGCTCGGGGCGCACCAGCGCGGCGTCGATCAGTTCGGACAGGCGGGCGCGGGCATCGGCGCGATTGGCTTCCTGGGTGCGATAGCGGCGCGCCAGGATGATCAGTTCGCCGTCGGTCGTCATCCGGCTGCCCGCCAGCGTTTTCAAACGCTTATAGGCATCGGGGGCAAGGCCCAGCGCAAAGATGTTCACGCGCAGCTGGCACGCGGTGGCGACCTTGTTGACATTCTGCCCGCCCGGCCCGGTCCCGGCGAGAAACTTTTCCGAAATCGCGCTTTCGGGGATCTCAGCCACGGGTCGGCGACGCTCCCTCCGGCGCCGCAAAACCCAATGCGATGAAGCTGTCGGGGAAGGGCGCCTCGGCAATTACTGACGGCTTGACGTCACGTTTTACGACCAGCCGTTCGGCGTGGAGCAACGTGCGGGTCGTGGTGCCGCCGCGCCCGTAAACCGGATCGCCGACCAGCGCGAAGCCAAGGCCTTCGAGCGCGTGGACGCGGATCTGGTGGGTGCGGCCGGTTTCGGGACGGAAACGCAGCAAGCTCCGCTCGCCTACCACCGCCAGCTTCTCCCAATGCGAAATCGACGGCTTGCCTTTCGGGTCGCCGACCATCCGCCAGCCCGTTTCGGCGGTCGACACCTTGCTCAGCGGCAGGTTGATCGTGCCGCTGTCGGCGTCGGGGACGCCATCGACGATCGCCAGATACTGCTTTTCGACCTCGCGATCCTCGAACGCGCGGGTGAACCGCCCATGCGCCTTGGGATTGCGCGCCAGCAGCAGGCAGCCCGAGGTGTCGCGGTCGAGCCGGTGCACCGCGAGCGGCCAGCGTTTGAAACCGAACCGTAAGAGGTCGAGATGATTCTCAAGGCTGATGCTGCCGTCGCGCGGGGAATCGACCGGCAGGCCAGCGGGCTTGTCGATAACGAGAGCCTCGCCATCGAGGAACAGGACACGGTCTGAAAGGAGCATGGCGCGCTATAGGCGGCGGATCGATCAGCCGAAAGCGTAAACGTCCATCGCCAGCAGACCATAGGTTACGCTGTGGTGCAGCCGTTCGGCCTTGAACGGCGAACCGCCTGCACCCATCGCCACAAACAAGGGCAGGATATGGTCGGGGGTCGGATGATTGTCGTGGCCGTGCGGGGCGCGCTCGACCGCGTGCAGCACATCGTCGCTGGCGGCCGCAGCCATGCGATCGGCGGTCCAGTCGGTAAAGCCCGTGACCCATGCGGGCGCGGGAGCATCAATCGGCAGATGCGCCGAAAAAAGCGCCCGCAAATTATGCGTGATGCTGCCCGACCCGATCACCAGCACGCCGTCTTCCGTGAGCGGCACCAGCGCCTGCCCCAGCGCATAATGCCATTCGGGGGAGGCATTCGATGCGATCGACAGCTGGACCACCGGAATGTCGGCGGCGGGATAGATCAGCGACAACGGCACCCAGGCGCCATGGTCGAGCCCACGGTCGGGATCTGCGGTGACGTTCAGGCCGTGGTCGGCGAGCAGATCGACGATGCGCGCGGCCAGTACCGGATCGCCCGGCGCGGGGTAGCGCATCGCGAACAGCTCGTCGGGAAAGCCGCCGAAATCGTGGATCGTCGGCGGCGCGGACGAGGCGGTGACGGTGGCACGGCCCCCCTGATACGCCGCGTCATGATGCGCCGACACGATCAGGATCGCGCGCGGGCGCGGCAACAGGCTGCCCAGCCCGGCGAGAAAATCCCGCGCCGGGCTGGGCTCGAGCGCCATCATCGGCGAGCCATGCGAAAGGAACAAGCTCGGCAGACGGCGCATCTGGTCAGGCCGCCTGCTTGAGGTCGTCAATCGACGCGGTCGCGCGGGCGATCGCTTCGCCGTCCATCATCTGCTGGTCGGCCGCGATGATCGTCACGTCGGTGATGCCGACGAAGCCGAGGACGTGGCGGAGATAGCCGGTGGCGAAATCATAATCGCTGCCGACCGGCACGCCGCCCGATGCGACGACCAGCCAGGCCTTCTTGCCCTTAAGCAGCCCTTCGGGGCCGGTCTCGGTGTAGCGGAAGGTGCGGCGGGCGCGGGCGATCAGGTCGACCCAGGCCTTCAGCGCGGCGGGGATCGCGAAGTTGTAGACCGGGACGCCGATGACGATGGTGTCGGCGGCTTCGAGCTCGGCGATCAGTTCGTCCGAATGGGCGAGCACGGCGCGCTGATCGTCGCTGCGGTCGGCCTCGTCGGTGAAATTGGCGCCGACCCAGGCTTCGCTGAGCAGCGCGGGCGGGGTGAGCGCCAGGTCGCGGCGGGTGACGGCGCTGCCATAACCCTGCTCGACCAGGCGCGCAACGAGCTGGTCGGCGAGCTGGCGGGTGGTCGAACCGCTGTGGCGGGCCGAGGCGTCGATGCGAAGAATATGCGACATGTGATGACTCCTTTGAACGGTGTTGGACGGGGAGGGGAAGGGGTGCCGCGAGCCGCCCGCAATTTTGGGGGCAACTCGCGGCACAGGGTGGGCC
>JAFAGN010000141.1 GCA_023422695.1 Pseudomonadota bacterium
GTGGGCAGCAACGGTGAGAAGGCCCACCCCGCTGCGACTAACGAACAAGTTCGTAAGTCTCGCTGCCCCTCCCGCAGGCGGGAGAGGAAATCAGTTCGTGACCGGAACGTCAGCTTCCCACCCCAAAACAGCCACTCAATCAAAAATCGATCTGCGTCCGCAATCCAAACGTATCCGCGGTGTAATCCCGATCCCCCGTCGCCGCCGCGATGCGCGCATCGTCGATCCACAGCTTGCCGTAATTGGCGGTGATGCGGATATAGTCGATCGGCGCCCAGACGAGGCCAATCAGCGCCGCCTGTTGCCGCCCGCCGATGATCGGCCCGTCGTTGAGGTCGAGATGATCGTAGCGCGCGTTGATTTCGATCGCGCCGATGCCGCCCGCGGTGATCGGCTTCGACGGTTTCAACCGGTCGAACGCGCCGTCCTTGTACCCGCGCGTGTCGCCGCCGGTCAGCACCATGCCGACCTCGGCATAGCCGCCGAAGAAGGTCGGGTCGGCGGCGCCGCGGCGTTTCAGCGTCTGCCAATAGGCTTCGCCCGCGGCGTGGAACGGCCCCGCGATCACCGCGCCTTCCAGCCCCAGCCCGCGTTCGCTCGCGACGTCGAGCAGGCCGGTGTCGACCAGGCGGACGTCGGTGGTGTGGACGAACGGCCGCGCGCGGTAGCGCGCCGTCGCGGCGGGGTCGTTCGGATCGCGCCAGTGGCCCGACGCAGCAAGATGCAGCTGGGTGTCGCCCAGCTTTGGCATGAACACGATGCGGCCATCGACGCTGAGGCTCTGGTTGCTGTCGCTGAGCAGGTCGCGGGCGTTGTCGCCGAACACCCCGCCCTGCAGCAGCAGCGCCTTGCCCTTGTACTGCGCCGACAGCCCGACGCGGCGCTCGAAGCCGAACGCCTGCACAAATGCGGCGCGTTCCATGAAGCTGGTGAACAGGTCGCTGGTCATGTCGTCGAGCCCCCAAAAGGGTTTGACCTGCCCCGCGGTCACCGTCAGCGGGCCGGTGCCATAGCTCATGTAAACATCGGTCAGTTCGACCTCGCTGTTCGCGATGTCGGCTTCGACGCGGTAGGAAATGCCGCCGGGAATCTTGCCATCAACCCCCAGATAGACGCGGCGGAACTCGGTCGCGAGGCCGCCGCGAATGCCGGTCACCCCGGCGGGCGCGTCGACCGACGCCATATCGAGCTGAACACGGCCGCGCGGCTTGAAGCTCCAGCCGTCGGCGGCCTTGATTTCGGGGGCGCCCTTCCAGCTGATCTCGGTCGCGGGTTTTGCGGTGACCGATGGCGGCGCGGGAGCCGGGACGGGCGCCGGAGCGGGTTGCGCGGTGGCAGCGTCGAGGCGCGTTTCCAGCGTCTGCACCTGCGCCTTCAGCGCCGCCAGCTCGGCGCGGAGCTGCGCCGCTTCCTCCGCCGTCATCGCCTGCGCGCGCGCGGCCGTGGGCAGGCAGAACATCGACGTCGCCAGCAGGGCGGCGGTCAGGGCGTGGCGCATGAGGGATTTGCTCCGTTGGACAAGGTGACAAACTGGTGGCGCTGCTATGACGCTTACGTGACAGATGCACGTCATTTGGATGACATTTATGTTTCAACCGTCATTTTTTGTTCCCCTTGCCTGCAAAGCGTGAGCGGCTAAGGACGTGTCAGTTTTTTCGGGCAACCTTTTACGGGGCCGCCTCTTCCTGGGAGACCATCATGACGATCAAATTTGACGGGCGCGTTGCCATTGTCACCGGCGCCGGTGGCGGGCTGGGCCGCGCCTATGCGCTCGAACTCGCGCGCCGCGGCGCCAAGGTCGTGGTCAACGACCTGGGTGGTGCGCGCGATGGCACCGGCCATTCGGACGCGGCATTGCAGGTGGTCGAGGAAATCAAGGCGTTCGGCGGCACCGCGATGTCGAATGGCGGCAGTGTCACCGAATATGACCAGATGGTCGAAATGGTCGCCAAGGCGAAGGAAGCATGGGGCGGCGTCCATGTCCTGATCAACAACGCCGGAATCCTGCGCGACAAGAGCTTTGCCAAGATGGAGCCCGCCGATTTCGACCTGGTGTTGAAGGTGCATGTGTCGGGCAGCGCCAATGTCACCAAGGCGTGCTGGGGTCTGATGCGCGAACAGGCCTATGGCCGCATCCTGATGACCGCATCGTCGACAGGGCTGTACGGCAACTTCGGCCAGGCCAATTATGGCGCGGCTAAGCTGGGCCTCGCGGGCCTGACCAAGACGCTGCACCTGGAGGGCGCAAAATATAACATCCGCTGCAACACGATCGCGCCGGTCGCGGGCACGCGGATGACCGAGGACATCTTCCCCGCCGAGCTGTTCGAGAAGTTCACGCCCGAGAATGTCGTGCCTGCTGCGCTTTACCTCGTCAGCGAGGATGCGCCGACCAACATGATCGTCGGCGCAGGCGCGGGCGCCTTCCACGCCGCCTATGTGACGATGACCCCGGGCGTCGCGCTGCCCGAAGGCGAGCGTACCCCCGAGGGTGTGGCCGCCGCATGGGAGAAGATCATCGACCGCAACGGCGAGACGGTGCCGCAGTCGGGCAGCGAGCAGTCGATGAACGTGATGAAGGCGCTGATGGCGCTGGGGTGAACTGCCTTTGATCCTCCCTGTGGCGAAGCCATGGGGAGGTGGCAG
>JAFAGN010000198.1 GCA_023422695.1 Pseudomonadota bacterium
CCCCATCGCTGCGCGACAGGGAGGATCGTCAAGAGCCGCTCACCACCCCCAAACCACCATCCCCTAATGCCCCATATCCGCCGCCGACGCCTTGGACGCACCCGCCCCCGGCGGGCGTAGCAACAGCACCAGCGGTACTGCGGCCAGCGTCATCCACATCATCGCCCAGAAATCGTCGATATAGGCGACCATCGCCGCCTGCCGGTTGATCTCGGCATTGACCATCGCCAGTGCGGTTTCGCCCGCGATCCCAAAGCGGTCGGCGGTCGACGGGTCGATCACGCTGACCGAACTGCTCGTGACATGCGCCGCCAGGTCGGCGTGGCTGGTCTGGATATTCGACCCGAGCAAGGTGGTGACGATCGAGATGCCGATCGACGCGCCCAAGCTACGGAACAGGTTGAGCAGGCTCGATCCGTCGGTGCGGAACTGCGGCGCGATCGTTGCGAACGCCATGGTGTTGAGCGGGATGAAGATCAGCCCCATGCCCAGCCCCTGCACCAGCCCGCTGACGATCACCGGTTCCATTCCCATGTTCAGCGACCAGTGGCTCATCTGCCACAGCGAAAAGGCGGCGATGGCCAGGCCGGTGCCGACTAGCCAGCGTGGATCGACCTTACCCAGCAGGCGCCCGGCGACCGCCATGCTCATTAAGATGCCGATGCCGCGCACCGCCAGCGCCAGCCCGGTGTCGATCACCGGCCACCCGAACAGGTTCTGCAGCATCGGCGGCAACAGCGCCATCGACGCGAACATCACGACGCCGACCACGACCATGAACCCCATCGCGGTGACCAGATTGCGGTCGGTCAGCATCGCGCGGCTGAACAGCGGCGCGCGCGCCGTAAACATATGCACCACGAACATCCACAGGCACGCGATCGCGACGCCGCACTCGATCCAGATTTCCACGCTTTCGAACCAGTCGGCATGGGCGCCGCGGTCGAGCATCAGTTGCAGCGCGGCCAGCCCCAGCGCGAGCATCGAAAAGCCGAACAGGTCGAACCGGCGGTCGGTCTTGCGCGTCGCGGGCAGCAGCGCCCACATCAGCGCCAGCGTGAGCAGCCCGAACGGCAGGTTGACGTAAAACACCCAGCGCCAGCTCGCCTGTTCGGTCAGCCAGCCGCCGAGGACGGGGCCGACGATCGGCCCGATCATGATCCCCATGCCCCAGATCGACATCGCGCGCGCGTGGCGTTCGGGCGGATTGATGTCGAGCATCACGGCCTGCGACAGCGGGCCGATAAAGGCGGCGAACACCCCCTGCAAAAAGCGAAAGGCGACCATCTGTTCCAGCGACTGCGCCGCGCCGCACGCCATCGACGCGACGATGAACCCGAAAATCGCGATCAGGAACAATTCGCGCCGCCCGATGCGGTCGGCCAGCCAGCCGGTGATCGGCATCGCCACCGCGCTCGCCAGGATGTAGCTGGTCAGCACCCACGTCACCGTCTCGCTCGTCGCGCCCAGCGCCGATTGCATATGCGGGATGGCGACATTGGCGATCGTCGTATCCAGGATCTGCATGATCGACGCCCCCATGACCGCGACCGTCAGCAGCGCGCGATGCCGCACGCGCGCGTGCAGCGGGACGCTGTCGTCGGCGGGCAGCGCGGTGGCGGCAGGACGGCGGGGGAGCGAGCGGGAGGCCATGCTAGGAAAGATCCTCCCCATCGCGAAGCGAAGGGGAGGGGGACCGCCCGCGAAGCGGGTGGTGGAGGGGTAATGCGGCCTTGCGCGGACGCTCGACGAAGCAGACCCCTCCGTCAGCGCTTCGCGCTGCCACCTCCCCATGGCTTCGCCACAGGGAGGATCGGTCAAACCAATACCGTTCGCCCTGAGCTTGTCGAAGGGCCGTTCTTTCTTTCGACGTTGAAGAGAAGAACGGTGCTTCGACAAGCTCAGCACGAACGGGTTTTGAGGAGTTCCGAAGATAGACGGCCACCTCTACTTCCTCGTCACCGCACCGCCGCCGGTAAACACCCGCACCTCCGCCGACAGCCCGGCGATCATCTCGCGCGACGGTTTCTCGTCGAACGCGATCCGCACCGGTACTCGCTGCGTCACCTTGACCCAGTTGCCCGTGGCATTCTGCGCCGGCAGCACCGAAAACTCGCTGCCCGTGCCCGCGCCGATCGTCAGCACATGGCCGCGCACCTTCAGCCCCGGATAGGCGTCGAACGTCACTTCGGCGCGCTGGCCGACGCGCATGTTGGCGAGGTCGGTTTCCTTGAAATTCGCCTCGACCCACGGGTGCGCGGTGTCGACCAAAGTCACCGCGGGCAGCCCCGCGACCATCATCTGACCGATCTGCAACCGGTCCGATTGCGCAACGCGTCCGGGGCTTGGGGCGCGGACGGTGGTGCGCGCCAGGTTCACTTGCGCCTGCGAGCGCTGGACGCGCGCGGCCTCGACCTGCGGGTTCACTCCGCTCGCCGGACCTGCGGCCAGCTTGGTGCGCGCCTCGGCAGCGGCAGCTTCGGCCTGCCGCACCCGCTCGCGTGCCTGCGCCACCGCATGGCGCGACGCGTCATAGGCGGCGCGGGTCGTAAAGCCCTTTTCCATCAGCGCCGCCTGCCGCTCGAAATTGACCTGGGCAAAGGCGACATCCTCGCGCGCCGCCGCGATATCGACGCTCGACGTGCGGGCGCTCGCCGACAGATTGCCGACCTCGACCTGCGCGGCGTCGATCGCTGCGGTCGCCTGCGCCACGTTCAGCGCATAGGGTTCGCCGTCGATCCGGAACAGCAATTGCCCCGCCGCGACCTGCTGCCCGTCGCGCACGGCAACTTCGGTGATCCGTCCGCCCACTTCGGCGGCAACCGACACTTTGTCCATCTGGACATAGGCGTTGTCGGTCGACACCGACCCGCCGCTGGTCAGCCAATAATATCCGCCCGCCGCGATCAGCACCGCGGGCAGGCCGAACATCAGCAGGCGCGTGCGCCATTTCGGCGCATCCTTGGCCATCGGCGTCGCCGCCGCGCTGGCGGGGGGCAGCGGGTCGGCTCGCGGTGCGGCTTTCGCGTCGTCGCTCGGCGGGCGGGTGGGGGAGAGCTGGTCCATCAGGCGGCCTCTTCTTCTTTCAAACATTCACGGCGCGACAGATTGGCGCGGACGCGTTCGACCAGCGCCGCCAATTGCTCGCGCTCGGCGGCGGTCAGCCCCTCGGTCGCTTCGGCGTTCAAGGCGTCGGTGGTGGCGCGCATTGCGGTCAGCAGGTCATCGGCGCCGGGCGCCAGATAGAGCAGCCAGGCGCGGCGGTCGCTCGGGTCGGCGCGGCGCTCGACCAGCCCCGCCTCCTCCAGCCGGTCGATCATCCGCGACAGGGTGATCGGCTCGACCTCGATCAGCTCGGCGAGCGGCCCCTGCCGGATGCCCTCGTGGCGGCGCAGATAGATGAGCAGCCGCCATTGCAACGCGGTGATGCCGCTGTCGCGGGTGCGCGCGTTGAATGCGCGGCGAAACAGCCGCGCGGTGTCGTTCAGCAGGAATCCAATCGTATCACTCATGGCATGCGATATAATAGCAATTGCTACTAATCGCAAGCTACGGCACGCTACGCGGCACTTTCGCCAACTTCGGCAAATCGCTCCACCTCGGAGGCAATTCCCCCGACAATGCTTGCAAAGTGGCGTCATTTCCGCAGGATGGCGTCATGACCATGACCGCAGACCTCTTCTGGTCCTTCCGCTCGCCCTATTCCTATCTCGCCATCGCCCGCTACCGCGCGCTCGCCGCCAGTCACGACCTGTCGATCAACCTTCGTCCCGTCTATCCGCTCGCGATCCGCCAGCCCGATTTTTTCGAGCGCAACCATCCCAATTGGCTGAGCTACACGATGCGCGACATGATCCGGGTCGCGCAGTTTCACGGCATCCCCTTCGGCCCGCCGCGCCCCGACCCGATCGTGCAGGACATCATGACCCGCGCGATTGCCGCCGAGCAGCCGTATATCTATCGCCTGACCCGGCTGGGGCAGGCGGCGTCGCGACGCGGCAAGAGCCTGGCGTTCGCGCATGAAGCGGCGCAGCTGATCTGGGGCGGCGCGCGCGACTGGCATCTGGGCGACCATCTGGCGGGCGCGGCGCAGCGCGCCGGGCTCGATCTCGCCGAACTCGACGCCGAAGCCGAAAAGGATGCCCAGACGCTCGACAATGAAATCGCTGCCAACCAAATCGCGCTGGAGATGGCCGGGCATTGGGGGGTGCCTACTTTGGTGTTCGAGGGCGAGCCATTCTTCGGACAGGACCGCATCGAAATGGCGAAGTGGCGCATGGAGCAAAAGGGGCTGCGGCCGCGCTGAACGGCCTTGCCCAATTGCCCGCCGCGCGGGCATAGCCCGGACATGACGATCGAACCCCAATATTTCGAGGCGCGCGACGGCGTGCGGCTGGCGTGGCGTGAAACGGGCGAGGGCAGACCGCTGATCCTGCTCCATGGTCTGTTCTCGAGCGGCGAGGTTAACTGGATCAAGTTCGGCACCGCGGCGCGCATCGCTGCCGAGGGCTACCGCGTCATCATGCCCGACCTGCGCGTCCATGGATCGAGCGAGGCGCCGCACGACGCGGAGCATTATCCGCCCGACGTGCTGGTGCGCGATCTCGAGAATCTTGTCGCGCATCTTGGGCTCACCGACTTCGACCTCGGCGGCTTTTCGCTCGGCGCGCGGACCAGCGTGCGTGCGGTGGTTGCGGGTATGAAGCCCCGGCGCCTGATCCTGGGCGGTATGGGGCTCGCCGGGCTCGCGGGCTGGCAGCGGCGCGGGGCGTTCTTCCAGCGCGCGATCGCCGAATATGAAACCGCGAAACGCGGCGATGACACCTGGCTGTCGATCCAGTTCATGAAGACGATGAAGGTCGATCGCATCGCGGCAGGTCATTTGCTCGACAGCTTCACCGACACCCCGCCCGAAGCTCTGGCGGCGCTGACCATGCCGGTGCTGGTGGTGTGCGGCGCCGACGATCAGGACAATGGGTCAGCGCCCGAACTCGTCGCTGCGCTCGCCGACGCGCAGCTCGCGACGATTCCCGGCACCCATATGTCGAGCGTGACCCAGCCCGAACTCGGCGAGGCCATCGCGGCGTTCCTGACCGCTTGACCGCGCCGCCGCTGCGGTCCAAGTTTCCGCCATCGCGCCGCAGAGCGCCTTCAAACTCGTCCAGAGGATCGCACCCCATGAAAGCTATGATATCGACCCTGTCGCTGGCCCTGTCGCTCGCGCTTGCCGCCCCCGCCATCGCCGCTGAGCAGAAGCCCGCCGCCGCGGCCAAAACCGCGAAACCCACCGCCGCCGATGCCGATGCCTTTATCGCTGCGGCGGAAAAGGACCTGTTCGACTATACGGTCGAGGCGAGCCAGGTGAACTGGGTCAACAGCACGTACCTCACCGAAGACACCGACGCGATGGCGGCGCGGATCAACTCTGTCGGAACCGAAAAGTCGGTCAAATATGCGCTGGAGGCCGCGAAATATAAGGATGTTGCGGGACTGAGCGCCGACACCAAGCGCAAGCTCGACATCCTGCGCACCGGGCTGGTGCTGCCCGCGCCGACCAAGCCCGGCGCCGCGACCGAGCTGAACCAGATCGCAACCGACCTCCAGTCGCAATATGGCAAGGGTCGCGGGACGCTGAACGGCAAGGAAATCTCAGGCTCTGACATTGAAGAGCAGATGGGCAATGTCGAGCGCACGCCCGCCGAGCTCGCCGAAATGTGGACGAGCTGGCACGATAATGTCGGGGCGCCGATGAAAGACGACTATGCCCGCATGGTCGGCATCGCCAACGAAGGCGCCAAGGAACTCGGTTTTGCCAACACCGGCGCGATGTGGCGCTCGGGTTACGACATGTCGCCCGAGGATTTCGCCAAGACGACCGAACGCCTGTGGCAGGAAGTGAAGCCGCTCTACATGGCGCTCCACACCTATACGCGCTGGAAACTCAACGAAAAATATGGCGACGCGGTGCAGCCCAAGACCGGGCCGATCCGCGCTGACCTGCTCGGCAATATGTGGGCGCAGGAATGGGGCAATATCTACCCGCTCGTCGCCCCCGCGGGGTCGGGCGACCTCGGCTACGACGTCGGCGAACTGCTGACCGCGCAGGGCAAATCGCCGCTCGACATGGTCAAGATCGGCGAGAATTTCTATTCGTCGCTCGGCATGGCGCCGCTGCCCGAAACCTTCTGGAAGCGGAGCATGTTCACCAAGCCCGCCGACCGCGAAGTCGTTTGCCACGCGTCGGCGTGGGACGTCGATAACAAGGATGATATCCGGATCAAGATGTGCATCAAGGTGAACGCCGACGACTTCACAACGATCCACCACGAGCTGGGGCATAATTATTACCAGCGCGCCTATAACAAGCAGCCGTTCCTGTATCTGAACGGCGCCAACGACGGCTTCCACGAAGCGATCGGCGATTTCGTCGCGCTGTCGATCACCCCGCAATATCTGGTCGACATCGGGTTGCTCGACAAGACGAAGGTGCCGAGCGCCGACAAGGACATCGGGCTGCTGCTGCGGCAGGCGATGGACAAGGTCGCGTTCCTGCCGTTCGGCCTGCTCGTCGACCGCTGGCGCTGGGGCGTGTTCGACGGCACGATCAAGCCCGCCGCGTACAACAGCGCCTGGACCCAGCTTCGCACCCAATATCAGGGGATCGTCCCGCCGGGCGAACGGCCCGCGAACGCGTTCGACGCGGGAGCGAAATTCCACATTCCAGGCAACACCCCCTACACCCGCTATTTCCTGGCGCGCATCCTGCAGTTCCAGTTCTACGAGGCGGCGTGCAAGCAGGCGGGCTGGACCGGCCCGCTCCATCGCTGTTCCTTCTATGGCAACAAGGAGGTCGGCGCGAAGCTCAATGCGATGCTCGAGATGGGGGCGTCGAAGCCCTGGCCCGATGCGCTCGAAGCCTTCACCGGCAGCCGCGAGATGTCGGGGCAGGCGATGGCCGACTATTTCGCGCCGCTGAAGGCGTGGCTCGACGAACAGAATAAGGGCAAGCCGCAGGGCTGGTAAGCCGCGGCGGCTGACGACATCAATCGGCCGGGGAGTTCGCTTCCCGGCCGATTTTTTGCGCCTCGACCGTCTGCTTGAACCGCGCCAGCCGGGCGCTGGCCGCGGCGGCGTGGGGACCGATCCAGCGGTCGTGGATGTCTTGGATCGGCATCGCGTTGAGGTGGTTCCAGCGTTCGCGGCCGCGGCGTTCGGCGATGACCAGCCCGGCGTCCTCCAGCACCTTTAGATGCTGCATCACGGTACAGCGGTCGATGTAGGCGAAGTTGCCGCACAGCGTGCCCGTGGTCAGCGGCTGGTCCTTGAGCGTATCGAGGATCTGGCGGCGGATGTGCGACGCCAGCGCCTTGAAAACCCGGTCATATTCTTCGTGGATTGACATGTTATAAAAATATAACATAATGATCACCGGATCAAGCGGAGAATGTCAATGGAACTGAAATTTCGAGTCGCGGCACGGATCGCGAAACCGGTGCAGGACGTGTTCGAGGCGGTCGCCGATCCGGCGCAGCTGTCGGAATATTTCACCACCGGCGGCGCGCAGGGGCGGTTGGAAACCGGCGCGACGGTCACATGGGACTTTCACGATTATCCCGGCGCCTTTCCGGTTTACGTCATCGACGTCGTTCCGGACGAACGTATCGTCCTCGAATGGGCGGCCTATGAAGGCGAAGCGCCGGGCGTCGACGGCGGCACGATGCAGGACGCCGATTATCGCACCCGGGTGACGATGACCTTCACCGCGCTCGGCGATGACCGCACGCTGGTCGAAATCGCCGAGGAGGGCTGGCGCGAAACACAGGCGGCGCTGGACGGCAGCTACGGCAATTGCCACGGCTGGACGCAGATGCTGTGCGCGCTGAAGGTGTGGATCGAGCACGGCATCCATTTGCGCGCCGACATGTATCGATAACGGCACCGGCATTGGCTCGCGAGATACCCGGTACATCTTTGCGGTGGCATTCGGGCATCGGGATGGCATGAAGCGTGCTCGATGCAATGAAAGGCAATCGTGTGAAGCGCGTATTCCTGACCGTCGCTGGCCTGTTTCTGGGCGCGGGAACCGCGCAAGCCGCGACCTGCGAAGATAGTTTCGTCAAAAAGGGCAATCCCGTCACCGGCTTGCGCTTTGTCGCGACGACCAGTGTGCCGAACATGAGCATGCGGAGCGCGATCGGCCAACTCAACGGCATCGTCGCGGCCAAGGGCTATGCGATCCTGGCCGTCGAACCCGACGGCGGCGCGATGCTGGTCGAACCGCCGCCCACGGGCAAGTCGCGTCCCTTTCCGATCGAGGTTGCCGCCGACGGGGCTGGCACGGTGCGCATGGAGGCAAAGCTGCGCGCCGGGATGGGTATCCCCGATGCCGCCGCCAAGGCCGAAATGTGCGGGATTCTGGCGCAGCTGAAAGGCGGCAAGGCCGGCGAGGCGCTCGCGGCGAAGGGGCTCGGCGCGACAAGCGCCCCCGGCGCGCCCGTCCGCATGAGCGTGCTGCGCTTTTCGCAGGACATCACCGGCCAGGCCGACAAGAACAACGCCGCGGTGCAAAAGCGGTATGAGGGGCGGCAATTCACCCTGTATGGGCCGGTGTCCTATGTCGGCCCGGTCCGCGACACGTACCGCGTCGAATGGAAGCTGCTATCCAGCGTGTTGACCGATCTGGTTCCAGGGCGGGCATCGGCGGGCCTTTCGGTCAATTGCGTGCTGGCGAAGGGGCAGGGCGTCTATGCGTTGCAGCTGAAGCCCGACAAGCATGTCGAGCTGACCGGGACGTTCGATCAGCTGGATTATGGGCTGTCGTCGGTGTGGCTGAAGGATTGCCGTCCGGTGAAGTAGGCGGCCGGGGACACGGCCATTTATACAGTCG
>JAFAGN010000248.1 GCA_023422695.1 Pseudomonadota bacterium
GGCAGCGGCCTTGCCCAAGGCCGCTGGCCCCCACCCCAACCCCTCCCCTGAAGGGGAGGAGCTTTTTGACAACCGCAGCGTCCCTTCCTGCTCGACCGTCGCAGTCCAACCCGGCTCGACGACCGTCGTCGACAGCGCGTCGATGATGATCGCGGGACCGGCGATGCTGCGGCCGGGCGCGAGGTTGGCGCGCTGGCGGAGCGGGACGCTGTGCTGCGCGCCCGCGAGCCAGGCGGTGATGGCTTCGGGTGCGGTTTCGCTGGTCGATTGGGGGACGGGCAACGCGGCGACGACATCGCCCGTCTCGGTCAACTCGACGCGGATGCGATCGACGACGAGCTTATCGTGCGGGGCGTAGCCGAAGCGCTGGCGGAAGGCGGCGGCAAAGGCGGCCGCGACGTCGGCGGGCGACGCGAGGGGGAGTTCGATCGCATTGTCGCTGTCGGCGAGGCGGACGAACAGCAGCGTCTCGCGGGTGGTTGCGGCATCGTGGGCGAGGTCGGTGCGCGCTTGCGCCGATAGTTCGTCTTCGACGGCCGCAAGGGCCGCGGCGCTATCGGCGCCGAGTTTCAGGCCAAGCGTGCGTTCGCGGATCGCCGACGGGCGCGCAAGGCCCATGCCATAGGCCGAGAGCACCCCGGCGAGCGGGTGGAGCAGGATTTCGTCGACCCCGAGCGCGTCGGCGACAAGGCAGACATGCTGCCCCGCGGCGCCGCCGAAGCCGACGAGGCTGTACCCCTGCGTCAGGTCGTGGCCGCGCGCGATGGTGATGCGCTTGATCGCGTTGGCCATTTGCTGGACCGCGATGCTGAGCAGGCCTTCGGCGAGGGCTTCGGGTGTGATGCTGCCGACCTCTGCGGCCATTTCGGCGAATTTGCGTTCGACGACCTCGCGGTTGAGCGGCTGGTCGCCGTTGGGGCCGAAGAGTTTGGGGAAATGTTCGGGCTGGATCTTGCCGAGCAGGACGTTGCAGTCGGTGACGGTCAGCGGCCCGCCGCGGCCATAGGCGGCGGGGCCGGGGTTGGCGCCCGCGCTTTCGGGACCGACCGAGAGGCGCGCGCCGTCCCAGCGGCAGATCGACCCGCCACCCGCGGCGACGGTGTGAATCCGCAGCATCGGGGCGCGGATGCGGGTGCCCGCGACGATGGTTTCATTGTCGCGTTCGAGCCGCCCGGCATAATGGCTGACGTCGGTCGAGGTGCCGCCCATGTCGAAGCCGATCAGCCGCGTCTTGCCGAGCGGTGCGGCGCTGCCGACCATGCCGACGATGCCGCCCGCGGGGCCGGAAAGGATCGCGTCGCGGCCGTGGAAGGCCGCGGCGGAGGCGAGGCCGCCCGAGCTTTTCATAAACTGCGGCGCGGCGCCTTCCCCCAGCTGGCTGACAAACTGGCGCACATAATGGTGGAGGACGGGCGAGAGATAGGCGTCGGCGAGCGTCGTGTCGCCGCGCCCGATCAGCTTGATCAGCGCGCTGACGTCGTGGCTGGTCGAGATTTGGGTGAAGCCGAGCTCGGCGGCGATTTCGGCGAGGCGGCGCTCGTGATCGGGGAAGCGGTAACCATGCATCAGCACGATCGCGATGCTGGTGAGGCCTTGGCCGCGCGCAGAGGTCAGCGCGGCGCGCGCGGCATCCTCGTCAAGCGGGACCAGGACGTCGCCATCGGGGCCGACGCGCTCGGCGATTTCGGCGACCGCGGCGTGCGGCGGCGGGGTGCGGTCGAGGCGGCGGGCGAAAAGGTCGGGGCGGTCCTGATAGCCGATCGTCAGCGCGTCGCCAAAGCCGCGGGTGATTGCGAGCAGGGTCGGCTCGCCCTTGCGTTCGAGCAGCGCGTTGGTCGCGACGGTGCTGCCCATGCGGATCGCCAGCGGTGGCAACGCGCCATCCCCGGCCCCGGTCAGGTCGCGGATTGCGCCGACCGCGGCGTCACCGGGACGCGCGGGATCTTCGCTGAGATATTTGGTGGTGACGACCGCGCCGTCCGGCGAGCGGGCGACGACATCGGTAAAGGTGCCGCCGCGATCGATCCAGATGTGCCAGTGCGGATCAGCGGGTGGGGGCACGGTCGGGCCAACGGATGGTGATCGACAGGCAGTGGTCCGCGGCGCTGCGCTGCCAGCTGCCCTTCAGCTGCCGTTCGATCAGCGACCGGATGAAGTGCGTCCCGAAACTTTCACTGTCGATTTGCGGGGTTTCGGTCAGATCGCTTTCCACCCAGCGGAATTCGACGTCACTGCCGTCGCGATGCCAGTCGACGGCGAGGTCGCCCCGGCCCGCGAGCGCGCCATATTTGATGCTGTTGGTGACGAATTCGTGGATCGCGAGCGACAGCGCCTGCGCGCCTTCGTCGTCGAGGCGGACTTCGGGGCCGGTGACGGCGGTCAGCTGATCGGGCGAGCGCCCCGCAAGCTCGAGCTCGCGGCGGACGATCTGGCCAAGCTCGACCGAATCGACCGCGCCGGTGACCAGCATCTGCTTGGCGTCGGACAGCGCGCGCATCCGGCCATCGAACTTGGTCTCGAACTCGTCGAGGCTGGACGATTCGCGCAAGGTGATGCGCGCGAGCGCGCCGATGCGGGCGAAGGCGTTTTTCATCCGGTGCGCCATTTCGCCGATCATCAATTCGCGGTCTTCGGCGTGGCGCGCCTTTTCCTCCGCCAGCCGCTGCAGCGTGCCGACGCGGCGTTGCTGGACGCGGTGGAGCTGGGTCGCGAGCAGCGCGAGAGCGATGCCGAAGATCAGGATGGCGAGTGGGCGACCGAGCCGTTCGAGCAACCGGCCATAGGAGATCCGCATCGTCCATTGGCGGTCGGCGACGTGCAAAATCTGGTCGTGCGCGTCCCAGCCCATCTTGCCCTGGCGAAAGACCAGCGGCGCCGACGGGCCTTCGCCGGCATAAACCTCGATCCCCGCGATGCCATCAAGCTGTGAACCGAGCACGGCCTTCATCATATCCTGGGTACGGAACGGGGCATAGACGAACGCCTCGACCGCGCGGGTGCCGGGGGCGGTCGCGAGCGTGTCGGGATTCGTTTCCGCCGGGGCGCGGGCATAGACGGGGAGGTAGATCAGGAAGCCCGGTTGTTTGACCGTCGATGCCTTTTCCTGCGCCAGCTGGACGATCCCGCTCGCGGCGGGCTGGCCCGTCTGCCACGCGCGGCGCATCGCGGCGCGGCGTGTCGGTTCGCTGTACATGTCGAAGCCAAGCGCGGCGTTGCGGCGCGGCGTGTAGGGTTCGACCAGCACCACGGCAAAGCCGATCGGCTGATCGGTCGTCGGCCACACCTTGATCTCGCGCCCGTAATTTTCGCGCAGCTTGGCCTCGACCGCAGCCGGGGTTGCGGCGCGCATCGCGGCGGCGATGCCGACCCCCTCCATCCCCGGTGCCTGCACCTGCGGCTGGAGCGCGGCGAGATAGGCGCGGATGCCGGGCCCGCTGGCGGCGCTGTCCGATTGATAGAGCGCGCGCACGCCCTTCAGCACCGCGACATGATCGTGCAGCCGCATGTTGACCTGCGTCGCGACGCGCTCGGCCTGTTCGGCCTCGTCGGCCTGATTGTAGAAGTAACTGGCGGCTGCGGCAGCGATGGCGGCGAGCAGGATGACCAGGCCGACAAACCGGACGAGCAACGCCAACAGCCGATCAGCCCATGAATTCGGGCGCATTGAGTATAATCCTGCCTGCTGGCTGCCGCGGCAGCGCCCCCCTCGCTCCGCCGATGTTCCACGCCGCGCGGCCGATAGCAAGAATATTTCGTACAAGGTTGGCAGGGTGCATGATGGGTTGCGGACCGCAACCTTTCGCTTATGCTGCGGCAAACAGGATCGGGAGGGACGCAATGATTATCTATGGCTCGCTGGTGTCGCCGTTTGTCCGCAAATTGCTGGCGTATCTGGGCGAGAAGGGGATCGATTTCGAGCTGAAGGGTGTCGGCATCGGCGATCCCGATCCGGGGTTTCGCGCTGCGTCGCCGCTGGGCAAGATGCCGGCGATGGAGGACGATGGTTTCACGCTCGCCGATTCGAGCGCGATCATCCATTACCTTGAGGCGAAATATCCCGAACCCGCGCTGATTCCCGCCGACCCGCAGGAGCGCGGGCGCGTGATCTGGTGGGACGAGTTTGGCGACACGGTGCTGGCGGCGTGCGGCGGCAAGATGTTCTTCAACCGCATCGTCGCGCCGAAATTCCTGGGGCGCGAGGGCGATCTGGCGGCGGCGGCCCAGGCCGAGAGTGAAGAATTGCCCAAGCTGCTCACCTATCTGGAAAGCGCGATCCCGGCGTCGGGATTCCTCGTCGGCGACCGGCTGACCCTCGCCGATCTGGCGGTGGCGTCGCCGCTGATGAACCTGCGCCACTGCGGATGCGGCGTCGACGCGGCTGCCTATCCCAAGGCGGCGGCGTGGAGCGAGGCGATCTTGTCGCGCCCGAGCATCGCGCCGTGGATCGCCAAGGAAGAACGGATGATGGCGAAAGTGCTGGCGCCCGCGTCATAGCGCGAGCAGCCATCCGATCAGGGCAGCGGCGGCGATGATCGCGGGGGTCACCCACGCGCCCTTGACCTGCCACACGATTGCCAGCGCGGCGGCGAACAGCAGGATCGCGGGCAGCGGGTTCGCCACGCGCGCCGCGGTGACTTCGCCGAGTTGAACAAACGTCGCAGCGATGACGCCGACCACCGCTGCCGCGACCCCGGCGAGCAGGCGGTGGAGCGCGGGGTTTTCGACCACCGCCTCCAGCCGTTCGAAGAAGATCAGCGAGAACGCAAAGGCGGGCAAGAACATCCCCGCGGTAACCGCGAGCGCCCCCGCCGGTCCGCCGACGACATAGCCGACGAAGGTCGCGAAGATGACGAGCGGGGCAGGCAGCACCCCGGCGAGCGCGATACCGTCGAGGAAGGTCGCATCGTCGATCCAGCCGCGCCCCACCGTGTCGGCGCGCACATAAGGGATAGCGGTATAGGCGCCGCCAAAGGTCAGCAGGCCGCCCTTCAATCCCGCGATGAACAGCGCGAGCAGGGTGATCGGGGCGTCGGCGACGGCGACCGCATCGGCGACGGGCGCCTCGAATTGCTGCGCCACGAGCGTCATGCCGACCGCGGCGACGAGCACGGCGGCGGCGAGCAGCGGGCGCTGCGCCGCGGCATAGGCAAGCCCACCTGCGGCGAGGGGAATCCAGAACGGCACCCCGGCCAGCGTTGCCAGCAGGCTGGCGACCGCAATGACCGCGAGCAGGCGATCCTCGATGATATGCTGGCCGATGCGAACCATCGCGCGCAGGATGATTGCCAGCACCGCGATCTGTACGCCCAGCAGCACGTCGGTCAGCCCCGCATGGCCCGCGATCCAGGCAACGTAAAGCCAGCCCGCGAGCAGCATCAGTATGAGGCCGGGGAGCATGAAACCCAGCCCCGCAAGCAGCCCGCCGATCCGCCCGCGCGCGATCATCCCCAGGTGGACGCACAGCTCGTGCGCTTCGGGGCCGGGCAGGACTTGCAGCACCGCGAGCAGGCGGTTGAAGCGCGCCGAATCGATCCACCGTTCCTGATCGACCAGCGCGTGGCGGATCATGGCGATCTGCGCGACCGGGCCGCCGAAGGCGAGCGCGCCGAAGCGCAGGAATTTCAGGAACAGCGCGAGCAGGCTGAGCTGGGTGGGGTCGGTCGGGGTCGGGAGAGGGGTCATATCAACGCTCCGGGCGCCGCGAACGCGGCGGGTGGAGCGGACTTGGACGGCGCCGAAACTTCCCTTGCCATCTGAACGGGCGTCCGCGTCGGCCCGTTGGCGCCGCTATCAGCGCAGCGACCCGACGGAGTCAAGCAGGGCGTTACAGCCAGCCGATGCTTTTGAAGCGCCAGAACACCAGCCCCGATCCGCCGAAGATCAGTGCAAGCGCAAAGGGATAGCCGAAGGCCCAGTCGAGTTCGGGCATGAATTCGAAATTCATCCCGTAAATGCCCGCGATTGCGGTCGGCACCGCAAGGATCGCGGCCCAGGCGGCGAGCTGGCGAGTGATCACGCCCTGGCGCTGCTGTTCGAGCATCCCGTTGGTTTCGATCACCGACGCGGCGATATCGCGCAGCCCGGTGAGGCGGAATTCGGCGCGCTGGACATGATCCCAGATGTCGCGGAAGAACGGGCGGACCGCGGGGTCGATGCACGGCAGATCGTCTTCACCCGCGAGGCGCCCGGCGACGTCCTTCATCAGGCCGGTGAGGCGCTGGAAACGGATGACTTCGTGGCGCTGCGCGTAAAGCTGGCGGATTTCGGCGGCATCGAGCGGGGTGTCCATGACGCTGTCCTCGACCAGCAGCATCCGGTCCTCGATCGCGTCGATTAGCGGGAAATAGCCATCAACGATGAAATCGAGGATGGCGTAAAGCACGTAATCGGGGCCGTGCGCGAGCTTGGCGGGCAGGGTTTCGAGCCGCGCCCGCACCTCGGTATGCGCGCGCGCCGAGCCGTGGCGGACGGTGACGATGAAATGCCGCCCGACGAAGATCGCGGTCTCGCCCGACTGGATCGTGCCGCCGCCGGGATTGCCGGTGCTGGCGATGACGAACAGCTGGTCGCCATAGACCTCGACCTTGGGCAATTGCTTGGCCTTGGTCGCGTCCTCGACCGCGAGCGGGTGGAGGCCGAAGCGCTTGGCGATTCCTTCGAGTTCGCCGGGGGTCGGTTCGAACAGGCCGAGCCAGAAGAAATCGCCTTCGTCGCAATCGAGCGGCAGTTCCTCGTCGGGACCGATGTCGCGGACAAGTTTGCCGTCATGATAGACGCGGGCGGCCATGATCGGCATCGGCGGTAAACTCCCTTGAACCGCCGCCGCTATAATCGGGGCGAGGCGTCAGGGGAAAGGGTTCGTTGCGAGAATTGGGATTGGTGCGGCGTAACCAGCCGTGCCCCTGCGAAGGCAGGGGCCCATCATCGATATCATCGTTGGCCAGCGATCTTCGTTTAGGAGCGCGACGGTCGGTGATGGGCCCCTGCCTTCGCAGGGGCACTGCGGTGATTTGGCGCAGGTTCAATCGTCGCGGTTGGCGATGTTGGTGAACGCGGCCCAAGCCGAAGGATGCGCCCAGGCCGCCTTCCAGCCTGCGACCGGACTGCCGTCGGCGCGTTTGCCGCTGCGCACCGCGGTCATCCCCTGTTGCAGCGCCTGCGCGCGCGACAGTTTCGGGTCGTTGCGGCGCGCGAGCAAAGTTTCGACGGTCAGGACCGCGGTCGCATCGTCGGACACGCGCCAGTGGCTGGCGAGCAGCGCGTCGGCCCCGGCGTAGAGGAAGCCGCGCGCCAGCGCCGAGAGGCTGTCGCTGCCACCCGAATTTTCCGCCGACGCGGTGTTGCACGCCGACAGGATCACCCAATCGGCCGACAGCGTCAGCCGTGCCGCCTCGGTTGCGGTGAGCAGGCCGTCGTCGCCGTCGCTGGGGGTGCTCGGCGGGGTCAGGACCAGCCCGGGTTCGGCGAAGCCGACGGCGGGATCGGGGAGCAGGCCGTGGGTGGCGATGGCGACGATGTCGCTGGTCGCCAGCGCCGGATCCTGGCGCAGCGCCGCCTCGGTCGCTTTGCCGTCGATCGTCAATCTGGTCGGCGCGACGCCGAACAATCGGGCCATGGCCGCCAGTTCGACCTTGGTCCCCGGCAGCGGCGCCAGGCGGCGCAAGGCGTCGGGGTCGGCAAGCGGCGCGCCCGATTCCGACACGCCGCGAAAGATCCCGACCCCGGCGCGTGACCCGGTATCGCCGCCGATCAAGAGCGGCGCGCCATAGCCGCTGAACCGGGTGCTGCGCCGCGCCGCGCGCGGTTCGCGCGTGAGGGTCAGCGCGGCGACCGAAGGGAGGCTGGTGAAGGCGAAACGGTCGGACAGCCAGTCGGCGCGGGCCAGCGCATCCGGGTCGGCGACGTCGGCGCCGGCGGGCAAGCCGGTCGCCGACAGCATCGCGAGCGGCAGGTCGCCGAGCTTGCCCGAACTGGCGACATAGATACGCTGGCTGTCTTTCAGCAGGGGTTCGACCGGCGCGATCAACAATCTGTAGAGTGCGTTGGCGGTGTCGAGGTCGAAGCGGCGATGTCCTTCGAGCTCGAGCGGCGACATCGGTAGCGCGTCGAGTTCGGCCTTGCGCGCTGCCGAGCAGGTCGCGAAATCGACGTCGCAGCGCAGATCGGAAATCTGTTTCAGGACGAGCGAAATCTCCTTGCCCGGGCGGCTCCACCCGACCGACGTCGGGGTGACGACGAACAGGTGCAGCGCGTTCGCCGCCTCGGTCATCAGCAGCAACGCCTCGCCGGGTTTCAGCGCAGCGCGGGCCTCGGTCAGGCTGATCGGACGCGGCGCGACGAGTTGGCGATAGGCGGGATATTTCCGGTCGATGAGCGCGCTGACGTCGGCCAGTTCGGCCTGCACCGTGTCAAGCTCGCCGCGCAGCCGCGCCGCGTCGACCGGCTTGCGCGCACCGAGCGCACGCAGCAGATTCTTGTCGATCAGGTTGGCGCGGGCGGCCAGATCCTGTTCCTGGCGCACCGCATCGGCCAATTGCGGGGTCTTGGCCGCAGCCCGCGCGGCATTTTGCAGCACCGCGCGGCCGGATGCGGAAGCGATGGCATCCTGCGCGGCGCGAAAGGCGCGGTCCTGAATTTCGGCCTGCTGCGCCGCGTCCGGGGTGACCTCCATCAACCCGAAGGCGGTGTTCAGATAGGTGGTGAAAATGCCGCGGTCGGGCGCGGCCTGCTGCCGGTCGAGCGCCGCGAGCCCGACCGCGCCGCTGCCCGCGGCGCTTTGTTCGTTCAGGCGGCGGAGGATTGCGACCGCCTTGGCAGCGAGCGGTTCGGCTTCGGCAGCCTTGTCCTGCCGCAGCAAGGTCAGCGCCAGATTTTCATAGGCGCGCGCGGTGTCGATATGCGCCTCGCCCAAGGTGCGGCGGAGGATCGCGAGCGACTGGCGGTAATAGGGTTCGGCGGTGCGATCGCCCGCGCCGCTGCGGTCGCTGCGCACGAGCGACGCACCGACATTGTTGTGCGCGACCGCGGTCAGCGGGTGGTCCTCGCCGAGCAGGCGGCGGCGGATCGCCAGCGCCTTGCCGCTCATCTCGGCTTCCTCGGCATGGCGCCCAAGCCCGCCGAGCGTCGTCCCGAGGCTGAGATAGGCCCAGGCGGTGTCAGGATTATCCTCACCGAACCTAGCGCGAAAGACGGCAAGCGCCTGGCGCATCAACGCTTCGGCGCTCTCGCCCTGGCCGCCGTCGCGCAGGTTGTAGCCGAGGTTGATCAGCGTCGAAGCATAGGAGGGGCTGTCGCGGCCGGCGATGCCCGCGTGGATGTCGAGCGCGCGGCGGTACATCGGCTCGGCCTCGGCATAGCGGCCCTGCTGGTTCAGATTATGCGCGACATTGGCGTACATCGTCGCGGTGCGTTCGCTGCTTTCGCCAAAGGCGCGGCGCGTCGTGTCGAGCGCCTGCCGCAGCAGCGGTTCGATGGCAGTGGGCGGCAGACCGCGATTTTCCATGTTGAGCGCGAGGTTGTTCGTCGCCTCGGCGGTCAGCGGGTGCGCCTCGCCCAGCCATTTGGTGCGGAGCGCCAGCGCCTTGCGATAGGCGGTGTCGGCATCGGCGAGGCGTCCCGTCAGACCGTAGCAATAGCCGAGGACGGTATAGCCGAGCGCCGCTTGCGGGCTGTCCTCGCCCTTGGTCGCGCGCCAGATGGTGAGGGCGTGGTTCGCCGCGGTCTCGGCATCGGCATAGCGTCCGAGCTCGGTGAAGTTCACCGCCCGGTTATAATGGTGCAGCGCGACGTCGGGACCGTTCGGGCCGGTCATCGCCTCGTCGATCGCCAGCGCCTTGTCGAGCATCGTCGCGGCTTCTTCGAAGCGCCCGAGGCTGCGGAGCGTGACCGCCAGATTGGCATATTGCGAAGCGGTTTCGCGGTGCTGTTCGCCGTGGAGCGCGAGGTTGGCGGCGAGCGCCTGGCGGAACAGCTTTTCGGCTTCCTGCATGTCGCCGAGTTCGACCAGCAGCCCGGCGAGGTTGCCGGTCGCGGCGATCGTTTTGGCATGGCGTTCGCCAAATTGCGCGGTGCGCGCCGCGAGCAGCGTGCGGCGGAGCGGCAAGGCTTCGGCGGGGCGGCCCTGCTTGGCGAGGTTGGTGGCAAGGGAGTTCGTCGCGGTCAGCGTCTGGTCGTCCACCGCGCCGAGCATCTTGGTGTTGATCGCGAGCAGGCGGCGCCAATAGGGCTCGGCGTCCTTGAGCTGGTTCTGCTGCTCAAGGTTCGAGGCAAGTAGGCGGTAGCCAAGGCTGGTGATCAGGTCGTCGGAGCCGTAGCGTTTGACCGCCTCGTCGATCCAGCGCCGATAGATATCGCCTGCCTCGTGCAGTTTGCCTGCGCGTTCGAGATCCATGCCGCGATTGATCAGATCGAGCATTTGTTGCTGGTCGGGATCGAGCGGCTTGGCGGCGGGCGCACCCGCGGGGGCGGGATCCTGCGCGAAGGCGAGCGGCGCCGCGCTTGCGAGCGGCGCGGCAAGAAGGAGCGCGAGGAAGCGATGTCGTCGGTCGGCCATGGGGCGGCGTTTTCCCTGTCTTGCGTCAAGATAGTGATAAAATTGGGATATTGTCAGCTGTGGGTTGGCGCGGTGGCGCGGTGGTGGGGACGGTGGGGGTCGAACGGGGATTTAGAAGGCGCGCGTTTGCGCGGGTGTGACGCGGATCACTGGCGCGCGGCGGGGTGATGACCCGGTACATTTTGGGATGGGTGTTCGGCCATCGCCGATCCTCCCCGGAACGGGGAGGGGGACCACCGAAGGTGGTGGAGGGGCAGCGATGGCAATGGCGCTCCGTCTCGGCGTTAGGAACCGCCTACTGTGCCCCTCCACCATGCTTCGCATGGTCCCCCTCCCCGTGCCAGGGAGGATCCCACCATCGCAAACTGTATTGCCCAAATAAAACCCCTTGCCAAACATGCGCTACAAATGTAGCACGCTACAAATGTAGCGCATGAGGTGAGTCGCATGTTGTCCAGTTTGCCCCCGCGGGAACGCGAAATTGTCGATGTCCTGTACGAGCGCGGCGCCGCGACCGTCACCGAGATCGGCGAAGCGCTGTCCGACGAATTGTCGGGATCGGCGATCCGCGCGATGCTCAAGCGGCTGGAAGCCAAGGGCTTTGTCGAGCGCGAGCAATCCGAGCGCGGCTTTGTCTATGCACCCAAGGTGTCGGACAAGACGGCGCGCAAATCGGCGCTGAGCCAGGTGGTGCGGGTGTTTTTCAACGGATCGGCGACGAGCGCCGCTGCGGCGCTGCTCGGGATGCAGGACGAAATGAGTGCGGATGAGCTCGACGAGCTGGAAAAGCTGATCGGGCAGGCGCGCGAGGGGAGGGCGAAATGATGATCACCGCTGCGATGCTGATCGGGCTCGTCTGGAAATCGGCGCTGATCGCCGGAGTGACACTGGGGCTGTTGCGGCTGGCGCGGGCGCGCTCGGCGGGCGAACGGTCGCTGGTCGCGCATGTCGGCCTGCTGGCGCTGCTGGTGCTGCCGGTGGCGACGCTGCTGTTGCCGCAATGGCAGCCGCTGCCCGCGCAGTGGGCGGTCGAGGCGGCGCCGATGATGACGAGCGCCATTCCCGATACGGGGGGATCGGCGGCCGATCCGGTTCCCGCGGCGACATCCGTCCCGGTCGCGGCGGACAGTGCCGGATCGCCGCCGATCAGCTGGTCGGTGGGGGCCGACCTTGCGCCCTTTCTCTATCTTGTCCCGCTCGCGCTGCTGTTTGGAGTGATGATGCTCGCCGTCGTGCGGCTGTTCGCGATGCGCGGACGCGCCGAAGTGCTGGTCGACGGGTCGTGGCTGTCGGCGCTGGCCGAAGCGCAGCGGCGGATGGGATTCAAGCATGGCACCGCTTTGCTGGTCAGCGACGAACTGCGCTCGCCGATCAGCTGGGGGCTGCTGCGGTCGACGATCGTGCTGAGCCCGAAGGCGGTGCGGGCGGTCGGCGAGGCCGAGGCGATCATCGCGCACGAGCTGGCGCATATCGCGCGGCTCGACTGGGCGAAGCTGCTTGCCTCGCGCGTCGCCTGTGCGATCTTCTGGTTCAATCCGTTGGTGTGGATGCTGGCGCGCGAGAGTCATCAATTGCGCGAGGAAGCCGCCGACGATGCGGTGCTGATGGCCGACATCGACGGCCCCGATTATGCGACGTTGCTGGTCGGCGCGGCGCGGCACGACAATAGCGCGGCGCTGATGGCGGCGCATGGCGTCGCCCCGTCGAAGAGCAGCCTGAAACGCCGGATCACCCGCGTCCTCGACGCCAGCCTGCGCCGCGGTCCGGCGAGCGCGAGCTGGGTGTTGATGAGCCTGGTCGTGCTCGCGGGGGTGACCGCGCCGCTGGCCGCTTTTTCGGCGACCGCCGCCGAGGACATCGTGACAGCGAAGGATAGCCGGAATGCGGCGGTCGCCGCGCGGAAATCGGCGGTCGCATCGGTGCAGCTGGCGAGGGCGGCCAAGGCCGACGACGAGGTCGCAGCCGATGCAGCCGCGACCACCCGGCAGCTGAGCGCCGAGCAGCTGATGAGCCTGCGCGCGGTTGGCGTGACCGCCGAATATGCCGCCGGGATGCGCGCCGAGGGCGCGACCATGGACGCCGACGAACTGATTGCGGCGCGCGCCAGCGGGGTCGATCCGGCCTATATCCGGTCGATGCGGCACATCTTTCCCAACGTCGATGTCGATGAACTGATCGGTGCGTCGGCGATGCATATCGAACCCAGATTCGCCCGTGATATGAAATCGCACTTCCCCGATATCGGCATCGACGACGTGGTCGCGTTGCGGGCGATGGGGATCGACTGCGATTTTGTCACCGACATGCAGAAGTCGGGGGTGCGGATGCGCAGCGCCGACGATGCGATCCAGCTGCGCGCGGCGGGGGTGGCGGGGCCGAACGACAAGCGGAGGCCCAGCGCGGCACGGTCGCGGAGCGGCGCGACGGTCCGGATCGGTGCCGATGGGTCGATGGAGGCACGCAGCCCCGATGGCCGCGTCGCCCGGATCGAACTCGGCGAACCGGCCGAGCCGCCCGAACCACCGGCGCTGCCGACCAGCTGACGTTCGGCCACTCGTCCAAACCACACCATCGTTGATCGAACCTTTGTTTTGAAACGCCGCTGCGGGGGCGAGCGATGGCGCTCGTCCGGCGCCGGCGACAGGAGTAGCTCCCATGAAACCCGACAAGAAAACCGCGATGATCGCTGCGAGCGCCGCGCTGTTGACCATCATCGCCTGCGCGGCACCGAGCAACGCTGCCGATCCGCTGGTGATGACCGCCATCGAATGGAAAGCCACGCCCGGCAACAGTCAACCGCATCTGCGGGTGAGCCACAAGGGATCGACCAGCGATCTTTCGCTGGACACCCGGCGCGAGGCACTGGCACCCGCCCGCACGGCGTTGCAAGGCGCCGCCGGGCCGGTGGTCTTTACCGTCAAGCATGAAGCCGGCGAACTGGCGTGCACCGGAACGCTGACGCGCGCTTTCGAAGGGACCGGTCGCTGCCGCTTTACGTCCGCCCCGGCGTTCGAGGCGGCGCTGGCGTCGCGCGGGCTGACCCCCGAGCGGCGCAGCGACATGCTGGCGATGCTGATGGTCGATGCGACGATCGCGCTGGCGGACGGGCTGAACGACGCCGGGGCAAGGCCGAAGGACGCCGACGACCTGATCGCCGCGGCGGCGCTGGAGGTCACCCCCGCCTATATCCGCGACCTGAAATCCGAGGCGTTGGTGCTGACCGACGTCGATGATGCGATCGCGTGCAAGGCGCTGGGGGTCGACGGCGCTTATGTGCGCGGACTGGCCGCGGCGGGCTATCGCGCGCTGAGCGCCGACGATGTGGTGGGGATGAAGGCGCTGGGGGTCACCGGCGACTATGCGATGGCCATGAACCGCGCGACGCAGGGGGCCAAGTGATGCGGCTGGTCAGTCTTTGCGCGCTTTCCGCCGCGATTGCGGCGCCGGTATCGGCGCAGGAAGCCGCGGCGACCGGCGACGCGCCGCCCGCCGCCGCTGCCACGCCAACGGCAACTGCGAGCGCGGACGGCAGCGCGCGGCAGGTCTTCACCGCCGCCGATTTTGCGCGTTACGCCCCGACCAACGCCTATGACATGCTCAATCAGGTCCCCGGCTTTTCGATCCGCGACAATGAAAATCTGCGCGGGCTGGGGCAGGCGACGGGCAATGTGCTGTTCAACGGCGAGCGGCCGTCGAACAAGGGTGACGATATGTACACCCAGCTGTCGCGTATCCCCGCGGGCAATGTCGAGCGGATCGAGATCGTCGACGGCGCGACGCTGGATATTCCCGGATTGTCGGGGCAGGTCGCCAATATCGTCTATCGCGCCGATAGTTTTTCGGGCCAGTTTTCGTGGAAGCCCGAGTTCCGCGCGCATTATGCCGACCCGCTGTTCACCCGCGGCGACGTGTCGGTTCGCGGGCGCAACGGTACGGTGGAATATGAAGTTGCGCTGAGCAATGACGGCGCCCGGCGCAGCGCCGCCGGCGGGCCGACGATTATCACCGACGGCGCGGGGCAGATCACCGAACGCCGCCGCGACGTGTGGAACACCCATTTCGATGTGCCGAAGCTGTCGGGGCGGCTGACCTGGGATCCGGCGGGTGACACGGTGGTAAACATCGGCGGGCATTATCAGCGCGAATATGACCGATATTACGAAGACGGTGCGCGCGTTTCGCCGGGGCAGCCCGACCGGGCGCGCACGGTTCGACAGATCGACGATGCCTGGAATTATGAGGTCAGCGGAGATTATCAATTCGGGGTCGGGCCAGGGAAGCTGAAGCTGATCGGGCTGCGCCGGTTCAGCCATGAACCCTATTCGCAGGAAGTCGTCACGACGCCGGTCGGCGGGATCGCGACGGGCGACCGCTTTGCCCAGACCGGCGACCTGGGCGAGACGATCGGGCGCGGCGAATATCAGTGGAAGATGCTGGGCGGCGACTGGCAATTGTCGGGCGAGGCGGCGTTTAACACGCTGGACAATGTCGCATCGATCGGGGTGCTCGATGCGAACGGCGTGTTTATCGAACAACCGTTTGTCGGCGGCACCGGCGGGGTAAAGGAAGATCGTTACGAAGGCTTGCTGAGCTTCGGTCGCAAGCTGACCGACAAGCTGAATTTCCAGATCATCGCGGGCGCCGAAAATTCGACGATCACCCAGACCGGGATGAACGGGCTGACCCGCACCTTCTTCCGTCCCAAGGGCTCGGTCTCGCTGGCGTGGACGCCGTCGCCCGATTTCGACGTGTCGGTGAAATTGCGGCGCCGGGTGCTGCAACTGTCCTTCTATGATTTTCTGGCGCGCGCGTTCCTGAACGACGGCAACCAGAATGAGAGCAACAACGAACTGCGCCCGCAGCAGGACTGGACCTATGAGGCCGAGATCAACAAGAAGTTCGGTGCGTGGGGATCGACCAAACTGATCCTGATCTACCGCGATGTCGAGGACCGGGTCGATGTCGTTCCGGTCGGTGCCACCGGCGAGGCGGTGGGCAATATCGCCAAGGCGAAGGCGGGGGCGATCGATTGGACCGCGACGATCAACCTTGATCCGGCGGGGCTGAAGGGCGTCAAGCTCGACACGCGGTTGCTCCTCCAGAAATCGTCGCTGCGCGACCCCTTTACCGGCGAAAAGCGCCAGTGGAACGGCTTTACCGACACTGTGGCCTACATCGCTGTGCGTCATGACGTTGCGGGGACCGACTGGGCGTGGGGCGCCGACGCCGAATATACGCACAACCAGCCCAATTATCGCCGCAACCAGACCGACAAAATCTGGGAAGGCCCGGTGTGGGCGACCGCCTTTGTCGAGCACAAGAATGTGATGGGGCTGACGGTGCGGGCGCAGGTGCGCAATATCGCCAATGCGCGGTCGAAGCGCGATCGCACGGTTTACACGGGGGTTCGCGGCGAAAGCCCGATCGCCTTTGTCGAGGAGCGCGACCGGTTGATCGGGCCGATCTTCTCCTTTTCGGTGCGCGGGACGTTCTAGGGCCTGGACTCATTTGATCCAGAAGCAAAGAGCGGCGACGATGCAGACACCGGCGAGGAAGTTGCGAGCAAGCTTGTCGTAGCGTGTTGCGATAGCTCGGAAGTCTTTGAGGCGACAGAAGGC
>JAFAGN010000067.1 GCA_023422695.1 Pseudomonadota bacterium
GGATTGCTTCGCTGCGCTCGCAATGACGCGGTTCTTTTACCGCCCCTGGCTGCGCCAGCGCTTGACCACGCGCTCTAATATCTCCGCCTCGCCGCCCGTCTCGCGCCACAGCGCCGAGAACAGCGGATCGCTCGATGCGGGCCGCTTGTCTTCCTCCAGCGTGTCGAGATAGACGCGGATCGGGATCGACACACCCTCGCCGCAGACGATGCATTCGCGGTTGCGCAGCGCCGGGATCGAATCGATGAAGCCGCGCGCGCCTTCGGGCATCGCCGCCTTCACGAAATGCTGGTCGCGCTCGTTGTTCAGGCGCATCGAAATGATCGTGCCGCACTGCGACAGCACGCCTTCGGCCAGATCGGACGGGCGCTGGGTGATCAGGCCCAGCGACACGCCATATTTACGGCCTTCCTTGGCAATCCGCTCCAGGATCTTGCGCACCGCCTGCCCGCCGCCGACGTCTTTCGACGGAATATAGCGGTGGGCTTCTTCGCACACGAGCAGGATCGGGCGCTGCGGCTCGCCGCGCGACCAGATCGCATAGTCGAAGGTCAGCCGCGACAGCACCGCGACGACGACCCCGGTGATGTCCGAAGGCACCCCCGACACGTCGATGATCGAAATCGGTCGACCGTCCGACGGCAGGCGGAAAATCTTGCCGAGGAAATTCGCCATGGTGTCGGCGACCAGCATCCCCGAGAACATGAAATTATAGCGCGGATCGGCGCGCATTTCCTCGATCTTGCCCTTGATGCGCATGAACGGCGCCGACGACGTTGCCTTGTCGAGCTTGCCCATCTCGTTGGTCAGGATGCTCAGCAGGTCAGAGAGCAGATAGGGAATCGGCGAATCGACCGTGATCTTGGTCATCCCCTCGGCCAGCCGGTTCTTGGTCCGCGCCTGCAGCAGGCAGCGCGACAGCACGTCGCAGTCGGCCTGGCGGTCGCGGCCCTCGGCGGTGACGAAAACCTCGCAATGTTCCTCGAAGTTCATCAGCCAATAGGGCATGGCGAGGTTGTCGACGTCGAACAGCGCCCCGGTGCCCTTGAACGCCGCCGAATATTCGCCGTGCGGATCGATCATCACGATATGACCCTGCGGCGCCAGTTCGCAAATCTTGTGCAGGATCAACGCGGCGCTGGTCGACTTGCCGGTACCGGTCGATCCCAGCAGCGCAAAATGCTTGCCGAGCATCGCATCGACATACAGCGAGCCGCGAATATCCTTGGTCGGATAGACGGTGCCGATCTCGACGTGCGCGCGCTCGTCGGCGGCGTAAATCTGCTTGAGGTCGGCGCTGGTTGCCGCGAACACCTGGCTGCCCGGGATCGGATAGCGGGTGACGCCGCGGCGGAAGTTCGAGATGCGGCCGGTGATCTTTTCCTCTTCACCCTCGCCCAGAAAGTCGATGGTCGCGACGATCAGGCCTTCGCCGCGCTCGTGCAATTGCTGGTCGCGGATGCTGGCGATCAGCCAGACATGGCCGACGCGAACCTTGACCTGCGCGCCGACCTGCCCCGCCATCGCCACCGCCGCGTCGCTCGACGTCGACAATTTGCCGATCGTCACCGCGTCGAGCAGGATGCGCGAGGCCGAGCCCGAAATATCGATCACTTCGCCGATCATCAGGTCGTCGCGATGATGGTTGATCACCGGCGCCACCGATGCCGCCGCGCCGCCGCCGGCCAGCCGTACATGCTGTGCCGCGGTCGAATCTCCAGCGGGAAAACCGCCACCATGCATATCCATCAAAACACCCCGCCTGAATTGGTCCCGGCATCCGCTATCGCAGCTTGGGGTAAATATTGGCTAAAGGCGGCTCAACGACGGCGGAAAATCGCCGCTGCGGCATAGCCGAGCAACAGCGAGAGGATGACGGCGGTCAGGCCATAGAGAAAGCCGTGGCGCTCTGCCGCCAGTGCGACAAAGCGCTCGAACCCGGCCTTGCGGATCTGCACGTCGCGCGATGCGACGGCGATCACGCGGCCGCGGCTGATCAGGAAGGTTTCGGCGCGATAGGTGCCGACCGGCACCCGCGCGGGGACCGGGATGCGAGCACGATAGAGCACCCCTTCGGTAATTTCGACCGCGGCCGGATTTTCATAGAACAGCCCGATACGGCGATAGAGGTCGGTCAGCCCCGCCTCGAACCGTTCGAGCTTGCTCGCCTCCGAAAACTCGGTCGGCGACATCGACAGATTGGCGAGGCCCAGCTCGAAAATCGCTGCGGTGCGCTCGTCGACCAGCTTGTCGATCGGGCGCGACGACCCGATCGCATAAAACCCCGGCGAGGTGCGCAGGCGAATGCTGCTGGCATTGACCCAGATCCCGGCCACGCGGCGCTTTTCGCGCAGCACGATCGGGCGCACCGGTCCCTTCAGTACGACGACGATGTCGGCGCGGTCGTCAGGCAGCCGCTGCCCGGGATAGAGGATCGCGCCGAACAGCAGCAATTCCTCGCCGGTAAAGCTGTACTGGATGTCGATCGCACGGCTCGACACGTCGGGAACCAGCCGCGGATCGGCCGCCTGCACCGCCACCGGCGCGAACAGCAGCGCGGCGATCATCAACGGCAAGGCGCGCAGTCGCATCATTGCACCGAATAGATTTCGTCGGGACGGATGAACAGCCCGACCGCCATTTGCAGCGCGACCAGCAGCACGATCGCCGCGAGCGCGAGCCGCAGATATTCGGGCCGCGCCTTTTGCGCAAAACGCGCGCCGAACTGCGCCCCGACCACGCTGCCAAGCAACAGCAGCGCGGCGAGCACGATGTCGACCGCACCCGTCGTCAGCGCGTGAACCATCGTCGTCGCGATCGTCACGAACAATATCTGGAACAGCGAGGTACCGACCACGACCTGCGTCCCCATGCCGAGCAGATACAGCATCGCCGGGACCATGATGAACCCGCCGCCGACCCCCAGCAACATGGTCAGCACCCCGCCGACCATGCCAAGGAGCAGCGGCGCGAGCGGCGAGATGTACAGGCCCGAGCGATAGAAGCGCCAGCGCAGCGGCAGATTGGCGACCATCGGATGGTGGCGCCGCTTGCGCGCGGGCGCGGGAAGGCCCGCTTGCGACGCGCGAAAACTGCCCCACGCCTCGCGTCCCATGAAGGTGCCGACAGTGCCGAGCAGCGCGACGTACAACACCGAAATCACCGTATCGATCTGGCCCCAGGCGGTGAGCAGTTCGAACAATCCCGCCCCGATCAGCGACCCGAGCAGGCCGCCCGCGACCAGCACCGCGCCCATGCGCAGATCGACCCCGTCGCGCTCCAGATGCGCCATCACCCCCGACACGCTCGCCCCGGTCACCTGCGTCGCCGCCGACGCCGCAGCGACCGTCGGCGGGATGCCGTAGAAGATCAGCAGCGGCGTGGTCAGAAACCCGCCGCCGACCCCGAACATGCCCGACAGAAATCCCACCCCGCCGCCCAGCAGCACGATGACCAGCGCATTGACCGACAGATTGGCGACGGGAAGGTAAAGGTCCATGGGCCTCGAAACATGCGTCTGCGGCGCAAAACTGCGCCGAGTCCCGCGACCCTAGACCATTTTTCCAAGGCGGGGAATCGGCTGGCCCGCTATTTTTGCGCGAAGCTAGAAGTCGCTGGCGAGGGTCAGCGCCAGCCCGCTGGCGGGACGCGCATCACCCGCGATCCGCTGGCGCCAGTCGAGCGCGATCCGGCTGCCCTCGCCCACGTTGGGGAGGCGCAAAGTCATCCGCGGGCCGACGTCGATCCGTGCCGCGCCCGGCTGCGCCGCGCCCGCCGCCAGCGCGCCGAGCCGCAGCGGCGATGCCGCATCGTTGCCAATGGCGTGGTCGATCACGATCGCGCCGTCGGCGAATCCGTCCCGCCGCCGCGCCCCGACGATGCCCGCCTGACCATAAGCTTCGAGCCGGAACCCATGGGGCAGCGCGACATCGCTGACGCCGCCGCTGATCATCGCCGCCAGCGCATTGCGTCCCTCTTTGCCCACCGCCACCCGCTGCTCGACCGCGACATCGACCGGCCAATGCGCGAGCGGAGCCAGCGCCAGCCCAAAGGCCAGCTCGCGCTGTTCGGGGCGCCGCACCGCGATTGTCGCGCGGGCATAGGCGCGCGTCCGGCCGGTGGCGCCGAACCCGTACCCCAGCCGCATCCCCGCCTGACTGCCGCCAAGCTGGCCCCCCGTGGCAATTCCTTCGGGCGCCGCCCGTCCGCTACCGCGCAGATAGACCCAGCCGCCCAGCGACCAGCCCGCCATCTGCCGCCGCATCCAGAACGGCCTGCCTTGCCCCGGCTCGGCCCGCTCCGCAGCGGGGACCGGAAACCAGTCGGCCGACGACCGCGAAACCGCCGATCGGGCTGTCCCGCCGGGAGCGGGCGGCAACAGCCGCGCGATCAGCGCAGCGCGTAGGCTGTGGCGATCGGCGCCGCCGCCAACGGCCGTCGGGCCAGTCGCGTCCTCGGTCGGAACCGTCGCCGCGATCCACCGATCCGCGGTCGCCGCCTTCGCATCGGCCACGGCCAATGGCCGCGATGTCGTTCGTCCGGGCGGCTCGGCGGCAAGCGCCGGTACGGCAACCGACCAGCGCGCGCCCGCCACCGGAATCGGCATCGACCACGGCGGCGTTGCTGCTGCGGGCGGCGGCGGCACCGCCGGGCTCCAATGCGCGGCCACCCGCAGCACCGTCCACCCACCCACGCACAATATCAGAAACCGGAGCGCGCGCGCATCGCCGCGGAGGCCGGCGCGATGCGCGCGCACCGCGCCGCCACCGGCGCGACAACGACGTCGTCGCCGCTCACCATGTCGCATTCGCGGTGCTCGGTCTTCTCCCACACGACCTCGCCCGAGCGCAGCATCCGCCAATAGATTATCAGCGCGCGCCGCGCCGCGAGCATGGCCATGATGTTACCGACAAAGGCGCGGGGCAGCGCCCAGCCCGCCTCGCGCCAGCCATAACAGCGCCCGGCGAACAGCGCGCGCATGGCAAGCCGCCAGACCAGCATCACCCCGTTCAGCGCCAGCAGCAGTCGCATCGTGTCGCCGATCTCGACCGGCGCCCACCCCAGCAGCGCCTGCCCCGCCCAGCCGAGCGTCGTCAGCAGCAACCCCGCATAGGCCGCGAGCAGGACCAGCGCCGCAATCGGCCCGCGCCGGTCGCGCCACAGCATCCAGCGCGCCAGCCACAGCCGACCGGGCTGCGCCGCCAGCGCGCTGTGCCGTGTGCCGAGCCAGCCGAGATGATCCCATCCCGCCAGCGCAATCCCCGCGATCCAGCGCGCCTTTTGCCGCACCGCCGCGTCGGCGCGCCCCGGAAAGGCGCCCCGCGATACCACCCAGTCACCCTGCGGCCCGACGGCGTCGACGAAACGGGCGCGCAGCCCGTAAGCGCCGATTACCATGCCCAGCTCATAATCTTCGGTCAGGCTGTTGCAGCGAAACGGATCGCCGCCGCGATCGATCGCCAGCAGCGCGAGCGCATGACGCGTCAGCGCACAGCCGACCCCTGCCGACGGCAACGGCATATCCAGCCGCGAGCGGACGACCATTTCCTTGCCATGCGCCTCGGCAAATTCGTCGCCATAATGGCCGCCGATCCACCGCGCGCCGCGCGCGATGATCGGCACCACCGGGATCTGGACCATCGCATTGTCGGCCAGATGGCGGCGATAGACGGCGATTTCGCCCGGATGCACATGGTCCTCGGCATCGTGCAGGACGATCCCGGCAAAGCGCATCCCCTCGGCGCGCTCATCCTCGCCCAGCGCGGCCCACATCCGGTTGAGGTTGTCGCCCTTGGTCGTCGGCCCGTCGCGCTCGCCCACCACCAGCCGCAACCGGCGATCGCCCGCGACCAAGGGCGAAATCGCAAACAGCGTGGCGGCATCATTGGGGTAACAGCCCACATAGATGCGAATATCTTCGCCCGCCCACGCCGCCAGCGACCGGCGCAGCATGGCGGCGATGATCCGATGCTCGTCCCACGCCGGAATGAACACCGCCAGCGTCCCTTCCACCGGCGGCTGGTCGTCCGAACCGCGCCGGTCGTTGTCGCGCGTCCCCAGCCAGAACGCATCGAACAACAGATCGTCGAGCCCGATCAGCAGGATGCCCACCGATGCGAATAGCATCAGTTCATGACCGGCCCCCTGAACCAGCCATTCCAGCCATGCGGTCGATAGCTCCACCCCACCAGCCTCGTGCCACCGTGGCGTCACGCCACCCATGCCAAGGTGCTAATTCACGACACCAATTTGTAAAGATCGGGACACCGGGCTAGGACACCGACGACCCCGACCCGAAAACGAGCCATGCTAAACCGATGAACGGCAGAAATCCGCCACGTTCCGCACTCCGAAATTTTCTGGCGAGCGAAAGCGCCGGCGGAATGCTGCTGATTTTCGCCGCCATTATGGCGATGATTGTCGCCAATTCGGCGCTGGGCGACGCCTATCACCATGCGATCCATGCCGTGACCGGCCCGGTGCTGACCGACAAGCTTGGTCCGATGACGGTCCATCTGTGGATCAACGACGGGCTGATGGCGGTTTTCTTCCTGCTCGTCGGGCTCGAGATCAAGCGCGAGTTCGTCGATGGGCGCCTCGCCAGCTGGGACCGGCGGCGGCTGCCGTTCATCGCTGCGGCGGCAGGAATGGCCGTACCGGCATTGCTCTATCTCGGCTTCGCGGGTTCGACCCCCGGATTGGCGCAAGGCTGGGCAATCCCCGCTGCGACCGACATCGCCTTTGCGATGGGCATCCTCGCGCTGCTCGGCAAGCGCGCACCGACCTCGCTCAAACTCTTCCTCGTGACCGTCGCGATCGTCGACGACATGGGGGCGGTGGCCATCATCGCCCTGTTCTACACCGCAAAGATCAACCTGATCGCGCTCGCCGCCGCGGCCGCAATCCTTGGCGCGATGTTCGTCATGAACCGGCGGGGGGTGAAAAGCCTGCCGCTTTACCTGCTGGCCTTCCTGCTCCTCTGGTACGCAATGCTGCTGTCGGGCGTCCACGCCACGATCGCCGGGGTGCTCGCCGCGATGGCGATTCCGTTCGAGCGCACCCCCGGCACCCCCGACAGCCAGACCTCGCCGCTCCACCGGCTCGAACATGGCCTCCATCCCTGGGTCGCCTTCGCCATCGTGCCGCTGTTCGGCTTTGCGAACGCCGGGGTCGACATCGGCGGGCTGACCGCCGAACAGATTTTTGCGCCGCTGCCGCTCGGCATTGCGGCGGGACTGTTCTTCGGAAAGCAGATCGGGATTTTCGGGAGCGTCTGGCTCGCGGTCAAATTCGGCATTGCGGGCAAGCTGCGCGGGGCGACGTGGCTCCAGATTTATGGCGTGGCGATGCTGTGCGGGATCGGCTTCACGATGAGCCTGTTCATCGGCGGGCTCGCCTTCCCCGGCGATGCGCTGCTGATCGAGGAAGCCAAGATCGGTGTCTTGATGGGATCGCTCGCCGCGGCGCTGGTCGGCTTTGCCGTCCTCCGCTTCGCGCCGCTCCACCCCGACCATGACGCCGTCGAGCGTGAAACCGATGCCGAGATTGCCGCCGATGGCGATGTCGAAGATACGTCCGAAGACGCCCCTGACGACAAGGAGCCGGTAACCGCGTGATGCCCAAGTCGATCCTTCTGGCGCTGGTCGGCGCCACCATCCTGTCGGGCTGCGCGGCGAGCCAGACCGCCCCCCAGTCGGGAACGACCGACGTCGCCGCGATCGACGTCCGCCGCGCCCCTGCCTCGGCGCAGGCGCTGAACGACATTGCCGCGACATACCTCAAACTGACGCTCGAGATCGGAACGCACGAAGCGGGCTATATCGACGCCTATTACGGCCCGCCCGAACTGAAGGCCGCGGCCGAAGCCGCCCCGCGCGACAAGCCCGCGCTGCTCGCCGCGACGCGCGAGCTGACCGCGCGGCTCGCCACCACGGCGCGCCGCCTGTCCGACCCGCTCGACCGGCGCCGCGCCGCTTTCCTGCGCGCCCAGCTGCGCGCCGCCGAAACGCGGCTGATGATGATGGAGGGCACGCGCTTTGCCTTCGCCGACGAGGCCGAACGGCTGTTCGGCGTCCGCCCGCAACTGAAGCCCCTCGCCGACTACGACCGCCATCTTGCCGCGGTCGAGGCGCTCGTCCCCGGCGAAGGCGCGCTGGCGGACCGCGTCGAGGCCTATCTCGACGGCTTCACCATTCCCAAGGATCGGCTGCAGAAGGTCTTCGACGTCGCGATTGCGCGCTGCCGCGGCCGCAGCCTGGCGCACATCCCGATGCCCGAGGGCGAAAGCTTCCGGCTCGAGTTCGTCACGGGGAAAAGCTGGAGCGGCTATAATTATTACCAAGGCGCCTATCACAGCCTGATCCAGGTCAACACCGACCTGCCGATCCGCCTGTCGCGCGCGATCGACCTCGGCTGTCACGAGGGCTACCCCGGCCACCATTTGCTCAACATGAAGCTCGAGGAAAAGCTGGTGAAGGAGCGCGGCTGGAGTGAATTCAGCGTCTATCCGCTCTACAGCCCGCAAAGCCTGATCGCCGAGGGAACCGCCAATTACGGCATCGACCTCGCCTTTCCCGGCACCAGCAAGGCCGAGACCGAACGCGACGTGCTGATGCCGCTCGCCGAAATCCCCATCCCCGCCGACGACCGCTACTGGAACCTGCTCGCCGCGACGAAGGCGCTCGGCGGCGCGCGCCTGACCATCGCGCAGCAATATCTCGACGGCGTCATCGACCGGCCCACCGCGGTCGCCCTGACGCAAAAATATCTGCTGGTGTCGCAAAAGCGCGCCGAACAGTCGGTCAGCTTCACCGACCAGTATCGCAGCTATGTGATCAACTACGGCCTCGGCGAAGCGATGGTCCGCGCGCATGTCGAACGCGGTGGGCCGAGCCGCGACGAAATGTGGCGCCGGATGGCAAAGCTGGTCAGCGAACCGACGCTGCCGTCGGATCTGCTGGCCCGATGAAGCGCACCGCGCCCCTGCTCTGGCTCGGCCAGTCGGGATCGCCGCGGCGTCCTCCGGCGGGAGTGTATCCGCGGGGTTGAACCATCGACTACGGAACAGACCGTAGCCCTGAGC
>JAFAGN010000133.1 GCA_023422695.1 Pseudomonadota bacterium
GCGGTGGGGGCGAGCGGGGAGCGGGTGGTCATCGGGGGCGTGTAATCGCTATCGGCCCAAAGCAAAACCCCTCCCGCTTGCGGGAGGGATCAAGATCCACCCCATGGCGAAGCCAAGGGGAGGTGGCAGCGCGAAGCGCTGACGGAGGGGTAGTGGCGCTACCGTTGCGACCCTTCCACCACCGCTTCGCGGCGGTCCCCCTCCCCAACGCTTCGCGATGGGGAGGATCTTCCGGATTACGCCGGAATACCGCTGATCGACTTCACTTCCATGAAGTCCTTCAGCCCGAACACGCCGCCTTCGCGGCCGTTGCCCGACGCCTTGTAGCCGCCGAACGCCGCGCCGGGACCGGGACCCCAGGCGTTGACCGCGACCATACCGGCGCGCAGCTTCGGCGCGATTTCGGCGGCCTTGGCGGGATCGCCCGAAACCACTGCCGACAGGCCATATTCGGTGTCGTTGGCGATCTCGACCGCTTCGTCGAGCGTGTCATAGGCCATCACGGTGGCGACGGGGCCGAACACCTCTTCCTTGGCGATCCGCATGTCGGGGGTGACCCCCGAAAACACCGTCGGCTTGATGTAATAGCCGCGGTTGACGTTCGACGGCAGGCCGGTGCCGCCGGTCTCCAGCGTCGCGCCCTCATCGATCGCCGACTGGATCAGTCCCTGGATCTTGTCGAACTGCGCCTTGTTGACGACGGGGCCGATGTGGCCGCCCTCGCTCATCGGGTCGCCGACCGACGTCCCGTCGAACATCGCCTTGATGACGCCGACCGCTTCGGCCTCGCGCTCCTTTTGCACCAGGATACGCGTCGGGGCGATGCAGCTCTGCCCGGTGTTGACGAGCACGCCCTGCACCGTCGGCGGCAGCACCGCGGCGAAATCGGCGTCGGGCAGGACGATGTTCGGCGATTTGCCGCCCAGTTCCTGATGGACCCGCTTGACCGTGTCGGCCGCCGCCTTCGCGACGAGGATGCCCGCGCGCGTCGAGCCGGTGAAGCTCACCATTTCGATGCCGGGATGCGCGCTGATCGCGTTGCCGACGGTCGGGCCGTCACCCTGCACCAGGTTGAACACGCCCGCAGGAACGCCCGCCGCGTCGAGGATTTCGGCAAAGATCACGGCATTGCCGGGACATTCCTCGGAGGGTTTGAGAACCATCGTGTTGCCAGCAGCAAGCGCAGGGGCGACTTTCAGCGCGATCTGGTTCAGCGGCCAGTTCCACGGCGTGATCATGCCGACGACGCCGATCGGTTCGTAAGCGATCATGCCCGCGGCATATTTTTCGGTGAAGCTGAAATCTTTCAGCGCCGCGATGGTGCCCAGGAAGCCGCCGATCCCGGCGCCAACCTGCGCGGTGCCGGCGAAGCTGACGGGGGCGCCCATTTCCGATGCCATCGACTTGGCAAGGTCGGGCGCGCGCTTCTTATATTCCTCGACGATACGGTTCAGCAGGTCGAGCCGTTCCTCGCGCGTCGTCTGCGAGAAGGTCTTGAAGGCTTCCTTCGCCGCCGCCACCGCGTCGTCGACGTCGGCTGCGGTGCCGAGCACCACGGTCGACGCGGCTTCCTCGGTCGCGGGGTTGATCACGTCGTGGAGCTTGCCGCCTTTGCTGTCGACCCAGCGGCCGCCGATGTAATTTTGCTTGAGGTGCGTTTCGGTGCTCATCGTTCTTCTCCCATCGGCGGTGAATCCGTCTCGGATTGCTACCTAATCACTGTGGCGCATGAATCAAGCGAGGCCAACTGGCAAAGGTGACGATTCAGCGCTTTTCAGCAGCCAGGCGTGACATCAATATGGCAGCGCGCGTTGCCTGCCGTGCAATGCTCGGGATGTCGACGGCTTCGCCCGGGCCATGGTCGCCAGTGCTGTACGGCCCGAGTCCAGCCAGCCCGTCGACATCGGCGGCGACAAAACTGATGTCGCCCGCGCCGCGCTTCAGCGGGTCGAGCGGCGCCATTTCGGCAAGGCCAAGGTCGCGGTTCACCCCGTTGAGTTTCGCGAGCAGCGCGCGGTTGCCGTCGGTCGGCGCCATCGACGGATAGCCGCCGGGGTCGAAAGCGATCTTGGCCTCCGTACCGGGCGCGTGCTGCGCGACGATCGCGGTCATCTTGGCCTTCACCCGTTCGATCTGTTCGGGCGACAGTGCGCGCAGATCGCCGCGGGCGACCGCGATCGGCGCGATGATGTTAGTCTTGCCGGTCGCGGTGGCGCGGATGCCGCCCGCGTCGAGATCGGCCTGCTGCCCGCCCGCGATCAGCCCGACGTTGAAGGTCAGATTGGGTTCGGGCAGTTCGGTGCGGAAGCGGTAGAGAATTCGCGTCAATTCATAGATCGCGCCGTCGCCCGCCGCGGCGCTGAAAATGCCCGAGCTGTGCGCGCTCTTGCCCGTCGCGGTCACCGTCCAGCTGTCCGACGAACGGCGCGCGACCGATCCCATGTCGGCGCCGCCATCGCGGACCAGCCCCTCGAAATCGAGCGCGACGTCGCTGCGCTTGCCGGCGGCGATCAGGTCGGCACGCGCCTTTTCGATCGGGCTGCCCGCATCTTCCTCGTCGCCGGTCATGTGGATTTCGATATTGGCGCCTTTCAGCGTCCCCGCCGCGTGCATCGCGCGCAGCGCCGCGACGATGACGACCATGCCGCCCTTGTCGTCACCCGCACCCGGCCCTTCGCCCATATCGCCCTTCAGGGTGAATTTCTGGAACGGCGAGTCGGGCTCGAACACCGTGTCGAGGTGGGCGATGAGGAGCAGGCGTTTGGTGTCGGGCTTGCCGACATGTGTTGCAATCAGATGGCCCGCGCGCCCGGTGTCGCGCATCGGCTTCCACTCGACCTTGAACCCCAGCGGTTCCAGCTCGGCGCGCATCATCGCCCCGACCATCTCGACGCCCTCCAGGTTAAGCGAGCCGCTGTTCTGATTGACCAGCTTTTCAAGCAGCGCGAGCGAACGCCCCTGTTCAGCCGCCACCGTTTTCGCCATGCCGCTCTCGGCCTTCGACAGCTTGGCATGCGCCGTCGGCACGAGCGCGATGTGAAAGGCTATCAGGGCGGCAAGCGGCAGCGATTTCATCGAGGACTCCTTTGGATATCCTCTTGTGCCGCTTGCTCGCTATGGGGGCAAGCGGTCAGCCCGGGCGCACCATGAAAATGTCGCCGCCGATGCTGACAAGGAACAGATTGCCCGCGCTGTCCTCGCCGAATGAGGCGATATTGCTCAATGTTCCGGCGTCGGGCGCAAAATCCTCGTTGCGCCGCGCAAAGCGCGACGAGGGGAGCGTCTGTCCAGCGACAAGGCTGGCGAAGGGTACCGACCAGATATTGCCCGACACGAAATCGGCAAAAACATACTGGCCGACGAGCGAGGTGACCGGGCCGCGATAGACGTAACCTCCGGTCACCGAACGCCCTTGGCGGGAGCCGCTGCCATGGCCGTATTCCGCCACGGGCGGAGTCAGCCCGGCGGGTGCGCTGCCCGAATAGGGCTGGGTGCCTTCCAGAAAGCGCCAGCCGAAGTTCAGCCCCGGCTGGGTCGTGGTCACCAAATCGATCTCCTCGACAGCGCCCTGGCCGACGTCGCCGATGATCAGGGTCGGGCCGGAAAAGGAAGCGCGGAACGGGTTGCGGAGACCAAAGGCAAAGACATAGGGATCGCCGCCGCCCGCCAGATAGGGGTTGCCCGGGGCCGGGGCATAGCTGCTGCCCCCTGCGCCGATGGTAAAGCGCAGGATCTTGCCCAGCTGCACATTGCGGTTCTGGGCATTGTTGTTCGGATCGCCGCCCCCGCCGCCGTCTCCCACCGCGACATAGACATGGCCATCGGGACCAAAGCCGATCCAGCCGCCATTATGATTGTCGAACCCGGGGTGCGGAATGTCGAGCACCGTTTCGTAACTGGTCGAACTGTTCGGTTGGCCGAGCGTGTAGCGGCGGACCTGGACATTGCCGTTGGTAGCAGTGGCAACCGCGAACAGACGCTGCGACGTCGCATGGTCGGGATAGGGCGCCAGACCGAGCAGGCCGCGCTCGCCGCTGGTCGAAATATCGGTGATGTCGAGCACCAGCGTCCGGCTGCCGTTCGCGGGGTCAAAGCGATAGACGTCGCCGCCCTTTTCGACGACATAGACGCGGCTGTCGCCCGGGATGGGTGCAACATAAAGCGGCTGGCTGAACCCGGTGCCGACACGCGCCACCGATATACCTTCACGGCTGTTGGTGACGGTGACGTTCACCGCCTGCGTGACGCTCGCCCGGCCGTCGCTGACGCGCAGCACCACCGCATAGACATTGTCACCGTCGGCATCCCCGGGCAGGTCGAAGTCGGGCGCTGCGTTGAAGCTAAGCGCGCCCGCGGTCGTGATCGCAAAGCGCGCCGCATCGGCGCCGCCGTCGATGGAAAAGGTCAGCGAATTGCCATCGGGGTCGGTTGCGGTCGCCTGGTAGGCGGTGGTGCTGTTCTCGGTCACGCTGGCGGTTTGCAGCGAGGTGAAGCTGGGCGGCGCATTGGTTGCGGGCGGGGTGCCGCCGCCGCTATTGCCACCACCGCCGCACGACGCAAGCAACAGAGGCGCGAGTAGCAGAGGCATAGGGTGAAGAGGGACGCGCTTCCGCATGGCCGAAATTGCCTTTCGCGATCGAGCCCGCCCCTCGCGCAGACTGCCACCGGTCGGCAGCGACGGCAACCCTGGCCATTTACCAATATGTTGCCGCGCCAAGCGCCGTCAGGCGGGCTCCTTCGCCTCTTCGAAATCGTCGAGTTTGCCCAGCGCTTCTTGCGCGATCTTGCGCAAGACCAATCGATTGACGGTCAGGCCTTTCGCGCCCTCACCGCTCAGATCGTCGATCGCGAAATCGACGCGGGTGCGGTCGGGGGCCAGTTCTTCGAAGGTGAACTTCAGCCCCGTCGTCAGCGCGCCGTCGTCGACATTGTAGATCAGATGCGCCTCGCGCGGGATTTCCATCGCGACCGCGATCTTGATCTTGTACGCGTCGGGCCGCTCGTCGGGGACCATCTTCTCGAAACCCGGATCGCCCTTTTCGGCGACCAGCTCATACAGGCGCGTCGATCCGCCGTTGGTGACCAGCGGCATGCCGGTAAAGGCGCTGCCGTCGCCGAACATCTTCGCGAACACCTCTTCGCGCGGCGCCGCGACCGTGCGGGTCTGGTTGGCCAGTTCGGCCATCTTGCCGCAGCCCGCGGTCAGCAGCAGCGCGGCGATCAAAAATGTCGAGCGTAGCATCGCAATCCCCCTGAAATGCCGCGCCCTGATAGCGGCAACAGCTTACAAAAGGGTCAACGGGCGCCGTGGCGATATGTAAAGAGTGTTTGACAGACGGAGTTGGCGTCTGTAAAGAGCTCTTGACAGACAGGAAAGCGGCTGTGGAAAATCGGGTGCGGGAATATCGCGAGGCGGCGGGATGGAGTCAGGGCGAGCTGGCGCGCCGCCTTGGCGTATCGCGCCAGACGATCAACGCGGTGGAAACCGACAAATATGACCCCAGCCTGCCGCTCGCGCTGCGCATGGCGGGGCTGTTCGGCCTCGAAGTGCGGCTGCTGTTCATCGACCATTGGACCCCGAAGGAGTAGCGATATGACGACGCAGGCAGGCAAGGCGGCGGGATGGCGCAAGATGGCGATGCAGGCGGTCATCGGCGCGATCGCGGGCGCGGGCGGCATGATCGGAATGATCGCGCTGATCGAGACGCAGGGCGGGATCGACTGGTCGCCGTCGGCAATCATCCTGATCGGGGTCGGGTTCATCTATGCATTGATGGGGGCGTTCGTCGGCGTCGGCACGATCGCGCCGCACCTGTTCGGCCAGCGGCTGCTGAACGTCGCCGATGCCGAAGAGATCGTCGAGGAACGCGCCAATATGGGCGCCAGCGCGATCAGTTGCCTGATCCTGGGCGCGGCGCTGATGCTGCTGGCGCAGGCGGTCGCGGCGCAAGCAGCGGGGACCGCGGCGCTGGTCAGCCCGGCCGTGGCGTATTGGATCCTGCTCGCGGTGTTGATCGCCTTTACCGCCGTATCGGTGTGGATGTGGCGGGGGTTTGACGAGCTATGGCGCCAGATGACGATCGATATTTCGGCGATCACCGGCAATCTGTTGCTGGCGGTGGCGATCATCTGGGGCGGGGCGGCTGCCGTCGGGCTGGCCGCCGGTCCGCAGCCGCTCGATCTGGTGTCGATCGCCTTCGGATCGCTGCTGCTCGCCTGTTTCGCCGCCGCGGGATGGCGCGGGATGATGGCGCCGCGCTGAGGTGCGTGAACGACCGAAACCAGCCGTCGCCCCCGCGAAGGCGGGGGCCGCTGTCGGTTTATGCAACGCAGCTGAGCAAGGCGGCTAGCGGCCCCCGCCTTCGCG
>JAFAGN010000150.1 GCA_023422695.1 Pseudomonadota bacterium
GCCTTTTCCTGCGTCGCCGAGTAAACCGCAAGCGGCCCCCGCCTTCGCGGAGGCGACGAATATTCGCGGACTCGCGTCGCAGGGCAACACCCGCTAAAGCGCCCCGATGAGCGACGATATTTACGACGACGAAGACGGCCAGGACGCCGCGCCGATGGACATGCTGGCATCCTATTTTGCCGCGCACGACTGGCCGCACGAAATGGTGGGCGAGGACGAGATTGTCGCGACCGCGCAGGGCAGCTGGACCGCCTATGAACTGCGCGCCGTGTGGCGCGCCGACGACGGCGTCATCCAGCTGCTCGCCTTTCCCGACATCCGCGTCGTCGAGGAAAAGCGCGCCGTCGCGCACGAGGCGCTGGCGCTGATCAACGAACAATTGTGGCTGGGGCATTTCGAGCTGTGGTCGAACAGCGGCACGATATTGTTCCGCCACGGCATGTTGCTGGGCAGCGATGGTTCGCTGGCGCTCGACATGACCGAGACGCTGATCGAAAGCGCCATCGACGAATGCGAACGCTTTTACCCGGTGTTCCAGTTCGTGCTGTGGGGTGGCAAGTCGCCCGCCGAGGCGCTCGCGGCGTCGCTGATCGAGACGCGCGGCGAGGCCTAGACTCTTACCTAAAATCCGTTCGTGTCGAGCGAAGTCGAGACACGCTGATGTCGTGCATGGCCTCGCGTGTCTCGACTTCGCTCGACACGAACGGGGTTTTGAATATCGCGTTCAGCGTTTCTCGAACCGCGTCAGCCCCGCGCCCAGCTCGTTCGCCCCGATCGCCAGCGGCTCGCCGCTCCAGTCGGCGACGAACACCGACGTGCGCCCGATCCCGGCGGGCAGGCTGGCGCGGTTTCCGGCGATCGACAGGCCGCGCGACGGGTTCTTGCGCTCCTCGGCGGCGACCGCGATCAGCGCCGAATAATTTTCCTTGTCCTTGCCCTGCACGAACATGTTGTTCGCGATCCGGCCGACCGACCCCGACGGCAGGTCGATCATGTAGTTGGTCGCTGTCCCTTGCGTGTCGTCGAAGCTGTTGTCGTTGATATCGACCGTAATCGCGCGGGTTTTCAGATAATGTCCGCCGCTGCCCTTTTCGAACCGTGTGCGGGTGACGACGACCTTGCCGTAAATGCCGGTATAGACGCTGTGCGCGCAGCTCAGCCCCCGGTCGCAGCGGCCGAGGCGCGAGAAGGTCGAGCGGTCGATCGTCAGCGTCGCTGCGGGGTCGTCGGCGGTCAGAATGCCCTGTTCGCTATTGCGGAACATCGCGTTGATGATGTCGAGGTTGCTGGTTTCGAGACGGATGCCCGCGCCATTGCCGTCGGGCACGCGCATATTCTGGAACACCAGACCATCGACCCGCGCGCCCGCGCCGCGCAGCACCAGCGCCGCTTTCCCCTCGCACGTCACCCCGTCAAAGATCGCCCGGCCCGGCTCGGCGGCGACAAAGGCGATGCGTCCCGCGGTTTGCACCGCGCAGTCGCGGTGATAGCCCGGCGCGATGCGGATCGTCCCCTCGCCTTCACCGATCGCATCGACCGCATCCTGCAGCCTGTTGAAGCCGCGGCCGTCGATGCTGTACGGCGCGCCGCCGGTTTGTGCGGGCAGCGGCGCGGGGGCGAGGAGGAGCGGCAGGGCGAGCAGCGGCAGCATGGGCCGACGGAAAAGGGACTTGAGCATGGGCGGGTTATAGCGGTTTTTGTAGCGGCAGTCGTTGGCGAAGGCGGTTAACCGGCGACGCGTCCCGTTGTCGGACAGGGTTTCCGACATTCATTACCATATTGTTCCCCGCGAAGGCGGGGGTCCATCACCCACCGGTCCAAGATGGCACCGACCGGAGATGGGCCCCTGCCTTCGCAGGGGCACGTCAGTTTACGAAAGTTAATCCAGATTAGGCCGCAACCAGCGCGTCGCCGTCTCGAGATCGACGCCGCGGCGGCGGGCATAATCCTCCAACTGGTCGCTGCCGATCCGCGCGACGCCGAAATATTGGCTTTCGGGGTGGCCGAAATAAAAGCCGCTGACCGCCGCGGTGGGCAGCATCGCGAAGCTCTCGGTCAGCACCAGCCCGGCGTTTTCTTCGGCCGCCAGCAATTCGAACAGGATCGGTTTCAGGCTGTGGTCGGGACAGGCGGGATAGCCGGGGGCCGGACGGATACCGCGATATTCCTCCTTGATCAGCGCCTCGTTGGTCAGCTGCTCGCCCGGTGCATAGCCCCACAGCGTCGTGCGGACATGCTGGTGCAGCCGCTCGGCAAAAGCTTCGGCGAAACGGTCGGCGAGCGCTTTGAGCAAGATGTCCGAATAATCATCCTTGTCGGCGCGGAAGCGTTCCGAATGCGGCTCGATGCCGTGGATGCCGACCGCGAAGCCGCCGATCCAGTCGCCTGCCGGATCGATGAAATCGGCGAGGCACATGTTGGCGCGGTCGCGGCTTTTCTTGATCTGCTGGCGCAGGAACGGGAGCGTGACATGACGTTCTTCCTCGGCGAGGTGGATCGTCACATCGTCGCCGTCGCGGGCGCATGGCCAGAAGGCGCAGACGCCGCGCGCAGTCAGCCATTTCTCGGCGATGATCCGATCGAGCATCGCATCGGCATCGGCCTTGAGCGCCTGCGCGGTTTCGCCGACGACCTCGTCGGTCAGGATCGACGGATAGGTGCCGTGCAATTCCCAGGCGCGGAAAAAGGGCGTCCAGTCGATACACTCGCGCAAATCGTCGAGCGACCAGTCGTCGAAGCGGTGCAGCCCCGGCTGGAGCGGCGGCGCCGGTTTGTCGCTCAAATAGGCGTCGTAATAATTGGCGCGCGCTTCCTCGAGCGTGTGGAGAACGCTCTGTCCCTTGCCCGCGCGCACGTCGCGGATATGCTCATAATCGTCCTTATACCCCTGCACATAGGCGTCGCGTCCGGTGTCGCTGACCAGCGCGGTCGCGACGCCAACGGCGCGGCTGGCGTCGAGGACGTGAAGCACCGGCCCCTGATAGGCGGGGTCGATGCGGAGCGCGGTGTGGACCTTCGACGTCGTCGCGCCGCCGATCAGCAGCGGCATCGTCATCCCGGCGCGCTGCATTTCCTCGGCCACCGTCACCATCTCGTCAAGCGAGGGGGTGATGAGGCCGCTGAGGCCGATCATGTCGGCGTCATTCTCGTTCGCCGCCTCAAGGATCTTCGACCACGGGACCATGACGCCGAGGTCGACGATCTCGAAGCCGTTGCATTGCAGCACGACGCCGACGATATTCTTGCCGATGTCGTGGACGTCTCCCTTCACGGTCGCCATCACGACCTTGCCCTTGCCCTTCGCGCCCGGCTCCTTCGACGCCTCGATGAAGGGGAGCAAATGCGCGACCGCCTTTTTCATCACGCGCGCCGATTTCACGACCTGCGGCAGGAACATCTTGCCCGACCCGAACAGGTCGCCGACGACGTTCATGCCGTCCATCAGCGGGCCTTCGATCACCTCGATCGGGCGCGGCATCAATTGCCGCATTTCCTCGGTATCGTCGACGACATAGGCGTCGATGCCCTTGACCAGCGCATGTTCGAGGCGTTTGGCGACGTCCCAGCCGCGCCATTCCTCGGCGGCTTTCTCCTGCGCCGGGTTGCTGCCCTTGTAGCGTTCGGCGAGCGCGATCAGCCGCTCGGTCGGGCTTTCGGCTTCGCCCGCGACCTTGCGGTTGAGCACGACGTCCTCGACCGCCTGGCGCAGTTCGGGATCGATCGTGTCATAGACGTCGAGCTGCCCCGCGTTGACGATCGCCATGTCGAGCCCGGCGGGAATGGCGTAGTAGAGGAAGACGCTGTGCATCGCGCGGCGCACGACCTCGTTGCCGCGGAAGCCGAACGACAGGTTCGACAGCCCGCCCGAGAAATGGACATGCGGACAGCGGACGCGGATTTCCTTCACCGCCTCGATGAAGTCGACCGCATAATTGTCATGTTCTTCGAGGCCGGTGGCGACCGCGAACACATTGGGATCGAAGATGATATCCTCGGGCGGAAAACCGATGGTCATGAGGAGCTTGTAGGCGCGCTCGCAAATCTCGATCTTGCGCTCTTTGGTGTCGGCCTGGCCGACCTCGTCGAACGCCATGACGACGACCGCGGCGCCATAGGCCATGCACTTGCGCGCATATTCGAGGAATGGCGCCTCGCCCTCCTTCATGCTGATCGAATTGACGATGGGCTTGCCGGGAACACATTTCAGCCCGGCCTCGATCACCGACCATTTCGAACTGTCGATCATCACCGGCACCCGCGCGATGTCGGGTTCGGCGGCGATCAGCTTCAGGAAGGTCGTCATCGCATATTCGGCGTCGAGCAGGCCTTCGTCCATGTTGACGTCGATCACCTGCGCGCCGTTTTCGACCTGCTGGCGCGCGACCTCGACCGCCGCGGTATAGTCATCGGCGAGGATGAGCTTCTTGAAGGCCGCGGAGCCCGTGACGTTGGTGCGTTCGCCGACGTTGACGAAGTTGGTGGCGGAGGCGGTGGTTTCGGTCATTTATCTTCCTGATCCTCCCCATTAGTGGGGAGGGGGACCGCCGCGAAGCGGTGGTGGAGGGGGTTCTCGTCAAAAAACCTTGGCTGCTGACCGAGAACCCCCTCCGTCAGCGCTGCGCGCTGCCACCTCCCCGCAAGCGGGGAGGATCGTCACGCCGCCATCGTGAACGGCTCTAGTCCGGCCAGCCTTGTCCGCACCGGCACTTCGGGAATTTGCCGCGCGGGCAGGCCCGCGATCGCTTTTGCCATCGCGGCGATATGCGCGGGGGTCGAGCCGCAGCAGCCGCCGAGGATGTTGACCTGCCCATGCGCCGCCCATTCGCGGACCAGTTCCGCCGTGGTTTCGGGCAGTTCGTCATATTCGCCGAGTTCGTTGGGCAGCCCGGCGTTGGGATAAACCATGACCAGCGCGTCGGCGATGTCCGATAGCACCTTGACATGCGGGCGCAGCTGCGACGCGCCGAACGAGCAGTTGAGCCCGATGGTCAGCGGTTTGGCGTGGCGGACGGCGTACCAGAACGCCTCGACCGTATGCCCCGACAGGTTGCGGCCCGACAGGTCGGTGAGCGTCATCGAGATCATCAGCGGCAGTTCGCGGCCGACCTTCGCCTCGGCCTCGAGCGTCGCGGCGATCCCCGCCTTGGCATTCAGCGTGTCGAAGATCGTCTCGATCAGGATGAAGTCGGCGCCGCCCTCGGCCAGCGCGACGACCTGTTCCAGATACACGTCCTTCAACTCGTCAAAGTCGATCTCGCGAAAACCCGGATTGTTGACGTCGGGCGAGAGCGAGAGCGTCTTGTTCGTCGGCCCGACCGCGCCCGCGACGAAGCGGCGGCGACCGTCGATGCCTTCATATTTGATCGCCGTCTCGCGCCCCAACCGCGCGCTTTCATGATTGATGTCGGCAACCAGATGTTCGGCACCATAATCGGCTTGGCTGATCCGGTTGGCGCTGAACGTATTAGTCGACACGATGTCGGACCCGGCCGCCAGATACGCTTCGCCAATTGCAGTAACGACGTCAGTGCGCGTCAGCGCCAATATGTCGTTATTGCCCTTTTGGTCGTGCGTCAGCCCGAGCGATCCGGCATAGTCGGCTTCGCTCAGTTTGCGGTTCTGGATCTGGGTGCCCCAGCCGCCGTCGGTGAGCAGGATGCGGTCCTTCGCCGCAGCGATGAGGGCTTCGCGGGCGCTGTTCATGCGGCTTGATCCTTTGCGGGCGACACCGGCCGCAAGCCCAGCAGATGACAGATGGCATAGCTGAGTTCGGCGCGGTTCAAGGTGTAGAAATGGAAATCGCGGACTCCGCCGGCGTAGAGGCGGCGGCACATTTCGGCGGCGATCGTCGCCGCGACCAGCTGGCGCGCGCCGGGGTGATCGTCGAGCCCATCGAACAGCGACACCATCCACGCCGGGATCGCGGTGCCGCACATATCAGCCATGCGGCGCGTCTGCGACACATTCGACACGGGCAGGATGCCGGGGATGATCGGCGCGTCGATCCCCGCCGCAGCCGCGGCGTCGCGGAACCGCAGAAAGCTGTCGGGCGCGAAGAAAAATTGGGTGATCGCCCGGTTTGCGCCCGCGTCGAGCTTGCGCTTCAGATTGTCGAGGTCGGACTGCGGACAATCGGCGTCGGGGTGGGTTTCGGGATAAGCGGCGACCGAAATGTCGAACGGCGCGATGGCCTTCAGCCCGGCGACCAGCTCGATCGCGTTGGCATAGCCGTCGGGATGCGCCCGATAGGGCGCGCCGCCCGGCACATCACCGCGCAGCGCGACGATATGGCGTACCCCCGCCTCCCAATAGGCTTCGGCCACCTCGTTGATTTCGGTGCGCGAGGCTTCGACGCAGGTCAGGTGCGCCGCGGGCGGAACGGCGCTTTCGGCAGCGATGCGCGAAACCGTGGCGTGGGTGCGCTCGCGCGTCGACCCGCCCGCGCCATAGGTGACCGACACGAAGCTGGGGCCCAGCGGTTCCAGCGCACGGAACGTGTCCCACAGCTGCGCCTCCATCTTTTCGGTCTTGGGCGGGAAAAATTCGAAGCTGACGCCGATGTCGCCGTCAAGATTGGCGAACAACGGCGACGCCGCGGCGCGGCGCGCCTCGGCCAGCGAGTTCAAGTTCGACGTCATGCCGCGAGCCTTTTGGGTTGGCCGTCGCCATCATGGGCGACCGGCGGTTGATCTTCATCGCTGCGGCGACGGCCAAGCCAGAGCTTGACCGCCAGTTCGCCGCCTTCGAGCGTCTGGGTATTTTCGAGCAGCAGCCCGGACGAGGCAAACCAGCCGCGGATCTGCGCGTCCGAAAAGCCCAGTCGGACATGCGCCGCCTGATCGCGCAGCGCCTCGTCCTCATGCGGCGCAAAATCGACGATCAGCAAATGGCCGCCGCCGCGCAGCACCCGGCTTGCTTCGGCAATCACCCGGTCAGGTTCGTGCGCGAAATGCAGCGCCTGGTGGATCACGATGCTGTCGACGCTGGCGTCGCCGACCGGCAGGTTCAGGAAATCGCCCTGCACCAGATCGACCGGAACCGTCTGTCCCGCCAGCTTGGCGCGCGCGATGCGCAGCATTTCGGGGCTGCGGTCGAGCGCGGTAATCCGGCGCGCGGTCGGCGCGAAGATTTCGGCCATCCGCCCGGTACCGGTGCCGATGTCGAGCAGATGCCCCAGCCGCCGGTTGTGCATCATCGCCAGCATCGCCGCCTCGACCTCGCTTTCGGCGACGTGGCGCGAGCGGATCGCGTCCCATTCGGCGGCATGTTCGGCAAAATAGCGCTCGGCGACCGCGGCGCGCTCGTCGCGCACCGCCGCCAGCCGCCGCGCGTCATGCACGATGACCAATGCTTCGCGCGCCGAAAAGGGCCATTTCTCGGCCTGCCCGATGACCTCGGCAATCGGCCCGCCTTTGGCGATCCGCAAAAATACCCAGCTCCCCTCGCGCCGCCGCTCGACAATTCCCGCTTCGACCAGGATACGGACGTGGCGCGAGACGCGCGGCTGGCTCTGGTCGAGGACGACGGCGAGTTCGCCGATGGCCAGTTCCATTTCGCGCAGCAGCGCCACGACTCGCAAGCGCGTCGGGTCCGCCAAGGCCCGAAAGATGTCGATCAACTCGCTCATGAAGCAACATATAAAGCTTTCTTTATATCCGGTCAACCGGCGCATGATCGCCTATTTCTGCGATGCGGCGCGTCGCCCGATCCACCTTGGGCGCAAACATCCCGTCCCGCGAAAAAAAGGGCGTTGCACGGTTTTTGGCGAGCGGGTAATTCTGCCCGCGATTGGCATAATCCGGGATCGATCTGTTCCTGTGCCGGTCGGTCCGTTCAAACCGAGAGGGGTTTCCCAAATGAAAAAATCGTTCACCATGTCGCTCGTCCTCGCCGCTTCGCTGGGCCTCGCCGCTTGCGGTGAAAAGGCTGCCGACGACACCGCAGCCGCCACCGAAGACGCAGCAGCGACCGTCGAAGGCGCCGCTGACGGCGCAATGGAAGCTGCCGAAGGCGCTGCCGACGCTGCCGCCACCGCTGGCGCTGCCGCCGAAGGTGCTGCCGACGCCGCTGCTGCTGGCGACGCCGCTGTGGCCGCCGACAAGGCGACCGAAGCTGCCGACGCCGCCAAGGAAGCGACCGACGCTGCCAAGGGCGCGATGGAAGAAGCCAAGAAGTAAGCTGTTTGCGGGCCAGATTGGTCAACACAACAAGGGGGGTCGTCGGTTCGCCGGCGGCCCCTTTGCTTTTCGGGGTTCGGATCGCGTCCCAAACCGGCAAAAGCTATTGATTGCCAAGCCCCTGATCGCCCGCTAACCCTCTGCATCCATGGCCGGTGACCCGGCCATTGCATTCGAAAGGAATACCCATGCGCAAGATCCTCATCGCTTCGATGGCCGCTGCGGCCTTCAGCCTGACCGCCTGCTCGGAAAAGGCTCAGGAAGAAACCTCGGAAGCCGGCGCCGCCGTTGCTGACGATGCTGCCGCTGCTGGCGATGCCGTGGCCGAAGGCGCCGCTGACGCCGCCGACGCGACCGCCGAAGCCGCTGCCGATGCCGGCAACGCCGTCGAAGGCACCGTGAACGCCGCTGGCGACGCGGCCGCCGCTGCTGGCGACAAGATCGAAGAAGAAACCGCCAAGGCCGAAGCCAACGACAAGAAGTAAGTCGTTGGCGCGCGTCTGAGCGTGCGACTATAGAAGGGCTCCATTCCTGACGGGATGGAGCCCTTTTTCGTGGGAGAGATGTCAATGCGCCGCTGCGCCCTTGTCGCAATGCTGATCGCTGCGGCGCCGATTTCGGCATGCAGCCGTACCGATAACGAGCCCGGTCCCGGCGGGGTGACGGTCAGCGAGGCAAAGGCGCTCGACGATGCCGCCGAAATGCTCGAAAGCCGCGACACCGCGCCCGCCGCGGCTGATGCGACAGCCAAGACGGAGGGCGCGGTTCAATAGCCGCTTTCCCTTCGCGCCCCGGGACGCTAGTCTGCACCGGCCTCGCGACTGGCGCTGAAGATGGAGACCCATCGGGAAGCGGGGCTGGCGGAGTTGCCATGTCGAGCCGCGCGCCTGGGTGATCCATCGCCAGCGCAAGGACATCCGCATGACCGATACACTCGCCGCCCCGGCTCCGACGACAATCGTCTTCCTGCTCTTTCCAGGCATCACCCAGCTTGATTTCACAGCGCCCGCGCAAGCGCTGTGCCGAATGCCCGGCGCCCGGCTGATCGGCGCCGCCGCCAGCCGCGATCCGATCGCCACCGACAGCGGCTTTGCGATCCTGCCGACCGACGATTTCGCCAGTTGCCCGCCAGCCGACATCCTGTGCATCCCCGGCGGCCATGGCGTCACCGACGCGCTGGCCGATACCGCAACGATCGATTTCATCGCCCGGCAGGCGGCGGGGGCGCAGTGGGTGACCAGCGTCTGCACCGGTGCCTTCCTGCTCGGCCGCGCCGGGCTGCTGACGGGCAAGCGCGCGACGACGCATTGGGCCTATGCCCATCTGCTGCCGCTGGTCGGGGCCGAACCGGTGAACGCGCGGATCGTCGAGGATGGTAATGTCGTCACCAGCGGCGGGGTCACGTCCGGGCTCGATTTCGCGCTGACGCTGATCGGGCGGCTGCACGGCGACGCGGTGGCAGAGGCAATCCAGCTGGCGATCGAATATGACCCCGCCCCGCCCTATGCTGGCGGCCACCCTGACCGCACGCCGGCGGCGATTACGGCGGGGTTGAAGGCGCGTGTCTATGACGCCGCGGCGGCGCGGATGGAACAGGCGCTTATCGGCCCGTCATAATCCTCCCTGTCGCGCAGCGATGGGGAGGTGGCAGCGCGAAGCGCTGACGGAGGGGTGATGGCGCGGACGGTCCCCCTCCCCATGGCTTCGCCACAGGGAGGTTCTTTTCCTAACCACAATCGGCGAGTGTAATTTCATAGAGCTTCGGCCAATATTTGCCGGTGACGAACAGGCGTTTCTTTTGCGCGTCCCAGGCGATGCCGTTGAGGACGCTGTCGCCGCCCGACGCCCCCGCCTGCTCCTTCAGCCCCGACAGGTCGACATAGGAGGTGATCGCGCCGCTGGCCGGGTCGATCCGCACGATCATGTCGGTCATCCACACATTGGCCCAGATTTCGCCGTCGATCGTCTCGAGCTCGTTGAGCATCGCCAGCGGGCGGCTCCCGAACCGCACCGTGACGCGCTTCTGTTCGGTCATTGTCGCGGGGTCGAAAAAGCGCAGCTGTGAGGTGCCGTCGCTCAGCACCAGGCTGTCGCCGACCATCGTCACGCCCCAGCCTTCGCCGCCATATTTGAACGTGCCGACGGGTTTCAGATCCTTGATCCGCCACCGATTACCCACCCCGCCCTGCCAGGTGACCCCGATGATCTGGTCGCGCCAGCGGGTGATGCCTTCGCCGAACTGGTCGGGCGGCAGCCTGGTCTGCGCTAGCGCCTTGCCGGTCTTGAGGTCGAGCCGCGCAACGCGCGAGCGGCCATATTGGCCGGTCGCTTCGTAAAGATGGCTGCCGTCCCAGAACAGGCCTTGGGTGAAGCTGGTGGTGTCGTGGGGATAGGTCTGGACGATGCGATAGCCGCAGCGTTCGATTGGCGGCGGCGCTGAGGGCGCAGCGGCGGGGTCGGCTAGCAGGGCGAAGGCAAGGAACAGGCTCATGTCGCTTTGCTATGCGGCGCTACGTGAACTGGCAATGACAGAACCGACGCGCCCCAGCGAAGGCAGGGGCGCGTCATACGGCGGTGCGTTTCAAAGCGATTGGCGC
>JAFAGN010000136.1 GCA_023422695.1 Pseudomonadota bacterium
CGCGAAGGCGGGGGCCGCCGTCGGTTTGCGCAACGACGAAGGAGGAGACCTCTAGCGACCCCCGCCTTCGCGGAGGCGACGTCAATCCTACCGCGCCCCGAACCGCCACCGCAGCAGCGGCCGCGCGAGCACCAGCCCCGCCAGAAACCCGCCGACATGCGCCCAGATCGCGATCGCGCCGAATTCGCCGCCGCCAGCAAAGCCGATCAGCAGTTGCAGGCCGATCCACGCCGCGGCCAGCCACAGCGCGCGGACCCAATGCGCCGGGACCGGCCCGATCGCGGGCGCCTGGCTGCGGCTGAAGATGAGGGCAAAGACGGCGATGATCGCCGAGATCGCGCCGCTGGCGCCGATCATCGGGACCGGCGATTGCGGGTCGGCCAGAAACTGCGCGAGCGCCCCGGCATAGGCACCGGCGACCAGCAGCACCGCCATCGCCTTTGCCCCCAGCGGCGCTTCGAGCTGACGACCGACGAACAGCAGGATGATCATGTTGAACACGATGTGCAGCGCGCCGCCGTGCAGGAATGCCGACGTCAGCGGGGTGAGCAGGAACGGCACCATCGTCCCCGGCGGGACGATCAGTTCGGACCCGAACCGCGCCGGAATGAACCCGGCGCGCACGATCGCATCGACCTGGAACCCGGTGATCGCCAGCAGGACAAAGACGATGACGCAGACGAGCGCATAGCCGGTGACCAGCGGCGCTTGCTGCGGGTTCATGCCGTCCGTCCGCCCGTCAGATGAATTCGATCTTGGTCACCAGATAATATTTGTCGCCCGACGGCACGGTGACCTCGACCTCGTCATCGACGCGGCGGCCGATCAGCGCGCGGCCGAGCGGCGAGCTGTAGCTGATCTTGCCGTCCTTGGCGTCGGCCTCGGCCTGACCCACGATCTGGTAGCGCACCGGCTTGTCGTCCTCGTCGGCCAAGGTCACCGTCGCGCCGAACACGATGCGGTCGCCCGACAGCGTCGTCGGGTCGATGACCTGCGCGCGCGACAATTTGTCTTCCAGGTCGCCGATCGTCGCTTCGACCTGGCCCTGCCGTTCCTTGGCGGCGTGATATTCGGCATTTTCCGAAAGGTCGCCGTGGGCGCGCGCTTCCTCGATCGCGTCGACGATCAGCGGTCGCTCGGCCCGGAGCGCGCTGAGCTGTGCGCTCAGCTTCTCATAGCCTTCTGCCAGCATCGGAACCTTTTCAACGCTTGCCATTATCATCTTGTCCTTCGTCAATAATCCACCGCCAGCGAAACTTCGCCGGGGCGGCTGTGCCGCTGTTCCGTAATGTCGGGGAGGTGGAGCGGTACCTTCAATAATAGTCTTGAAGCGGCTTTACTTCAAGAGAGTGCGCGCGCAGCGCTCCGATGGCGTGGGTCGCGGCGTCGCTGCCCGCCGCGGTGGTGTAATAGGCCACGTCGCCCGCGAGCGCCGAGGCGCGGATCGACTGCGAATCCTGCAGGCTCTGCCATCCTTCGGTGGTGTTGAAGATCAGCTGGACGTCACCGTCCTTGATCCGGTCGACGATATGCGGACGCCCCTCGGCCACCTTGTTCACGCGCTCAACTTCGATCCCGGCGCTGGCCAGATAGTCGGCGGTGCCGCCGGTCGCGATCACCTTCCAGCCCCAATCCGTCAGGCGGCGCACCGGGTCGATGATGCGCGGCTTGTCGCTGTCCTTGACCGATACGAATACGCGGCCGGTCGTCGGCAAACGGTCGCCCGCGCCCAGCTGCGCCTTGGCAAAGGCGAGGTTGAAATTGCTGTCGATTCCCATGACTTCGCCGGTGGACTTCATCTCGGGGCTCAGCACCGGGTCGGTGCCGGGGAAGCGCGCGAAGGGGAACACCGCTTCCTTCACCGCGACATGCGCGATGTCGCGGTTGATCCGCGGCAGGTCGGCGAGCTTTTCGCCCGCCATCACGCGCGCCGCGATCTTGGCGATCGGCGAACCAACGGCCTTTGCGACGAAAGGTACCGTGCGCGATGCGCGCGGATTGACCTCGATCAGATAGACTTCGTCGCCCTTGACCGCGAACTGGATGTTCATCAGGCCGCGCACTTCCAGCGCGCGCGCCAGCGCTTCGGTCTGGCGCTCGATTTCGGCGATGATCGCGGGTGACAGGCTGTAGGGCGGAATCGAGCAGGCGCTGTCGCCCGAATGGACCCCGGCCTCCTCGATATGCTGGAGCACGCCCGCGACCACCACATCGGCGCCGTCGCACAGCGCATCGACATCAACCTCGATCGCGTCGCGCAGATAGCGGTCGATCAGCACCGGCGAATCGCCCGACACCTGCACCGCGGTCTCGATGTAATTTTCGAGCTGCGCCTGATCGTCGACGATTTCCATCGCGCGGCCGCCGAGCACATAGGACGGGCGCGTCAGCACCGGATAGCCGATGCGCGCCGCGACCGCGACGGCTTCCTCGCGGCTGCGCGCGATGCCGTTCTCGGGCTGCTTGAGGCCGAGCTTGTTAACCAGCGCCGCAAAGCGTTCGCGGTCCTCGGCTAGGTCGATCGCGTCGGGCGAGGTGCCGAGGATCGGTATGCCCGCCTCCGCCAGCGCCTGCGCCAGCTTGAGCGGCGTTTGCCCGCCGAACTGTACGATGACGCCGACCAGCGTCCCCTTTGACTGTTCGACGGCCAGGATTTCCAGCACGTCCTCGGCGGTCAGCGGCTCGAAATAGAGACGATCCGAGGTGTCATAATCGGTGCTCACCGTTTCGGGGTTGCAGTTGATCATGATCGTTTCGTAGCCCGCGTCTTCCAGTGCGAAGCACGCGTGGCAGCAGCAATAATCGAACTCGATCCCCTGCCCGATCCGGTTCGGACCGCCGCCGAGGATGACGATCTTTTTGCGATCGCTGGGGTTCGCCTCGCATTCGGGTTCGCCAAAGGTCGGCGCTTCGTAGGTCGAGTAGAGATAGGGCGTCTTGGCGGCGAATTCGGCGGCGCAGGTGTCGATGGTCTTGAACACCGGCCGCACGCCCAGCTTGTGGCGCAGCTGGCGCACCTCCAGTTCGGTGACGCCGCCGGTCATCGCCTTGACCGCATCATGGATCAGCCCCGAACCGCGCGCCGTCGCGCGGCGGGTGCCGGGTTGCAGGTTCGCCGATTGCAGCGCGAGATAGGCGAGGCGCTTGTCCGAAAAGCCCATGGCTTTCAGCTTGCGCAGCCCCTCGGCATCGCGCGGCAGGCCGTCGCGGCACACCTGCTGCTCGGCCTCGACGATTTCGGCCATGCGTTCGAGGAACCACATGTCGTAACCCGCGATGCGGTTGATCTCCGCCAGCGGCAGCCCTTCGCGGATCGCCTGGGCGGCATTGAGCAGCCGGTCGGGGGTGCGCTGCGCCAATTCGCTGCGCAGCTGGTCGTGGCTCGCGCCCTTCAGGCGATCGACGAAGTTGAAGCCCGACAGGCCGGTTTCCAGCCCGCGCAGCGCTTTCTGCATCGATTCATGGATGGTGCGCCCGATCGCCATCACCTCACCGACCGACTTCATCGCGGTCGACAGCGTCGCTTCGGCGCCCTTGAACTTCTCGAACGCAAAGCGCGGGATTTTGGTGACGACATAATCGATCGTCGGTTCGAACGACGCCGGGGTCACCCCGGTGATGTCGTTCATGATCTCGTCGAGCGTGTAGCCGACCGCGAGCTTCGCCGCGACCTTGGCGATCGGGAAGCCGGTCGCCTTCGACGCGAGCGCCGACGAGCGCGACACGCGCGGGTTCATTTCGATCACGATCAGGCGGCCGTCCTTCGGATTGACCGCGAACTGGACGTTCGAACCGCCTGTTTCGACCCCGATCTCGCGCAGCACCGCGATGCTCGCGTTGCGCATGATCTGATATTCCTTGTCGGTCAGCGTCAGCGCGGGGGCGACGGTGATGCTGTCGCCGGTGTGCACGCCCATCGGATCGACATTTTCGATCGAACAGATGATGATGCAATTGTCCTTGCGGTCGCGCACCACCTCCATCTCATATTCTTTCCAGCCGAGGAGCGATTCCTCGATCAGGACTTCGGTGGTCGGCGAGGCGATCAGGCCGCCGCGGACGATATGCTCGAATTCCTCGCGGTTATACGCGATGCCGCCGCCGGTGCCGCCGAGCGTGAAGCTGGGGCGGATGATCGAGGGCAGCCCGGTGCGTTCGAGCACCGCAAACGCCTCGTCGAGTGTGTGCGCGACGCCGCTGCGCGCGCTTTCCAGCCCAATCTTGTCCATCGCGTCGCGGAACTTCTGCCGATCCTCGGCCTTGTCGATCGCCTCGGCATCGGCGCCGATCATCTCGACGCCATATTTGGTCAGCGTGCCGTCGTTGAACAAGGCGAGCGCGGTATTGAGCGCGGTCTGCCCGCCCATCGTCGGCAGCACCGCATCGGGGCGCTCCTTGGCGATGATCTTGGCGACGATCTCGGGGGTGATCGGTTCGACATAAGTGGCATCGGCCAAGTCGGGATCTGTCATGATCGTCGCCGGGTTGGAGTTGACGAGGACGATGCGATAGCCCTCCTCCTTCAACGCCTTGATCGCCTGCGTCCCCGAATAGTCGAACTCGCACGCCTGACCGATAACGATCGGGCCGGCGCCGATGACGAGGATGGATTGGATGTCGGTTCTTTTGGGCATGGTTCAGTTTTTCTTCGCACCAAATAGTTTGTTGAGAAAGGAGCGAGGTTTCGACGTGGGCTCATGCGAACCCGAAGCGGTAGAGCTCGATGAATTTATAACGAGCGTTTCCCATCCGTCGTATTCGACTCCATATTTCCTCGCTGCCTCGACGAGCATGGGCGTCACGTCACGAAATGTTTTAAAATCAACGGGCATGATCTTGGACAGCGTCACACGGACCGGACTCGTCAGCCATTCTTCTACGCCATAGCCATACGCAGCTAACTCTTCTGTCAAACTCCGCAATTTCGTCTCTTCGCCAAAAAACCAAAATTCCGTTTTTCTAGGGGTCTGACCGTCGTCGCCATTCTTCTCCAGATTGGAAATCACACCCAAATCGCCATTGAGCTGACGATCGATATCGGTCGGCTTCAGAATGCTTGTAGCTTCACCTCTATCAGAGACAGCTACAGCACTGATCTTATAACCTTCTGCTTTGAGTAATCCCAGCAACGGGGAAAAATCGATAGCCTGATGGTGGACTATTACGATGTCTCGTCGCCCATCACCGGTGATATTCCCGGCATGAAAAGCACCGAGCTCGAGCAATTTGAGTTCGAGCACGAGCTTGTCGATCACCCCATCGAGGCTATCCGTCCCTTGCGGCATTCCCCAATCATTCACCAGCGACAGATCGGCTTCGCAACGAATGAACGTCGTGTTACCGTTCACTAACAAGTCGGCAATCAAAGGATTGTCGACGCGCGATAAAACAACCAACGGATAGCCGTCTGACGTCATGCGCTCGAACAGCATCCAGGTATCCGTTTCTCCCGAAACGGATTTGTCGATCTCCTGACTCACTTCAGCCCGCCCACAAACTTCTCGAACAGGTAGAAGCTATCCTGCGGCCCCGGGCTCGCCTCGGGGTGATATTGCACGCTGAACGCGTTCTTGCCCGTGATCGCGATGCCGCAGTTCGATCCGTCGAACAGGCTCTTGTGCGTCTCGACCACGCCCGCGGGCAAGGTCGCGGCGTCGACCGCGAAGCCGTGGTTCATGCTGGTGATTTCGACCACGCCGTCGGCGAAATCGCCGCCGACGCGCTGCACCGGATGGTTCGCGCCGCGGTGGCCCTGGTGCATCTTCACCGTCTTCGCCCCCGCGGCGAGCGCGAGCAGCTGGTGTCCCAGACAAATGCCGAAGATCGGCACATTGCGTTCGAGCAGCCCCTTGATCACCGGCACCGCATATTCGCCGGTCGCGGCGGGATCGCCGGGGCCGTTCGACAGGAACACGCCCGCGGGGCGCAGCGCGAGGATGTCTTCGAGGCTGGTTTTGGCGGGCACCACGGTGACGCGCGCGCCGGCCTTCACCAGGTTGCGGAAGATATTGTCCTTGGCGCCGTAGTCGACGGCGACGACGTGGGGGCGACCATCAGCCGCCCTCCCATTCCCGTTCGTGTCGAGCGAAGTCGAGACACCGTGAGGGCGAACGCTCTCGATGGGCATCTCGACTTCGCTCGATGCGAACGGATGTTGGTAGCCTTTACCGAGAACCCATGTCCCCGCATCCCACGCGCCCTGCCGCTCGCGGGTCACCGTCTTGGCGAGGTCCATGCCCTCCAGCCCCGGCCAGCCCTGCGCCAGCATCAGCAGCTTATCGAGGTCGAACTTGCCCTCGGGGCTGTGCGCGACCACCCCGGTCGGCGCGCCGCCATCCCGAATGCGCCGCGTCAGCGCGCGGGTATCGATGCCCGCCAGCCCGATCAGCCCCTGCGCCGCCATCCATTCGGGCAGCGTCTGTACGCTGCGAAAACTGCTCGGCAACGTCGGCAGTTCGCGCGTGATGCACCCGATCGCGGCGCGCTTGTCACGCTCCATATCCTCGGGGTTCGCGCCGACATTGCCGATGTGCGGAAAGGTGAAGGTGATGATCTGCCCGGCATAGCTCGGGTCGGTCAGGATTTCCTGATAACCGGTCATCGCGGTGTTGAAACAAATCTCGCCCACACCCGCGCCGCTGGCGCCATAGCCGATGCCCCACAGCACGGTGCCGTCGGCAAGGACGAGGACGCCGGTGGCTCCAGAAGGCGCGGCGGATGGATTGGCTGGTGCCATTTAAACTGCTCCGGACGGGGGGCTAAACGGCCGATCAACTAGGCAGCAAAAAAGTGATTCACAAGCTATCGAATTTGGAATCTTCCCGCTAGAGAGGGTCTTTCCGAAATTTCTGAGCCATGGGGACACGCATGATTCGTGACGACATCAAGGCTGCGCAGGTTGCCGCGATGAAAGCCGGCGACAAGGCGCGGCTGGGCACCATCCGGCTGATGCTGGCCAAGATCAAAGACAAGGACATCGAACTGCGCACCGGCACCGCGCCGACCGACGACGATGTGCTGGTCACCGACGTGCTGCAGAAAATGGTCAAGCAGCGCCGCGAATCGATCGCGATGTACGAACAGGGCGGACGGCAGGAACTGGCCGATATCGAGGCCGCCGAGGTCGTGGTGATCGAGGATTTCCTCCCCGCGCAGCTTTCCGATGACGAGGCGCAGGCCGCGATCAAGGCGATCGCGGCGGAGTTGGGCGCGTCGAGTTTGAAGGACATGGGGCGCGTGATGGCGGCGGTGAAGGAACGCCATGGGTCGGAGCTCGACATGAGCAAGGCGAGCGGGTGGGTTAAGGCGGCGTTGAGCTGACCTTCTCGTAAGAGCCGACCTAAAAATCCGTTCGTGTCGAGCGAAGTCGAGACACCCATCGGGCTAGGCGCTATTTCGATG
>JAFAGN010000145.1 GCA_023422695.1 Pseudomonadota bacterium
GCTGAAGGCGGCGGGCGGACTGGGACTGATCGCCCCCGCCTTCCTGATCGACAAGGCGGTGAAGCAGATGGAGGCGACGATCGCCGACGCGAAGGCGGGCGGGTCGATGGTCGAAAGCCTCGTCCGCCGTACCGGCGAGGGAAGAATCGCGGGCGACTGGTCGGCGCGCGCGACGAAGATCGTGCATGGCCCCGTCGCCGCCGCGCTCGAACGCCAGCTCGCCGAACTGAAAGCGCAGCGCCCGAAGGCGACGATGGACGCGGGCATGTGGGCGCGCCCGGGCGGCGACGAATGGTATGCGTGGGGGCTGCGCGCCTCGACCACGACGCGCATGACCCCCGACGAGATCCACGCGATGGGCCGCGCAGAGCTCGCCGAACTTCACGGACGGATGGACCCGATCCTGAAGAAGCTCGGCTATACGCAGGGATCGGTCGGCGACCGGATGAACGCGCTGGCGAAGGATCCGCGCTATCAGTTCCCCGACAATGACGCGGGGCGCGCCGAAATCGTCGCCTATATCCAGACCTGGCTCGGCAAGATCCGCGCCGAGTTGCCGCGTGCTTTCCGCACGCTGGTCAAGGGCAATGTCGAGGTGAAGCGGCTCCCGCTCGCCGAGGAGCCCGGCGCGCCCGCGGCCTATGGCGGCGCGGGGTCGATCGATGGCAGCATTCCGGGCAAATTCTGGATCAACCTGCGCACCACCGAATTGCACAGCAAATATTCGCTGCCCGACCTGACGATGCACGAGGCGATCCCGGGGCATGTGTGGCAGGGCGAATATGCCAACCAGATGCCGCTGATCCGCACGATGCTGGCGTTCAACGCCTATTCGGAAGGCTGGGCGCTCTACGCCGAACAGCTCGCCGACGAGCTTGGCCTCTATGATGACTTCGAGGTCGGGCGGCTGGGCTATCTCCAGTCGCTGGCGTTCCGCGCCTGCCGCCTTGTCGTCGACACCGGCCTCCACGCCAAGCGCTGGACGCGCGACCAGGGGGTCGAATTTTTCGTCAAGGAAAACGGTTCGAACCCGCTCGAGGTCGCAAGCGAAGTCGACCGCTATTGCAGCTGGGCGGGGCAGGCCTGCGGCTACAAGGTCGGTCACAGCGAGATCGTGCGGCAACGCGGGTTGGCGCAGGCGGCACTGGGGCCGAAATATGATCTGCGCGATTTCAACAATGTCGTGGTCGAGGGCGGCAACGTCCCGCTCGATGTGCTGGCACAGAATGTCGCCGCCTATGTGGCGGGCGCGAAGGGGACTTAGGCCGAGGGGCCGCGTGTATTTGGTTCGCACGAAGACACAAAGACACGAAGAAGCCCCGCCCCCATTCGCCCTGAGCTTGTCAGAGGGTCGTTCTTCTTCACCGCCCGAAGAAAGAACGGCCCTTCGACAGGCTCAGGGCAAACGGGTATTTCAGACCCTTAGTGTCTTTGTGTCTTCGTGCGAAAATCTTTGTTTCAGCCCCTTAGCTCGAAGGCAAAGGCGCCAGATCCGGTTCGACAAACCCCCGCCGCGCTTCCACCGAAAACAGCCGTTCGCGGCTGTAGAAGCGGAGCGGCCAGTCGCGGCGGCCGACGTCGGATAGCAGCATCGCATTGACGCGCGCCGCCAGTTCGGTTTCCACCGTCTCCGACAGGAACCAACGCACCCCCGCGACATAGGCGCGGGTGATGCTGTCATGATAACCCTGCGTGTCGTCGTTCACCCCGCCGAGGCTCTCGTTGAAGCGGCGGATGATCCCCGCGATCTCGGCATCGACATCGACATCGCGCCGCTCGGTCAGCAGCCAGAGGCAGGCGCCCAGATGCGCCTCGTGCGTCCACGCTTCGCGCGGCAGGGTACAGGCGAGCAGGCCGGCGCCGATCGCGCGGATGTCGGAATCGCGCTCGAACAGGCGCGGGGAATATTCGGTGGTCATTGTCCGGTCCTTCCGGGTGATTGAGCACCCGGAAGTTTCCGGGTCGATTATGCTGCGACGGCGGCCTGCGGGGCCGCCTGGCGGACGCCTTCATCAACATGCTCGGCAAATTGCGCGAAATTGTCGATGAACTGGCCGACCAGCGTTTGGGCGGTGCGGTCATAGGCGGCCTTGTCGGCCCACGCTTCGCGCGGGTCGAGCAGCGCGCTGTCGACGCCCGGGACCGCGACGGGAACCATGAAGCCGAAATTCGGGTCCTTGCGGAATTCGGCGTCGTTCAGGCTGCCGTCGAGCGCCGCGTTGAGCAGCGCGCGGGTCGCCTTGATCGGCATCCGCTTGATGCCGTCCATCGTCGCCATGCCGCCGGTCCAGCCGGTATTGACCAGCCAGCACTGGACGCCGCCCTTGGCGATGCGTTCCTTGAGCAGATTGCCGTACACCGACGGGTGGCGCGGCATGAAGGGGGCGCCGAAGCAGGTCGAGAAGGTCGCCTCGGGCTCGGTCACGCCGATTTCGGTCCCGGCGACGCGCGCGGTGTAACCCGACAGGAAGTGATACATCGCCTGATCGGGGGTCAGCTTCGCGATCGGAGGCAGCACGCCATAGGCGTCGGCGGTCAGCATGATGATGTTCTGCGGCACCGGACCCATATTCTGTTCCGACGTGTTCGGAATGAAGTCGATCGGGTACGAACCGCGGCTGTTTTCGGCGAGGCTGGCGTCGTCGAAATCGAGCTCGCGCGTGGCGGGGTCCATCACGACATTTTCGAGCACGGTGCCGAAGCGCTTGGTGGTCGCGAAAATCTCGGGCTCGGCCTCGGGCGACAGGCGGATCATCTTGGCATAGCAGCCGCCCTCGAAATTGAAGACCGCGGTGTCCGACCAGCCATGTTCGTCATCGCCGATCAGCGTGCGCGATGCGTCGGCGGACAGTGTGGTCTTGCCGGTGCCGCTGAGGCCAAAGAAGACCGCGGTGTCGCCGTTCGGGCCCATGTTCGCCGAACAATGCATCGGCATCACGCCCTTCACCGGCAGCAGATAGTTCAAGATGCCGAACACCGACTTCTTCATTTCGCCGGCGTACTGCGTGCCGCCGATCAGGATCAGTTTTTCGGTGAAGTTGACCGCGATCACCGTTTCGGTGCGCGAGCCGTGCTTCGCCGGGTCGGCGCGGAAGCTGGGCAGGTCGATGATCGTATATTCGGCCGCGAACGCCGCCAGCTCCGCCGCGGTCGGACGGCACAGCAGGGTGCGGATGAACTGGCTGTGCCAGGCGAATTCGGTGATGACCTGCACCCCGACGCGGTGCTCGGGCTGCGAACCGCCGAACAGCTGCTGGCGATAGAGGCGCGGGCGCGCCGCCATGTGCGCGAAGAAATCGGCCTTCAGCGCCGCGAAATGATCGGGGGTCATGGGGACGTTGGTCTTGCCCCACCAGATGGTATCGCGCGTCTCGTCATCCTGGACGATGAACTTGTCCTTGGCGCTGCGCCCGGTGTGCTTGCCGGTTGCGACGACCAGCGGGCCATCCTTGGCCAGCAGGCCTTCGCCGTGACGGATCGCATCCTCGATCAGCGCCGAGGTGCCCCAGTTTTCGGCCACATCGGCTGCCGTTGCGACGCTATCGCTGCCGATCACTAAATTGGTCATCACTCTCGCCTTTCCTTCGCCCGCGGCAGCATCGCATAGGTATGCAAAACATGTCATGCGAAAGCGAATGGGCCCGCATGAACATGGGGTGCCGACAGGTCGTCGATTCCGAAATCCCGGTCGCGTTAGCGAGGATGGGCCGCGAGGTCAAAAGATTAAAGGGTGAATCGCTGGCAAGCCGTGCGCGGTTGTCGCTCGGCGACGGATCGGCTAGTCCGTCGGCGGCCCCGCCCAACGGAAAGAGCATGACGGCAACCATCGCGCTGGTCGACGACGACCGCAACATCCTGCAATCCCTATCGATCGCGCTGCAGGCCGAGGGGTTTGTGACGCGCGTCTATTCGGACGGCGAGGCGGCGCTGAAACCGCTGATCGACAATCCCCCCGATCTTGCGGTGTTCGACATCAAGATGCCGCGCATGGACGGGCTGGAACTGCTGCGCCGGCTGCGCGAGAAAAGCCAGCTGCCGGTCATTTTCCTGACCAGCAAGGACGACGAGATCGACGAGGCGCTGGGGCTGGCGATGGGCGCCGACGATTATATCGCCAAGCCCTTCTCTCAGCGCCTGGTCATCGCGCGCATCCGCGCCATCCTGCGCCGCGTCGCGCTGAACCAGAACGCCCCCGCCGCCGATGACGAGCCGGTCGCCGAACCGATCACCCGCGGCCGGTTGCAGATGGACCCGGCGCGCCACAAGGTTGCGTGGGACGGCAAGGACGTGACGCTGACCGTCACCGAATTCCTGATCCTCGAAACGCTGGCCAGTCGCCCCGGCATCGTGCGCAGCCGCAACCAGTTGATGGACGCCGCCTATCAGGACGATGTCTATATCGACGACCGCACGATCGACAGCCATATCAAGCGCCTGCGCCGCAAGTTCCGCGAGGTCGATCCCGAATTCGATGGCATCGCCACCCTGTATGGCGCGGGTTACCGCTTTGCCGACGATGGCTGAGCCGCTGAAACCCGACGCGAGCATCGCCGAACAAGAGGAATCGCCGCTTGTCTGGTCGGCGCGCTGGTCGCTGACGACGCGCATCCTGGCGGTCAACATTCTGGCGGTCGCGCTGCTCGCGGGCGGCTTCTATTATCTCGACACCTATCGCAGTCGGCTCGTCGACACGCGGATCGAGGTGATGAAGGACCAGCTGGCGATGCTCGACCGCGCGCTAGAGGCGGCGCGGCCTGACCAACGCGCGACGCTGATCGACGAATTTGCCGCGGCGACCGAATCGCGGCTGCGCTTCTACGATGCCGACGGGCGGCGGATTTCGGACAGCTTTGCCACCGGCCCTGCCACCTACACGCTCCGCGACCCCAATTTGCAGGCGTGGCAGCGCGATGCGGCGCGCGCGATGGACCGCGGGATCGACTGGATCGTCGGCGCGCCATCCTATCCCGATTTCCAGGAACCGGCGGTCGACCGCGCCGCGGCGTGGCCCGAGGTGGTCGAGGCGCAGCGCAGCGGGCTTGCGGCCAGCCGTTTCCGCTACGCCCCCGAACGCACGCCGCTGCTGAGCGCCGCGAGCGTCGTCGATCTGGAGGCGCCGCAGACGGTGCTGATGACGCTGAACGCGCGCGACATCACGCGCACCGTGCGCGCCGAGCGCTTTCGCCTCGCGGTGGTGGTCGCGGTCGTGCTGATGACCTCGATCCTGCTGTCGCTGTTCCTCGCGCGCACCATCGTCCGCCCGCTGCGGCGACTGGCGCGCGCCGCGGTGCGCGTCCGGCTGGGGCGCGCCCGCGAAGTGGTGGTGCCGCGTCTGCCGAGCCGCCGCGACGAGATCGGGACGCTGGCGCGCGCGCTCAGCGACATGACGCAGGCGCTGCGCGAACGCATCGACGCGGGCGAACATTTTGCCGCCGATGTGACGCATGAGCTGAAGAACCCGATCGCATCGGTGCGCTCGGCGATCGAGGGGCTGGGGCGGGTCAAGGACGACGCCCAGCGCGCGCAGCTGCTCGCCATTGCCGACGAGGATGTACGGCGGCTCGACCGGCTGGTGAGCGACATCAGCGAAGCGAGCCGCGTCGATGCACAGCTGTCGCGCACCCTGTTCGAGCCGATCGACGTCGGGATGATGATCGAATCGATGCTCGCCGCACGCAAGGCGCGGATCGATGCCGACACCCCGCACCCGCGCCTGGCCTTTGCCCGCCCGCGCAAGGGGACGACCCTGGTCATGGGCGACGGCCACCGGCTGGAACGCGCGATCGACAATGTCATCGACAATGCGATCAGTTTTTCGCCCCCTACCGGCCTCGTCTGCATCGCCGCGACGCGGCTGGGCGACGAAGTGCATGTGCGCGTCGACGACGACGGCCCCGGCATCGACCCCGACCAGCGCGAGGCGATTTTCCGTCGTTTCCACAGCGAACGCCCCGCGGGTGAAGCCTTTGGCCGCCACAGCGGGCTGGGGTTGGCCATCGCGCGGACGATCATCGAGGGGCATAGCGGCACGATCAACGCCAAGGACCGCGACGATGGCAAACCCGGCGGCAGCCTGCTGATCACCCTGCCCGCGAGCGAGGGCGCGACGGGCGCAAGCTGAGGTCTTCCGCCTATCGCCTTGCCGCATCGCTTCGTCGCCGGTAAGCCCTTCGCCATGTTCCCGACCCGGACTCGCACCGAAATCGTCAATATCCATGGCAGCTGCGTGGCGGCGGGCAATGGCGGCGTGCTGATTCTGGGTAATTCGGGACAGGGCAAATCGGACCTTGCGCTGCGACTGATCGATCGCGGCGCCAAGCTGGTCGCCGACGACCGCTGCGACATCTGGTTCGACCGCGATCGGCTGTGGTGCCGCCCGCCCGAGGCCTTGGCGGGCAAGCTGGAGGTCCGCGGGATCGGGATCATCGAACGTGCCTGGACCGCGCCGGTGCCGCTGGCGCTCGCGGTGCGGCTGTCCGACCGCTACGACCGGATGCCGGCGGTGAACCAGACCGAGATGGTCGCGGGCCACCCGCTCCCCGCGCTGCTGCTATCGGCGTTCGAGGCATCGGCGCCGATCAAGATTCTGCTGGCGCTCGAACGGCTGGCGCCCGCCGCATGACCTGTCTGCCATGACCAGCCCCGCCGCCGATCCCCGCCTGCTGCTGGTCACCGGCCTGTCGGGCGCGGGGAAATCGACCGTGCTGAAAGTGCTCGAGGATCTGGGCTGGGAAGTCGTCGACAACCTGCCGCTCGCGCTGCTCGAAACGCTGATCGACGCGCCGGTGAAACGCAGCGAGGCGGGACGCCCGCTGGCGATCGGGATCGACAGTCGCAGCCGAGGGTTTCGCCCCGCCTTGCTGGTCCAGCGGATCAAGGCGCTGCGCGAAGCGGGCGGGCGCGACATCCAGACCCTGTTCCTCGACTGCGCCGGGGCCGAGCTCGAACGCCGTTTCTCCGAAACTCGGCGGCGCCACCCCATGGCCGAGGATCGTCCGGCCGCCGACGGCATCGCGCGCGAGCGCGAGATGATGGAACCGCTGCGCCGCTGGGCCGAACATGTCATCGACACCACAAATTACAGCAGCAACGACCTGCAACAGGAGGTCCGCCAGCGCTTTGGCGAGAGCGGTCACGACGAACCGGTGCTCAACATCCTGAGCTTCGGCTTCGCGCGCGGACTGCCGCGCCATGCCGATCTGGTGTTCGACATGCGCTATCTGCGCAACCCGCATTGGGACGCCAAGCTGAAGCCCGGCACCGGGCTGGATGCCGATGTTGCCGCCTATGTCATCGCGGACCCGGCCTATGCAGACAGCGTTGCACAGATCGAGAAACTGATCCTCACGCTGCTGCCGCGCTACCGCGCCGAGGGTAAAAGCTATGTCACCATTGCGTTCGGTTGCACCGGCGGGCGCCACCGGTCGGTCCATGTCGCGGCGCGTGTTGCCGAAACGCTACGCACGTCCGGATATGAGCCAACCTTGACCCACCGCAACCTTGACTCTGCCCCGCAAGATGGGCTTGAGGGCAAGCCCCCGCCTGCGCCTTCCGCAGCGGCCGGAAAAACATAAGGGTCTCGCATTTCATGCCCACCGATAAAGCCTTGCCGCTGCTGGGAATGGTCCTTGTCACCCACGGCCGTCTGGCCGAGGAAATGGTTCGCGCGATGGAGCATGTCGTCGGGCCGCAGCGCGCGATCGCGACGGTGTGCATCGGTCCCAACGACAATATGGAAATGCGCCGCCGCGAGATCGCCGACGCGATTCGCGAGGTCGACGAAGGGCGCGGGGTCGTCATGCTGACCGACCTGTTCGGCGGCACCCCGTCGAACCTGGCGATCAGCCTGCTCGAATCGGGCCGCACCGAAGTGATCGCCGGGGTCAATCTGCCGATGCTGATCCGCCTGGAGAGCGCACGCAAGTCGATGGAACTGCGCGCCGCGGTGATCGCGGCGAAGGAAGCCGGGCAGAAATATATTTCGGTCGCCTCCGAAATGCTGGGGGTGGGACCATGAGCGAAATCTCCGAAACCGTCGAAATCACCAACCAGCGCGGACTCCACGCGCGCGCCAGCGCCAAATTCGTCACCTTCGTCAGCCGCCTGCCCGAAACCGTGTCGGTCGAGGTCGAAAAGGGCGGATCGCGCGTCAACGGCACGTCGATCATGGGCCTGATGATGCTCGGCGCCGCCAAGGGCGACACGATCACGATCCACACCAAGGGCGACGGCGCCGACGCGGCGCTGCTGAAACTGGTCGGGCTGGTCAAGGACAGCTTCGGCGAGGATTGACACACGCCCTCCGTTTTCCCCGGCGAAGACGAGGGAATAAGCCGAGCGAAGCCGAGGCAGTGACATAGCGATTCTCGCTCCGCTCGAACGAGCCCCTCGTCTTCGCTCGGGGAAGCGGGGGTTTTGCTTAAGGGATCAGAATTGACTCACCGCCGCTCCCAAATCGAAAGCCTGTCGAACCCGCTGGTCAAGCGGATGCGCTTGCTGCGCGAGAAGCGCCACCGCCGCGCCGAGGGTCTGTTCCTGGCCGAAGGACTGCGGATCGCGACCGAGGCGCGTGAGGCCGGGGTGCTGCCGCTGTGGCTGTTCCTTGGTCCGGAGGGTGACGCCCATCCACTCGCCGCGGCGCTGGTTGCCAATACGCTGGCGGCGGGCGGCGAGGTGATCGACACCACCCCGGCGATCCTCTCGAAGCTGTCGGGCAAGGACAATGCGCAGACCGTCGTCGGCATCTACGCCGAACCGAAAACGACCCTTGCCGACCTGAACCGCGATGCCGCGCCGATCTGGCTGGTCGCCGAACGGCTGCGCGATCCGGGCAATCTCGGCACGATGCTGCGCACCGGCGATGCGGTGGGTGCGGGCGGGCTGATCCTGCTGGGCGAAAGCACCGATCCCTATGCGGTCGAGGCGGTGCGCGCGAGCATGGGCGCGATCTTTACGCAGGCGCTGGTGCAGGCGCGGTGGGACGAATTCCTGCCGTGGCTGCGGCAAGGGCCGGGGCAGCTGGTCGCGACGTGGCTGGGGGACGATACCGAGGATTATCAGGCGGTGCGCTATGCCGCGCCGACCTTCATCCTGACCGGCAATGAATCGCAGGGGATGCCGCCCGAATATGCCGACGCCGCCGATGTGCGGGTCAAGATGCCGATGCTGGGCAAGGCCGACAGCCTGAACGCCGCAGTCGCGACCGCGGTGATGGCGTATGAGGTGCTGAACCAGCGGCGGAACTGAGCGGTGGACGGCATTTCGGTTCAGCCTCCCGCCAACATCATGTTACTATCACTTCCTCTCTTCCCGTTCGCATCGAGCGAAGTCGAGATGCCCCTCGACCTTGCGCAGTGCCGAGGGGTGTCTCGACTTCGCTCGACACGAACGGAGTAAAGGAGCTTGTAATGATCCGCTTTCTACCCCTGCTCGCCCTTCCCGCGCTCGCGGCGTGCGTCCCCGCCGCCGACGCGCCGCCGCAGACTCCCGGCGTGCAGCCCGCCGCTTATATGGCGCTCGGCACCGAACCCGGCTGGACGCTCGAAATCACCCCCGACCGGCTCAACTATGATGGCGACTATGGCGCTACCAAGATCATGGTGCCGAACCCCGGCGCGAAACCGTCGCTGAACGGGCGGACCTATGTCGGCGACCGACTGTCGGTGGTGATCAAGACCGCCCCGTGCAGCGACGGGATGAGCGACCGGCGCTACGCCGATACCGTTCGCGTTGTCGCCGATGGCAGGACGCTGAACGGCTGTGGCGGCGCGATCTTGCCGCCCGATACGCTGGCGGGGTCGAACTGGACGTTCGTGTCGATCGGCGGGGTCGCGGTGGCGCAGGACCGCCCGACATCGCTGCAATTCGACGGCACCCGGCTGAGCGGCAGTGCGGGCTGCAACCGCTTTTCGGGCGGCTACAAGGCGGTCGACGGCACGTTGACCACCGGGCCGCTGATGGCGACCGAAATGGCCTGCCCGGGCGCGGGCATGACGCAGGAAGCGGCGTTCTTCAAGCTGATGGCAGCGCCGGTCAGCCTGACCTTTGCCGATGACGGGACGTTGATTTTGACGGGGAGCGAGGGGCAAACGGCGGTTTTGAAGCGGGTGATCTAAGAACGTCCCCCCCCCCCAAGCCGGGGCCCCATTGCGTTTT
>JAFAGN010000209.1 GCA_023422695.1 Pseudomonadota bacterium
TTTGGGGTGGGAAGCTGACGTTCCGGTCACGAACTGATTTCCTCTCCCGCCTGCGGGAGGGGCAGCGAGACTTACGAACTTGTTCGTTAGTCGCAGCGGGGTGGGCCTTCTCACCGTTGCTGCCCACCCCCGACCCCTCCCGCCTGCGGGAGGGGAGAGAAACGTCCGCAACCGGTCGTTAGCTGCCGCCCTACCGCCCCGCCCAATACTCAAAAACCTCCTGCTGCTGCTCGCGAATAAACCGCGCGGCCGCCGCGCCCTCCCACGGGCCGTCATACCCCAGCAGTAGCGCCGTGCCGCCGACCCACCAGCCTTGCCCCGGCAACCGGTCGCTCTCGCGCACCACCAGCACTGCCAGGTCGGGTTCGCCGTCGAGCGCACACAGCCGGTCGACCTCGGCCAAGGTCTTGCACACTGCGCGCATCTTGGGCCGGGTGAAGCGGAAGCCGAGGTCGCCGAGCAGTTCGGAATAGCTGACCGCGCGGCTCTCGCGCGCCGCTGCGGTCAGGATCGCGCGGATGCGCGGCGCGTCGCCGAGCGCGCTGGCGTCGGCGACAGTCGCATCGGCTCCTAACCCTTGGTCTTTGGCGGCCATGGAATAAATCCGGAGGTGCGCGCGACATAAGCGGCATAGTCAGGCCGCGTCTTGTGCAGCCCCTTTTCGAGCAGCGCCTTGCCCGACCATTTGGTGAGGGTGAAGGTCAGGAACAGCGGGCCGATCACGCTCGCCAGCGCGACCCACGGCCCGATATCGGCAGCGATCAGCCACAGTCCCCACCAGGTCAGCGCGTCGCCGAAATAATTGGGGTGGCGCGTGTAGCGCCACAGCCCGGTATCGAGCACCTGCCCCTTGTTCGCGGGATTCTTGCGGAACGCGTCGAGCTGGGCATCGCCGATCGTCTCGAACGCGATGCCGATCAGCGCCGCGACCACTCCGATGATCGCGAGGATACCGACGCCGTCGGCCGCCGCGCCGCCGCTCGCCCAGATACCGATCTGTGCCGGCAGGCAAGTTATGAACAGCAGCGGCGCCTGGGTCAGAAACACGGTGAGCAGCGCCGTCTTGGCCCAACTCCAGCGCTTCGTTTCCATCGTTCGCGCCAATATTTTGGCATAGCGCGGATCCTCGCCATGCCCCACCCAACGCACCGTCAGGTGGATCGCCAGCCGCAACCCCCACAGGCTGGTCAGCCCGAGCAGCAATTTGGCATGAAGCGCATCGAACCCCGCCTGCCACGCGGCGCCCCACGCCAGCAGCACCATGCCGAACGCCCAGAAGGCGTCGATGAACGATACGTCGCGGATCGCGACTGAAATCGCCCACAGAATCAGGATCACGCCCAGCAATCCGGCGAAATTGAGCGCCAGCAAGAACAGCAATTCGGTCATGCGCGCGTCTCCGCTTCGGGGCCGTCACCGACAATGTCGTCGATCGAGCGCACCGCGCGCTCGGGAATTTTGGGGATGCAGGTGCGATAGACCTCCAGCACCTTCAGCATGTCGGCGCGAAAATCGCCGCTCGGCCAGATCAGCGGGCCGAGCCCGCCCGTCTTCGTCCCATAATCCATAAAGCCGACCACCATCGGCACCTTTGCCGCCAGCGCGATCTGATAGAAACCGGTGCGCCATTTCGTGGTCTTGCCGCGCGTCCCCTCGGGCGCGACGGTCAGCATGAATTCGGCGCGGCGCGCGAACTCGGCGACCATCTGCTCGACGACATTGCCGCCGCCGCGGCGGTCGACCGGCACCCCGCCCATCTGTTTCATGAAGCCGCCGAGCGGCCATTTGAACAGCGACAATTTGCCCATGAAATGCGCGCGCAATCCCAGATCGGCGGTGAGACCGAGGAAATTGACGAAATCCCAGTTGCTGGTGTGCGGCGCCGCGATCAGGATGAAGCGCCGCGGTTCGGGCACCTGCCCCAGCGCGCGCCAACCGCGCGCCCGGTACATCGCCAGCAGCAATCGCCGCACCATCCGCGCCACCGGCCCCGGTGGAACATCGCTTATCGTCGTCACGCTCTCTCCTCTGCCCACCGCACGGCTTGCGCGAAAGATCGGGGCTTCGCAAGGGGGCGCGATGACGGGTTGCGGCGGCGAAGGCTTTCTGCTCCCTTTGGCCTCCATCAGGGGGAGGAATTTGCGATGAAAATGCTGGGGCCGCTGCTCTTGTCCGCGCTGGCGATGACGACGCCCGCGCTTGCTGCCGACCCGGCACCGCGCCCCGACCAGCTGGCATTTCGCGAGATTTACAAGGAACTGGTCGAAACCAACACCACCTTGTCGTCGGGCAGCTGCACCCTCGCCGCCGAGCGCATGGCGACGCGATTGCGCACGGCGGGGATTCCCGACAGCCAGCTGACGCTGTTCGCGATCGACGAAAAGCCCAAGGAAGGTGGCTTGGTCGCCGTCTATCCCGGCACCTCGAAGACCGCAAAACCGATCCTGCTGATCGCGCACATCGACGTGGTCGAGGCGAAACGCGAGGACTGGGAGCGCGACCCGTTCATCATGGTCGAGGAAAATGGCTATTTTTACGGCCGCGGCACCGCCGACATCAAATCGCAGGCGGCGGTGTGGGTCGACACGCTGATCCGCTTTCAGCAGCAGGGCTATAAGCCGCGGCGGACGGTCAAGATGGCGCTGACCTGCGGCGAGGAAACCAACGGCGCGTTCAACGGCATCGAATGGCTCGCCGCGAACAAACGCGACCTGATCGACGCCGAATTTGCGCTGAACGAAGGCGGCGGCGGCGACAGCGACGGCAAAGGCAAGGTGATCGGCCAGTCGGTGCAGGTCGGCGAAAAAACCTTTGCCAATTTCCGCCTCGAAACGCGCAACCCCGGCGGGCACAGCTCGGCGCCGGTCCCCGACAATGCGATCTACCAGCTCGCGCGCGCGGTGACGAAGATCGAGGAGCATCGCTTCCCCGCCGAAATGACCGACACGACGCGGCGCTATTTTGCCGAGGCGGGCGCCTTGCGCGCCGACGCCACGGGCGCCGCGATGGTCGCGCTGGCGAAGAATATCGGCGACAAGGACGCCGAGGCGATCGTCAACAAGGACCCGTTCCTGCACAGCAATTTGCGCACGACCTGCGTTGCGACCCTCCTCGACGGCGGCCATGCCGCCAACGCGCTGCCGCAGCGCGCCGGGGCGAACATCAACTGCCGCATCTTTCCGGGCCACAGCATCGAATCGATCAAGGACGAACTGGCGAAGGTGATCGGCGACCCCGGCGTCACCATCACCCAGCTGCCGCCCAAACGCCCTGCCCCGCCCGCCCCGCCGCTCGATCCCAGGATCATCGGCCCGATGCAGAAGCTCGTCGACAAATATTGGCCGGGGCTGAAGGTCATTCCGTCGATGGCCAATGGCTATACCGACGCCACCTTTCTGGGCGCGGTCGGCATCCCGACCTATGGCATCCCCGGCATGTGGGGCGATCCCGACGGCAACGGCGCGCATGGCCTGAACGAGCGGATGGAGGTCAAATCGGTGTATGTCGGGCGCGATTATATGTTCGACTTGGTGAAGGCTTATGCGGATTGAACCGATAATCGCCGGGAACATATCGCAGCCTTTGCCTTGACGCGCTAGCCTTGCTATCGCGCCGCGACCATGGCGACCACCACCGACGATCCCGACAACCAAGACCCCGTCCACGGCATGACCGACACGCCGTTCGGCAGCGCGCTGTCCGAACGCTATCTGGTCTATGCGCTGTCGACGATCACCGCGCGGTCGCTGCCCGATCTGCGCGACGGGTTGAAGCCGGTCCACCGCCGCCTCTTGTGGGCGATGCGCGCGATGCGGCTCGACCCGAGTCAGGGTTACAAAAAATCGGCGCGCGTCGTCGGCGACGTTATCGGTAAATTCCACCCGCACGGCGACACCGCAGTTTACGACGCAATGGTCCGCCTCGCGCAGGACTTCTCGCTCCGTTACCCGCTGGTCGACGGTCAGGGCAATTTCGGCAATATCGACGGCGATAACGCCGCCGCTTATCGCTATACCGAGGCGCGGCTGACCCGCGTCGCGATCGACCTGATGCAGGGGCTCGACGAAGGCACGGTCGATTTCCGACCGACCTATAATGGCGAGGACGAAGAGCCCGAGATCATGCCGGGCCTCTTTCCTAACCTGCTCGCCAATGGCGCGAGCGGGATTGCGGTCGGGATGGCGACGAACATCCCGCCGCACAATGCCGCCGAAGTGATCGGCGCCGCGCTGGTGCTGATCGAGAACCCCCGCGCCGAGCTGGCCGAGCTGCTCGAGCATGTGAAGGGGCCGGACTTCCCCACCGGCGGCGTCATCGTCGATAGCGCGGAAACGATCCGGCACGCCTATGAAACAGGCCGCGGCGGGTTCCGCGTCCGCGCGCGCTTCTCGACCGGCAACGCGGACGGCAGCTGGGAAGCCGATGGTATCGAAAAGCTGCCCGGCGGCACCTGGCAGCTGGTGATCAGCGAGATTCCTTATGGGGTCGCCAAGGGCAAGCTGATCGAACAAATCGCGCAGCTGATCGCCGACAAGAAATTGCCGATCCTGGAAGATGTCCGCGACGAAAGCGCCGAAGATCTGCGCATCGTCCTCGAACCCAAGAGCCGCAATGTCGATCCCGACATTTTGAAGGAAAGCCTGTACCGGCTGACCGACCTCGAAAGCCGCTTCGCGCTCAACCTCAACGTCCTCGACGCAACGCGGACGCCCAAGGTGATGGGACTGCACCAGCTGCTGACCGAATGGCTGCAGCACCAGATCGTCGTGCTGGTCCGCCGCGCGCAGCACCGGATTGCCAAGATCGACGACCGGCTGGAACTGGTTGCGGGCTATATCATCGCCTTCCTCAACCTCGACCGGATCATCGAGATCATCCGCACCGAGGATGAGCCCAAGCCAGTGATGATCGCCGAGTTCGTCCTGACCGACCGGCAGGCCGAAGCGATCCTCAACATGCGGCTGCGCAGCTTGCGCAAACTTGAGGAAATGGAGCTGAAGCGCGAGCAGGCCGATTTGACCGCCGAGCGCGAAGAGCTGGCGAAGCTGGTCGACAGTCCGGCGCGGCAAAAGACGCGGCTGCGCAAGGATCTTGAAAAGCTGCGCGAGGTGTACGGGCTCGAAACGCTGCTCGGCGCGCGGCGCACGACGATCGCCGAGGCTGCGCCTGCGCGCGAGATTCCGCTCGATGCGATGATCGAGAAGGAACCGGTGACGGTCATCCTGTCGAAACGCGGCTGGATCCGCGCCCAGCGCGGCCATGTCGCGCCCGACCAGTGGACCGAATTTAAGTTCAAGGAAGGCGACGAACTGCTGTTCGCCGCGCATGCGCAGACCACCGACAAGCTGTTGATCGCCGCGAGCGACGGCCGTTTCTTCACCGTCGGCGCCGACAAGCTGCCCGGCGGACGCGGCTTTGGCGAGCCGTTGCGGCTGATGGTCGACATCGATCCCGAAGCGCGCATCGTCGCGATGATCCCCGCGAGCGCCGAGGGCCGCCTGCTGCTCGCGTCGTCGAGCGGGCATGGCTTTGTCGCGCAGATGGCCGAAGTCGTCGCCGAAACGCGCAAGGGGCGCAATGTCGTCAATCTCAAGACCGGCGCGCAGCTGGCGGTCGTCCGCGCCATCGGGACAGGCGACGACAGCGTCGCGGTGGTCGGCGAGAATCGCAAGCTCGTGGTGTTTCCGCTGAGCGAAGTTCCCGTGATGGCGCGTGGTCAGGGCGTGATGCTGCAACGCTATCGTGACGGCGGCCTGTCCGATGCGGTGAGCTTTGTCTTTGTCGACGGGCTCAGCTGGGCGATGGGCGGCGACACCGGGCGGACGCGTACCGAAACCGACCTCGTCCCCTGGCGGGTTGCACGCGGCGCCGCCGGGCGGATGCCGCCCACCGGTTTTCCGCGGAACAATCGCTTCGGCTGACCGAATTTTCGCGTCGCCGTAAATCGCTTCTTTACTCTCCCCCCTCTAGGTCATGGCCAATGGGGAAAGGTCGCATAAAACCCGCTGTTATGCCTATTGATCGAACCGGCGAAGACCGGCCCCTTTTGTTCGTCGGCTGGATCGACGCGCTCCCGGTGCCCGCTGCACTGATCCGCCCGCTCGCGCGCGGCAATTTTCGTCTGCACGCCAGCAACGTCGCCTTTGATCGGCTGAACCTGTCGCCCGCCGGCGCCGACGCTCCCATTCAGCTGCTGCGCGCCATCGAACGCGCGGCGCAATCGCCCGACGATACGCAGGAATTCAGCTGTCAGCTGGGCGACGGCGTCGCCGCGCGCGACCTGCGCGGGTCGATCGGACCGCTGCCCACCGAATCGGGCGACGAAAGCCTGTTCCTGCTGACGCTGATCGACCGCACCCAAGAAATGATGACCGAGCGCAATTTGCGCCGCGAACTGGTGTCGGACAGCTTGACCGGCCTGCCCAATCGCGCCGGGTTCGAAGAACTGGTCGAACAGCGCGGCGTCAACGAAGGTGCGAGCGCCGATCATGCGATCCTGCTGCTCGATCTCGCGCGCTTCAGCCGCATCAACGAACATATCGGCCCAATGGCGGGCGACGAGCTGATCATCACCGTCGCGCGGCGGCTGAAATCGTCGCTGCGCAGCGGTGATATCCTGGCGCGCACGGGCGGCGACGAATTCGCCATTTCGACCCGCGTCGCGGGCGGGCGCGCCGATGTACGCGAAATGGCGCGCCGCATTCGCGGATGTTTCGATCATCCGTTTCGCATCGGCGAGCTGAAGGTCAGCGTGGACTGCGCCCTTGGCTGTGCGATCCAGCCCGCCGCCGACAGCGACGTTGCCGACCAGATCCGTCACGCGCAGATCGCGTTGAAACGCGCCAAACAAACCGACCGTATCGAAATCTACGAACCCGAATCGGCGATGCTGTCGGACAATCGCTTCGGCCTCGAAACCGAATTGCGCAACGCGATCGAGGAAGACCGCCTCCACCTCGCCTTTCAACCGCTGATCGAGCTATCGACCGGCAAGGTCGCCGGGTTCGAAGCCCTGGCGCGCTGGGACAATCGCAACGGCCATTCGATTTCGCCGAGCGAGTTCATCCCGATTGCCGAAGATTCGGGGCTGATCGTCCCGCTGGGTCAATGGGCGATCGGCAAGGCCGCGGCGGTGCTTGCCGACTGGGACCAGCAGAATGGCGGCAAGGTCGTCGACTGCTATTTCTCGGTCAATGTCTCGGCAATTCAGTTGCTGCGCGACGATGTTGCGGCGGTGGTGCGTCAGGCGCTCGACACGCACAAGATCGGCGGCGAACGGTTGATGATCGAGCTCACCGAAAGCGCGATCATCGGCGATCCCGACCTCGCACTGTCGGTTCTGAGCGAACTGAAGTCGCTCGACGCGCGCGTCGCGATGGACGATTTCGGTACCGGCTATTCGAACCTTGCCTATCTGCAACGCCTGCCGCTCGACGTGCTCAAGATCGACCGCAGCTTTGTCGAGCATATGGTCGACGATCGCGACAAGGTGGCGATCGTCCGCACGATCCAGAGCCTGGCCGAGGTGCTGGGGATGCGGACCACCGCCGAAGGTGTCGAAACCGCCGATCAGGCGCGGCTGCTATCCGCGCTCGGCTGCGACTTCGGGCAGGGCTATTTGTTCGCGCGCCCCATGCACAGCGGGGACGCGCTGGCCTATTGGCGTCAGTCGCTGGTGCGGCCGATCTTCTGATCGACCAGTTCGGCGACACGGGCGGCATCGGGGAAATCCTCCGCCACCCACGCCGCCTCGACGGCTTTCAGGATATGCGCCACCTGCGGCCCCACGGCGATGCCGCGCGCGACGATGTCGCCGCCCTTGATCGGCAGCACCGGCACCTGCCAGTCGGCCAGCGCCGGGACCGCCGTCGCATCCCCCGCAATCAGATGGACGTCGCGCGCTGCGTCGATGCCGATGCCGTGCGCCAGTTGACGGATCGGACGCGCGGTGTCGGCGCGATGTCCCGCAACAGCCGCCAGATGTTTGCGCTGCCGCGTCGATAGCCGCAGGCGGCTGGCGACCTGTTCGGCGGCGGCCGGGTCGGGGGGCAGCAACGCGGCCAAGCGCCGGTGCGCCGCGACGGGGACATTCGCCGCCAGTTCGGCGGCGATCAGCTGGTCGAGCGTCGCGGCAAAACCCGGATCGAGTTCGGGCAGCATCACCGCAAAAATGCCGTCCTCGGCCATTTGCGCGACAATGGCGCGCGGATCGGGCAGCGCCAAAATCTTGGTCAATTCGTCGGCGATCCGTTCGCGCGACAGGCTTTTGAGCGACTGGCGCGCCGCGACGACCGCGGCGTGGCTTGCCGCGTCCAGATCGCCGTCCCCGAAACGCGCTGCGAACCGGTAAAAGCGCAGGATGCGCAGATGATCCTCGGCGATCCGCGTCGCGGCATCGCCGATGAAGCGGACGCAGCCCGATCGAAGATCGTCGACCCCGCCGAAATAATCGTCAATCGCGCCCGTGTCGGGATCGGCATAGAGCGCGTTAATCGTGAAATCCCGCCGCGCCGCATCGTCGCGCCATTCGCTGGCAAAGGCCACCGTCGCCCGCCGCCCGTCGGTTTCGACATCGCGGCGCAGCGTCGTGATCTCGTGATGGTCGCCGCTGGCGATGGCGGTGACGGTACCGTGCGCGATACCGGTCGGGATCACCTTGACGTCGGCTGCTTCCAGCCGCCGCGTCACCTCTTCCGGCACCAGCGGCGTTGCAAGATCGATGTCGGTGACCGGCAATCCAAGCAGCGTGTCGCGCACCGCGCCGCCGACGACCTTTACCGCCCCGCCGTCGGCGCATAGCGCGGCGACGATACGGCGCAGCCCAGGCCGCGATCGCCATTCGGCGTCGGGGAGCACCGTCACCGGTGCCAGCCCGTCGGCATTCGCCGCGCCAGATTGATGATGATCCCCGCGGTCACGCCCCAGATCCGCCGCCCTTGCCAGTCCATGTCATAATAATGTCGATCCTGACCCTGCCAAAATGCCTGCTGGCGCTGGTAATTGGCGGGATCGAACAAAATGTCGAGCGGGACTTCGAACCAGTCCTCAACCTCGTCGGGATTGGGGTCGAGCGGCAGGTCGGGCGGGATGACTCCCAGCACTGGGGTGATCAGGTACCCGCTGCCCGACCGATAGGGTTCGGTCACCCCCGCGACCAACACGTCGCGCGGGCTGAGCCCGATCTCCTCCTCGGCCTCGCGCAGCGCAGCGTCGATCGCATCGCGGTCGCCGGGGTCGACCTTTCCGCCCGGAAACGCAACCTGCCCCGCATGGCTGCGCAGCCACTGCGGGCGCTGAGTCAGGATGACGCCGGGATCTGGACGGTCGGTGAAAGCGATCAGCACCGCGGCATCGCGCAACGTCGGCGTCCCCAGATACGCCTCGTCCTCGCCCGCATCGGGCAGCAGATTATCGAGCGCCGCGCGCAGCTTCGCCGACAGCATCAGCGGCCGACCAGCGGAAATTGCGTACCGTTCGACCAGATGGCAGGCGGGTCGCTCTCGTCGGCGAGTGCCATGTCGACGATCTCGTAATAGAGCGCGCGGTCGATCCGCGCTTCCAGCCCGTTGCCGATCGCGCCGCGGACGTGCAGCCGCGGGTCGGGGCTCTCGGGGTCGGTGCCGAAGGTCAGCGGATGGTCGGGTCCGGCGATAACCAGATCATCGGTATCGAGCCGGAAGACAAGCTGGCGAGCCTGCCCCTCACCCTCGCTTTTCATCTCGACGGCGCGAAACGGCGTGTCCTCGACCGCGATTCCCAGCTTCTCGGCAGGCGTCACCAGCACATGGCTGCCATCGGCCTCGCGGCGCAGGATGGTCGAGAACAGCTTGACCATCGCGGGCCGATTGATCCGCCCGCCCTCATGATACCAGCTGCCGTCGGCACGGATTTCCATGAAACTGTCGCCCGTCCGCTCGGGGTTCCAGCTTTCCACTGGCGGCAGCTTGCGCGCCGCTAGCAGCTCGGCGGCCTCGGTCAGCGAAAGCTGCGCGAAGTCCTTGGGGAGCGAAGGCACGGGGGTAACCATGCATCCGACATAGGGGGCGGGACGGTTGGCGCAACCCCAGCACGTCGCCCCCGCGCAGGCGGGGGCCGCTGGA
>JAFAGN010000220.1 GCA_023422695.1 Pseudomonadota bacterium
AAAGAGACTGGGGTAAGGCCGATAGCGGCCCCCGCCTTCGCGGGGGCGACGATTTTACCCCAGCAATGCCTCAATCTCTTTGCGCAGTTGCTCAGGCTTCGTCGTCGGCGCATGCCGCGACACCACCTTGCCGTCGCGATCGACCAGAAACTTCGTGAAATTCCACTTGATCCCGCTGCCCAACAGCCCGGTCTGTTCCCTTTTCAGATGCTTGAAGATCGGATCGGCGCCGTCGCCATTGACCTCGATCTTCGCCATCACCGGAAAGCTGACGTCATAGGTCAGCGAACAGAAGTTCGCGATTTCCGCCGCATCGCCCGGTTCCTGCGCACCGAACTGGTTGCACGGGAAAGCTAGCACCTCGAACCCGCGATCCTTATACTCGCGGTACAGCTCCTCCAGCCCCTCATATTGCGGGGTAAAGCCGCATTTCGACGCGGTGTTGACGATCAGCAGCACCTTGCCGCGATAATCCGCCATCGATTGCATCGCTCCGCCGGGCAGCGGTGCCGAAAGATCGTAAAGTGCCATAATTCTTCTCCCATCCCCATCCCGTTCGCATTGAGCGAAGTCGAGATGCCCATCGGTCACGCATGTCTTCTCGGTGTCTCGACTTCGCTCGACACGAACGGAGCAATGCTAGCTAACGCTCAATCCGTCCATCGTGCAAGCGCAGCACCCGGTCCATCCGCGCTGCCAGCCGCTCGTTGTGCGTCGCCACCAGCGCTGCCGATCCATGATCGCGCACCAGCGACACGAACTGGTCGAACACCCGGTCCGCCGTCGCCTCGTCCAAATTGCCCGTCGGCTCGTCGGCCAGCACCAGCAGCGGCCGGTTCGCCAGCGCGCGCGCGACCGCGACGCGCTGCTGCTCGCCGCCCGACAGCTTGCTCGGCTTGTGGTGCAATCGCTCGCCGAGCCCCAGCCGTCCCAGCAGGTCAGCGGCGCGTTCCTCGGCCTCCGCCTGCGCGGTCCCGCGGATCAACTGCGGCAGCACGACATTCTCGATCGCGTTGAAATCGGGGAGCAGATGATGGAACTGATAGACGAAGCCGATCTTCTCGCGCCGCGTCTTGGTCCGCTCGCCCTGCTCATATTGGGTTACATCGGCGCCGTCGATGCGGATCGTGCCGTCGAACCCGCCTTCGAGCAGGCCGACGGCTTGCAACATCGTCGATTTGCCCGACCCGGAGGGACCGAGCAGCGCAACGATCTCGCCGCGCTTCAGATGCGCATCGACCCCGCGCAGCACGTCGATCGTCACCTCGCCCTGCGTAAAGCTGCGCTTCAGGCCGACCAGTTCCAGCGCCAGATCACTCATAACGCAGCACCTGCACCGGATCGGTATTCGCCGCCTTGAACGCGGGATACAGCGTCGCGAGGAAGCTGAACACGACCGCCATCAGGGCGATTCCGACGATCTCGAACGGATCGGGTTTCGACGGCAATTCGGTCAGAAAGCGGATCGACGGATCCCACAGAGGCTGGCCGGTCAGGAACTCAACCCCGCGCAGCACGCCCTGCCGGAAATAGAGCAGGCTGAACCCCAGCGCCATACCCATCAGCGTTCCCGCGACCCCGATCGACAGCCCGATCGCCATGAAGATGCGCAGCACTGCGTCGCGCGGCGCCCCCATCGTGCGCAGGATCGCCATGTCGCGCGTCTTGGCGCGCACCAGCATGATCAGCGACGACACGATGTTGAACGCCGCGACCAGCACGATCAGCGACAGGATGACAAACATCGCGACGCGCTCGATCGACAGCGCCTCGAACAAGCTGCTGTTCATCTGCCGCCAGTCCGACACCACCGCCTGCGCCGCGATCTTTTCCTTCAGCGGTTCGAGTGTCTCGCCGACCTTGTCGGGGTCGGTGACCTTGACCTCGATCATCCCGACCTGATCGCCGCTGAGCAGCAACAGTTGCGCATCCTCCATCGGCATCACGACATACATTTTGTCGAAGTCATACACCCCGATCTCGAACACCGCGGTCACCCGGTAGCTGATCTCGCGCGGTACCGTCCCGAACGGTGTAGATCGACCGGCAGGGTTAATGATCGTCAGGTTCGATCCGACCGTCGCGCCGATATTGCGCGCCAGCTCGCTGCCGATCGCGACATTGCCCGCATTCGGGGTGAGCGTGTCGAGATTGCCCTGCAACACCTTGCCGCCCAGTGTCTGGTTGTTGCGGATATCGGGCACGGTCATCCCACGCACCAAGATGCCCTCGACCCGCCCGTTAAACGTCGCCAGCAACGGCTGCTCGATCAGCGGGGTCGCCGACACAACGCCGGGCGTCGCCTTCGCCTGTTTCAGCACATCGCGCCAGTCGTCGAGCCGCCCGCCAAACCCCTGCACCACCGCATGGCCATTGAGCCCGACGATCTTGTCGAACAGGTCGGCGCGCACGCCATTCATCACGCTCATCACGATCACCAGCGCCGCGACGCCCAAGGTCACCGCAACAAAGCTGAACGCCGCGGCGACGAAGATGAACCCTTCGCCGCGCTGCGGCAGCATATAGCGTTTGAAGATGGTGCGTTCATATGGACGCAGGATCATGGAGCGATCGGCCTTTGCGGCGCATGAGAAATGACACGCATGGCGCCGCTTTACGCAGCACCGGCAGCGCTGGCAATGGGCGCTGGCATGACGTCATCTTGCGAGCGAGTCGCAGAATATGTTGCCAATTCGCCACAGCAGCGCCCAAAAGGACCGCCGAACGGCTTCCACAGGGTGACAAACCGCCTGCATGCGCTTAGCCCGATGACTTCTGGATCAAGCGGCCCCAAGGCCCGGTTTCAGGGAGTGCAGACCTTTCGCCGGGTCTGCAACAAAAGGGGATGGCGAGTGTTCGTCACACGCGCCCGGGTCTTGCAAAGCGAGGCCCGGGCGTTGTGATTCTGGCGCGAAACGTCGTCCCCGCCGCCGCCATCCTCATCGTCACCCCGGACTTGATCCGAGGTCCATGACTTCAGCGCCGCAGTGGATCTCGGATCAAGTTCGGGATGACGACGATTGGGCATGTCGGCTTTGAGGTCGGAAGCGGACCGTTGCGCTGATCCCGTAGATCGGCCACGATAAACCTATGAATGAATATCAATGCTGGTTTTGCGGTGACCCCATCGCACAGTCCGACGAGGGCGCAGTAATCGTTAATATCGAGAGCTTGTGGCGCTGGGATGCCGGTTCATTAGATGACGATGGTCCGTCGCAGGATATCTATGCGCACTCTAGATGTGCAAAAGAACACATGAAGGACGCGACGATGAGCCTTGAACCAAGCGTTTTTGGCGAGGAAAACTGAGAGGCCACAAATAGTGGTCAGTGGCGGGTCGCCCCTACCCCTCGCTCTCGCTGATATCCTCGAGCATGTCGGCATCGAGCACGCGCACGCGCCCCTGCTCGAGCGAAATGACCCCCGATTCCTCCCAGCTTTTCAGCTGACGGTTGATATGCTCGCGGCTCATCCCGGCAAAATTGCCGAGCTCGGTCTGGCTCAGCTCGACGCGCTGCGATGCTTCGACATCCTTGCGGATCAGGCGCTTCAGGTACCGCGCCAGCCGCGGCCCCGACGCATAGGCGCGGTCGCTTTCGATCGTCTGGTCGGCGGTGCGCAACCGCCGCGCCAGTTGCTGCATCAGCGACCAGGCGAATTCGGGATGGCTCGCGGCAAAATCCTTGAGCGCATTGCGGCCGAGTTGCAACGCGCTACCCGCGCTCGTCGCGGTCACCGATGCGGTGCGTTCGCCGCCGTCGAGCAGCGCAATCTCGCCCAGCACCGCGCCGGGTTCGGCATAAGCGAGCACAATCTCGCGCCCGCCCGCGGTCAGCATCGACACCCGCGCCGTCCCTTCGGTCAGGATCAGCATCATGTCGCCCGGATCGCCCTGAACCAGCAGTTCCTTGCCCTTGGCGAAACTGACCTGCACCGCGCGGCTGGCGATTTCGGCCCAATCCTCGACCGACAGGCCGGAAAAGATGCTGTCGGGGCTTTGCAACTCGGCGAGTCTTGCGTGATCCATGCCCCTGATACCCCTTTGATCTAACGGTCAGACCAGCCGGCTCTGCTTCACCGCCGCTTCGATAAAGCCCGCGAACAACGGGTGCGGATCGAACGGCTTCGACTTGAGTTCCGGATGGAATTGCACCCCGATAAACCACGGATGGTCGGGCCGCTCAACGATTTCCGGCAACATGCCGTCGGGCGACATGCCCGAAAACACCAGCCCGCCCTTCTCCAGCCGCTCGCGATAGGCGCCGTTGACCTCGTAGCGATGGCGGTGCCGCTCGCTGATGTCATTGGCGCCATAGACGGTCGCGACATGGCTGTTCGGCGACAATTTGGCGTCGTAAGCGCCCAGCCGCATCGTGCCGCCCAGATCGGTGTCGGCGCCGCGCTTTTGCAGCCCTTCGGCGCTCATCCATTCGGTGATCATGCCGACGACGGGTTCGTCGGTCTTGCCGAATTCGGTGCTCGACGCGTCGGCGATCCCGCTGGTATTACGCGCTGCTTCGATGCACGCCATCTGCATGCCGAGGCAAATGCCGAAGAACGGCACCCCGCGCTCGCGCGCAAAGCGGACGCTCGAAATCTTGCCCTCGGACCCGCGCTCGCCGAACCCGCCGGGCACCAAAATGCCGTGCAGCGGCTCCAGATTGGCCGCCAGATCCTCGTTTCGCTCGAACATTTCGGCGTCGAGCCAGCGGATATTGACCTTCACCCGGTGCGCCATGCCGCCATGGACCAGCGCCTCGTTGAGCGACTTATAGGCATCGGGCAGCGACACATATTTGCCGACCACCCCGATCGTGACTTCGCCCTCGGGATGCTGCTTGCGGTCCATGATGTCGTACCAGCGCGACAGGTCAGGCGCGGGCGCATCGTGGATGCCGAAATGCCGCAGCACTTCATGGTCCAGCCCTTCGCCATGATATTGCACCGGCACCGCATAGATGCTGTCGGCGTCGAGCGCCGGGATCACCGCCTCTTTGCGGACGTTGCAGAATTGCGCGATCTTGGCGCGCTCGCCGTCGGGCAGCGGGCGTTCGCAGCGGCAGAGCAGGATTTCGGGCTGCACGCCCAGCGACGCGAGCTCGCGCACGCTATGCTGCGTCGGCTTGGTTTTCAGTTCGCCCGCCGCGGCGATGTACGGCACCAAAGTGACGTGGACCGAAAGGGTCCGGTCGCGGCCTTCTTCGTTGCGCAGCTGGCGGATCGCCTCGATGAACGGCAGCGATTCGATGTCTCCCACCGTGCCGCCGATTTCGCACAGCACAAAATCGAGGTCGTCGAGCTCGGCGCGCGCGAACGCCTTGATCGCGTCGGTGACGTGCGGGACGACCTGCACGGTCGCGCCCAGATAATCGCCGCGGCGCTCCTTGGTGATGATCTGCTGATAAATGCGGCCCGAGGTGATATTGTCGCTCTGCCGCGCCGCCACCCCGGTAAACCGTTCATAATGGCCAAGGTCGAGGTCGGTTTCGGCCCCGTCGTCGGTCACATAGACCTCGCCATGCTGGTACGGCGACATCGTCCCCGGATCGACGTTCAGATAGGGATCGAATTTGCGAATCCGGACACGATAGCCACGCGCCTGCAACAAGGCGGCAAGACTTGCCGCCATCAAACCTTTGCCAAGCGAGGAGACCACGCCGCCGGTGATAAAAATGAACCGCGCCATGGGAGGAAAGACTTACTCAACGGGAGGGGGACGGCGCAAGCCGTCGAATCGCGTGACGCGGAATTTATTTCCGCCGCGCGGGCTTATCTGAAACCGAAGCTGTTGGTTATTTCTTGGCGGGCGCCTGCGCCGGAGCGGGAGCGGTTTCCTGCGTCGCGGCAGCGGCGGCCGCGGCCAGCGGATCATCGCTCGCCGGAGCGGGCGCCGCCGTGGCCGGTGCCGGCTGCGCTGGACCGGTCAGCGACGACGTCGGCGCCGCGCCGCTCGTCTGCGCCGATTTCGACAGCGAGGTATCGATCGTCGAACCGCTGCGCCCGACCGAAGCCATCGCCGCCAGGACGATCGACAGGCCGACGAAAAGGCACGCCAGGACCGTGGTCGCCCGGGTCATGAAATCCGCCGCGCCGCGCGCCGACAGCAGGCCCGCGGGGCTGCCGCCGACGCCCAGACCGCCACCTTCCGACTTCTGCATCAAGATGACGCCGATCATCGCCGCAGCGACCAGCGCCTGCAGGACGAGGATGAAGGTGAAAAGGCTGGACATCATATTTTCCCGAACTTGCGCGACCTCACACGGACCGCGCCCGCGGCGCACATAGAGATGAAGCGGCTTGGCTTCAAGCCACAGCGTGCTTGATCCCGCCTACCTACCCCGGGGGGGGGGGGGGGGGGGGGGGGGGGGGGGGGGGGGGGGGGGGGGGGGGGGGGGGGGGGGGCGGGGGGGGGGGGGGCGGGGGTGGGCGGGGGCTACGGGGTCGTCGTCACCTGGGTCTCGGCCTTCACTCCGTTCACCGTCACCGTCAGCTGCACCTGGGCGCCGGGGCGCAGGGCGGTCAGCGTGCCGGTGGCGGGGTCGAAGCGGGCGGCGTGCCAGGGGCGCACCCCCGCCGCGCCGCCGATGTGCAGGTTCGGCGAGCCGTACCAGTCGGCGCTGACCGGTGCGGCCACCGGCACCTGCCGGCCGCTGGGCTGGGTGAGCGTGGCCGTGACGCCGGCCGGCGTACGCCGGGGCCCCGGCGCGGGTGCGGTGCGCGCGAGCCGGTCGCCGTGCGCGTGCATCTCCGCGCTGACCCACTCCGGGCCCTCGGCCAGCGGGTCACGACGGGCCCGCTCGGCCTCCCCCGGTGTCACCGGGTCCACCCCGAACTCGGTCCACCCGGTGAACCCGCCGAG
>JAFAGN010000060.1 GCA_023422695.1 Pseudomonadota bacterium
CCGCAAAGGCGGGGGCCGCTACCGGCCTTGTCCTGCGTCGCTGCGTAAACCGACAGCGGCCCCCGCCTTCGCGGGGGCGACGTCTTAACTCCGGTCGCCAACGGCACCCGCGTCTGCCGACTAACCCCGCAAGCGGTCGATCGCCTGTGCCAGCGCCACATACAGCTTGCCGATATCGGACGACAGCAAGGTCACGCTGATCGCCGACCCGTCGCGCGCGCCGATCAGCAGGCGCAGCATCGCTTCGAAATCGTGGATGAACTGGTTCACCGATGCGTGGAAGCCGTCGTCATTCTGGTAGAGGCGCAGGATTTCCTTGGCCTCGCTATTTTCGATCAGCTTGACGGCGCGCCGCGCGAACACGCCGCGGTCGCCCTTCAGATAGGCATCCCATGCGGTGTCGCTGACTTCGGTCGACAGGATTTTGGTGACGTCGATCGCGGTCGATTTCAGCGCCTCGGTCAGCAGGCCGACCTGTTTGGCGAGCGAATCGCGGCCCGACGTTGCAATCGCCTGTTCGGCCTCCGCGACGCGCTGTTCGACGCTCGCGCTGGTGTCCATGATCGTGATCAGCTGGCGCATCAGCCGGTCGGCGGCGCCATTGGCCGCGGCGACGGCGCGGGCCGAGGCTTCTTCGATCGCGGTCAGCTGCGCCATGATCTCGGTCTTGAATGCCGCGTCGATCGCTTCGGTCGCGGTGGCCTGCATCGCTTCGCGCGCGCCTGACACCAGCTTTTCGAGCGTCTGGCGCGCTTCCTCGGCAGCGGAGTCGGCGGTCGCGCGCACCTCGCCCAGCGTCGCGATCATCCGCGCGCCGCCCTGTTCGGCAAATTCGTCGGCACCGTCGCGCAGCTTGGCGAGCGCGGCCTCGGCATCGGCGAGCGAGCCGTTGATCCGATCGACCAGCGCCTGCTGGCTGCTCGCATGCCCCGCCATCTGCTCTTCGTTGGTCTTGAGCGTCGCCTGCACGGCGTTGACGTGCGACATCGTCGATTGCGCGACGAGTTCGGACGCCTCCAGCATCGGGCGCAGCTGCGCCAGCGCGGTCTGCGTCGCCTTGCCGTGCGAGGTCATGCGGTCCAGCGCATGGGGCAGCGTTTCGTCGAGTTCGCGTGTCACCGCGTCGAGCGCGAGCAGCAGCGATTCGGCGTGGGTAATCAGCTGATGCGCGGACGCATTGCCGCTCTGCACTTCCTGCATGAAGGCGCTGAGTTGGGTCTTGGTGTCGTCGATCGAGCGACCGATGACGCCGGTGCTGGCGGTCACGCTGACATCGAGCACGTCCAGCTGTTGCGCGACGTCGGCGACATGCGCGGTGATCCGCGTTGCGAGCGCGTCACTGGCATCGGCGTGGGCCGACAGTTGCGCGCCCATGGCATCGCCGGCATCGCGCGCCGCGGCCAGTTTGGCGTCCATCTGCGCCGCGGCGGCATCGACGCCATCGCGGAACAGGCGCCAGCTTTCGTCCATCTGCGCGGTGAGGGTAGCGACGGTGGCGGTCATGTCGTCGCGCGCACGGGCGCCGACACTGCTCATCCGTGCCAGCGCCGCGTCGTGCGCGCTGCTGACCTGCGTCGATGCCGCGACCAAGCCGGTTTCGGTTTCTTTGCTCTGCACCTGCAACGCAACGATCGCTTCGAGAATGCTGGCCGTCGCGGCTTCGCCGGTCTGCGCAGTCTGCGCCGCTGCATCGCCCAGCGCCGCGAGCTTGGCTTCCAGATTGGCGCCCTGCTGGTGCGCGACCAGTCCAGCCTCGCGGAAATTGACTGCCAGCCGCTGCGCGACATCGTCGATGCGCGGCAGGCCCGCGAGCAGCCCGTCCATCCGCTGGAGCGCCACGTCACCCGAGCGCGCCAGCTGGTCGTGCGCATTGGCGATCACCGATGCATTGCTCGCCAGCTTGTCGCTGCTTTCATTGAGCCGCATCACGGTGTCGAGGCCGAGCTGTTGCACGACCTTGGCCTGTTCGCCGAGCTGTCGCTGCGCGTCGGCGAGATGCAGGCCAAGCGAGTGCATCGATTGGTTCAGCGCCAGATTTTCGGCACGGAGCGCGCTGGCGACGCGCGCAAAGCGCGCTTGTTCCGATCGGCCCGATCGCAGCAAGGCCATCCACAGCACCGCCAGCAGGGTCAGCGGCATCGCAATCGTAGCAATCAGCACGGGCCAGTCGGTAAAGGCCGGCATGCGCGCCAAATTGCCGGTGGCGGCAGCGAACGCGAACCCGGTCCAGCCGACCCCGAGCAAGACCAGCAGGGCAGGGGCGATACGGTCGCGCCACGCCGATGGCTGCGGCGCGTCGTCGGTCTCATAAGTGGGTGCGGCGTCATCGCTCAGCGGTGCCATGTCGAGCCAGTCGCGCTCTGCAGGCGGCGCTGCGTCGACCGTGCGCGCGGTTTCGACCGGCGCGGCTTCGGGCAGCGCGGTGCTGTCGGCTTCCTGGATTTTGGCGGAATCCCGCCACAATCCGACGATTTTCTTGTCCCCCGTCATCCCGCCATCTTAGCATCAAATGATCGTCTTGAAACGGAAACTTAACCACAAGCTGCCAACTCTGTGGAATGTCCTTTGATAGTGGCCCACTCGACCGGTACCTCAGCGCCGCGATCGGCGACGATCCGGCGATTGCGCTGGACCTGCGCACCGCCTTCACCGGCAGCGCGCGCGACCTGGCCGACCTGATGCGCCGCGCCCGCTGCGACGCCAACTGGGAGGTCGCGGCACTGCGCCTGAAAGGGCTTGCCGCCACCTTTGGCATCATATCTCTGATCGAACTTGCCGAACAGGCAATGGCCGGGGCGCCGGGCGATCCGCTGGTGCTGCGCCAGATCAATCAGGCCATCGACGACATCGCCTGAACGTCGCCGCGCGCGGCTGACAGGGTTCAATTTCGGTTCAGCCGCTCTCCGCCATAGAAATATCGATACGGGTCGTCTTGCGTTGGCAACGCGACGGGTTTAGCCGCGTTATGAACGCGCGCCGGAACCCTGTTTGCGTTGCCTGTTTTCGTTGGGCGAGCCGGCCGATTCTGAGGAGAGATTTCGATGTTCACCCGTTTCCGCTCGATGCCCGCGACGGCGATGGCCGCCGTGCTGGGCTGCGCGCTGATGGCGACCGCCACCCCGGCTGCTGCGCAGAAGAAAGAAAAGCCGAAAAAGGAAGAGGCCGCCAAGGGCAAGCAGCTGTCGGCCAGCAAGGGTTTTGCGCCCGCGCTCAAGAAGATGACCGACGCCAACAAGGTCAAGGACGCGGCGGCGTTGCAGGCGGGGCTGGCGGAAGGGCAGGCAAGCGCGTCGACTCCCGATGACAAATATCTTGTCGGCTTTTACCAGCTCCAGCTCGGGATCCTGAACAAGGATCAGGCGCTGCAGGGGCAGGGGCTGGACGTGATGCTCGAATCGGGGCTGACCCCGGCCGAGAATGTCGGCGTTTATAATTTCTATTCGGGCAACTTTGCCTATGGCGCGAAAAATTACCCGAAGGCGATCCAGCGGCTGGAAGCGGCGAAGGCTGCGGGTTCGACCGAAAGCGCGCTGTCGCCGATGCTGATGGACAGCTATCTGAATGGCGGTCAGATCGACAAGGGCTGGGAAATTGCCCAGGCAGGGATCGCCGCTGCTCGCGCCGCGGGGACCAAGCCGTCGGAAGAATTGTTCGTTCGCCCGGCGCAGGCTTTTCAGAAAGCCAAGCGCACCAACGAGATGCTCGACGTGCTGACGATGCGCGTTCAGGATTATCCGACCCCGGCCACATGGCGCAACACGCTGTACATCCTGTTGCAGCAGTCGGGCGGTGACAAGGAGCTCAACCTCGACATCCTGCGCTTGATGCGCGCGACCAATTCGATGACCCAGCGACCCGAATATCTGGAATATGCGGGCCTGGCGACCGAAGCGGGTTATCCGGGCGAGGTTGTTGCGGTGATCAAGCATGGCCAAGACAGCGGCGCCATTCCCAAGACGGACGCGCATTTCGGGGGCATTCTGGAATCGCAGACGCCGCGCGCCACGGCTGACGCCGCGGCGGTTGCGGCGGATGCGAGCAAGCCCGCCACGCTGAGCAATCCCAAGGCGGCGCGCGCGACTGCCGACGCGCTGGTCGGTAATGGCGACGCCGCAAAGGCGATTCCGTTGTATCAAGCCGCGCTGGCGGCCAGCCCGACCGACGCGGTCATCCAGTATCGCCTCGGCGTGGCGCAGGCGCTCGCCGGCCAGAGCGATGCCGCGGTGGCCAGTTTCGCGAAGGTGCAAGGTAATCGCCAGCGGTTGGCGCAGCTGTGGACTGTGCGTGCCAAGGCTGGCGCAGCGCCTGCCGCGGCTCCCGCGGCGACGCCGGCGAGCTGACGCGCGGTTTCACGACACCAAAAAGGGCGCCGTTCCGATGTGGAGCGGCGCCCTTTTTTGATGGGCGGTCAGACGTCTATGATGGTCATGTTTCGACCGGAATTCCCGCCAGCTGTTTTGCGGTGCGAATCGTCAGCGATGTTTTCACGCTGGTCACGTTGGGCGCCGATGTCAGATGCGCGGTCAGAAACGACTGAAAGCTCTGCAAATCGCGCGCTACGACCTTCAGAAGAAAGTCGATTTCGCCATTCAGCATGTAGCATTCGCGCACTTCGGCGAGGCCGCCGATATAATCCTCGAACGCTTTCAGATCGGCCTCGGCCTGGCTGCGCAGGCTGACCATCGCAAAGACGGTGATGCCATAGCCCAGCTTCGCGGCGTCGAGGTCGGCATGATAGGATCGGATGACCCCCGATTCTTCCAGCGCGCGCACGCGGCGCAGGCATGGGGGCGCGGTCAGCCCGACCATCTGTGCCAGCTCGACATTCGTCATCCGGCCATTTTTTTGTAGCTCGCTGAGTATCTGCAGGTCGATTTGATCGAATTTCTGACTCGCCATCGTTGAAACATCCGCTTTCCAAAACTGCAGTGACCATAATATTATTTCAGACGATTGCAATTGTCCCACAATGTGACGTGGCCGGTGAAGGCACTTTCATGACCGGGGGATTCACGCTAGCCGGTAAGCTTACGGTAACCAACGATAGAAGGTGTGGGGCTGGTTTCGCGTGACTGCTGACTCGATGATCGCGACCATCTTGCGTCAAGCGCCTGCGGACGATCGCGCCCGCATCGCAGCCTGGCGCCAGCTCTCCGATATTCTGGCGCAGCGCGGCAATCAACTGGGTGATGACGATATTCGTCGCAGCCTGCACGCGCTGGCGGTTTTGCGGCCGCGCATTGCCGAAGCGGTTCGCCGCGATTGTGCGCGGGCGATCGCAAAACACGGCCGATTTGCGCCGCTTGTCGCGCTGTACGCCAACGACGTTCCGTCGGTCGCGGCGATCATGCTGCAAAACGCCCAGCTGCCCGAAGCCGACTGGCTGGCGATGCTGCCCGCGACCAGCGCGATGGCACGGTCGGTTCTGGCTGGCCGTACCGATTTGCCGCGCGGCGTCTATCGTGCGCTGGCCAGCCTCGGCAGTGCATCGGTGGCCTTGCCGCAGCCCGCGGTCGTGGCCGAAGCGGCCCCGGCGCCCGTCGTGCCGCTGCACGCCGCTCCTGATGCCGCAATCGAAAGCGGCACCAGCCAGATCAGCGAACTGGTGCGCCGGATCGACAAATATCAGTCGACGCGCGGACAGCCCGCCGCAGCCGCGGCGCCGCAGCAGCAACGATCGGCTTTCCTGTTCGAAACTGGCCCTGACGGGGTCATCCATTGGGTCGACGGCGTGACGCGCGGCGCGGTAATCGGGCTGTCGATCGCCGAGGCGGCGTTTGGCGGCGAACCCGGCACCGACGGCGTTGCCGCGGGCGGTTTTCGTCAGCGCGCCGAAATCCTCAACGCCCGGATGATGCTCGAAGGAACGCCCGCCGACGCCGGCGAATGGCGCTTTTCGGCGCTGCCATGGTTCGACCCGGCCACCGGGCAGTTTCGCGGCTATCGCGGCAGCGCGCGCCGCCCCAACCGCAGCGAAACGCCCTATGGACGGCCCGTTGCCGAGGATTCGGGCGATTCGATCCGCCAGCTGATCCACGAACTGCGCAGCCCGCTCAACGCCATTTCGGGCTTCGCCCAGATCGTCGCCGGGCAGATGTTCGGCCCGGTCAGCCACAGTTATCGCGCGATGGCCGACACGATCGTCGCCGATGCGCTGTCGGTACAGACCATCATCGACGATCTGGAAACCGCGGCGCGGAGCAACGTCACCGCCGCCGTCGATCCGTCGCCCGATGAAACGGTCGACATGGGCCAGGTGGTGGCGCAGGTGGAAAGCGATCTGGCCGCCTTACTGGCCGAACAGCGCGTCGACCTCAGCATCTCGCGCGTCGGCGGTCCCTTCGTGGGGCTGGCGAATGACGCCAACGCACGGCGCATGGTGGGCCGTCTGCTGACCGCGCTGATAGATGTATCCGAAACGGGTACAATTCTTGTCGGACAGCTCGTCACCGAATCGCTGCACGACGATATGCTCCAGCTGCGCATCGTTCGCCCGGCAACGATTCGCTTTGCCACCGCATCCGATCTGCTCGACCCCGGCTTCAGTCCGGAAGGCGAAGCGCCGGGCGCCGCGGTGCTCAGCCTCGGCTTTTCGCTGCGCCTCGTCGATAGTCTGGCCCGCGCTGCAGGCGGGCGGCTCGACATCGGGCATAACGCCTTGACCTTGCACTTGCGTTCCGCCAACTCGAAAGCCGAAGCCGGGCTGGAGGCCCAGCAGGGCGAATAGCCTGGGCGACGGCGGGAGCGAAGGGGAGCGTGGTGCAGCCTGCGGGCAATTTCTTTGCGAAGCCTGCGCCCTCCGATTTGGTGGAACTGGCAGCGGACGAACGGCCGCGATTTTGGGTCACGATCGACACCGAAGAGGATTTCGATTGGGAGGCGCCTTTCTCGCGCACCAATTTTGGCCTTTCGTCGGTTCCGGCGCTGGCGGACTGCCAGAGCTATTTTGCCCGTGCTGGCGTAAAGCCGATTTATCTGGTCGATTGGCCGATCGTTGCCGATGATCGCGCCGTCGATATTCTGGGCGCGGCGCAGGCGACAGGAGCATGCGACATCGGGGCGCAGCTTCACCCATGGGTGACGCCGCCGCATGACGAAGCGGTCGGCGCGCGCAACAGCTATACCGGCAATCTGCCGCGGGACCTGCAACGCGCCAAGATGACGGCGCTGCGCGATGCGATCCGTGATCGCTTCGCGATGACGCCGGTCTTCTATCGCGCCGGGCGCTATGGCCTTGGCGCCGATACCGCTACGCTGCTCGCCGAACTCGGCTTTCTTTGCGATACATCGGTACGTTCGGGGTTCGATTATCGCGCCGGGCATGGTCCTGATTATCGGAACGCATCGCTGCATCCCTGGTGGGTTCGCACTGGCGCTGGCGCGGTGCTGGAGATGCCGGTTACGACAGTGTTCGGCGGGATGCTGGGGCAGGCGGGGCAGCCGGTCTATCATCGCATCGCGCGCAACGGCACGCACGCCGGGGCGGCGCTGGCGCGACTGGGCATTGTCGAACGCATTGCGCTGACTCCGGAAGGGATCCCGGCAGAGCGCGCCTGCAAAGCGATCGATATCGCGGTCGACCTGCGCTTGCCGGTGCTCAACCTGTCGTTCCACTCCCCGTCGCTGCAACCGGGCAATACGCCCTATGTTCGCAGCCAGGCCGATCTCGATCAATTTTATCGCTGGTGGGACGTGGTGCTGGATCATCTGGCGCGGCGCGGTGTCGAGCCGACGACCGCCGCCGATATATTGGCGATGGCGTCGCGCCAGCGATCAAGCTGAGCCTTGGCGCTTGCCAATGGCGCGCGCCCTCCGCTATCGCCCGCTCACCCCCGCCGGGTTTCCAAGGGGGCCTGTAGCTCAACGGTTAGAGCTGGCCGCTCATAACGGCTAGGTTGCGGGTTCGAGTCCTGCCGGGCCCACCATTGTGTTCTTGGCGAATTAGGGCGTCCGCGCCCGAAGCCGCTTCGCCGCGGTCAGGTCGCGAAGCACCTGCGTTCGCATGTCCAGCTCGCGCCGTTCGGAATCGGACAAGCCGTCGCGTGCGTAGCGCTCGGCGAGCACCGAAATCTGTCCCGCCTCGCGGCGAAGCGCGCGGGCTTCCCGCTTCGACAATTGGCCCGTGTTGCGCCCGCTGCTGATCCGCTTGCGGGCTTCGCGAAGATCGTGCGCCATCGTCGATGCGCCGGTCGAAGCGCCCCTGTCGACAATCCCCGGCATCCGTTCGGCGGGCGGCGGCGTCCGCGGCACGAACTGCGCCTGAGCAGCAGCTGGTGCAAGGAGGACGGCGAGGACGATCGACAATCGCATGGGAAGCCTCGTTTTCAGCGACGATCCTGAAATCGCGCCGGAGCCATGAACGCGTCATGAACCCGCGCGTGCATCCTTAGGGGTTGCAAATCATGCGCGGCGGCGGTCCATTGCTGTGACAGAAGGAGAGGGGATATGGGCAAACGGCGGACGATCTTGATCGGGGGGCTGGCGATCGTTGCGGTCGTCGCGGGAACGGTTGCGGTGCGCACGGCCACTTTCGCGCCCAAGGATATAGCCGACGGCAGCGACGTTCGCCTCGCCGCCGTGCCGACCTATGATCTGACGGCTGCAGTAGGCCATTTGAGCGCTGCGGCGCAGATCCGTACAATCTCGCATCAGGATCCAGCCGATGACGAGGTGGCCGAATGGGACCGGCTGCATGGGTGGCTGGCGGCGACCTATCCTGCCATGCACCGGGCGATGGCCCGCACCATCCTGCCCAACCGGACGCTGATCTATCATTGGCCGGGCAGCGATGCGGCGTTGGCGCCGATTATCCTGATGGCGCACCAGGATGTGGTGCCGGTCACCGAAGGGACCGAGGGCGACTGGAAATATCCGCCCTTTGCCGGGACGATCGCCGAACAGGCGGTGTGGGGACGCGGCACGGTCGACGACAAGGGATCGTTGGTGGCGCTGTTCGAAGCGCTGGAAGCGCTGAGCGCGCAAGGGTTTCGGCCCCGGCGCGGCATTTACCTGGTGTCGGGCCATGACGAGGAGGTGGGTGGTTCGGGCGCCGCCGCCGCCGCCGCGAAATTGAAAGCGGACGGCGTAAGGGCGATCTTCACGCTCGACGAGGGCAGCGTGGTGCTGACCGACACGCCCGTTATCAATGGCCCCGCGATCATGATCGGGATTGCCGAAAAGGGCTATGCGACGCTGAAGGTCACCGCCGATGCCCCCGGCGGCCACAGTTCGATGCCGCCCGCCGAAACCGGCGTCGGCACATTGGCGCGCGCAATCACCGCGATCACCGAAAAGCCCTTTCCCCTGAACATTCAGGGGCCAGGCGCCGCGATGCTCGAAACGCTCGCCGCCAAAAAGGGCGGCACGACCAAGATGGCGGTGGCGAACCAGTGGCTGTTTGGACCGATCCTGAAAGGCGAGGTCGCCAAGACGCCATCGACCGCGGCCGCGTTTCACACGACGATCGCGCCGACGATGCTGGAGGGCAGCCCGAAAGAGAATGTCCTGCCGCAAACCGCCAATGCGCTGATCAACTATCGGATCGCGCCGTGGAACCGTTCTACCGATATCATGACCCGCGCAAAGGCCGCAGTGGGCGACCTGCCGATCCAACTGGCGTGGGTGAAGCCGCCGCGCGAACCGTCGCGCGTGTCGTCGACCAGTTCGCAAGGCTGGAAATGGATCGCCGCAACGGCGCGGGCCGACGCCCCGGCGGCCGTGCTATCGCCGATCCTGGTCGTCGGCGGCACCGACAGCCGCAGCATGGAACCCGTGTCCGACGACGTATATCGCTTCATGCCGATGCATTTCTCGCTGAAAGAAACGGCGATGATCCACGGCACCAACGAACATATGAAGATCGACAGCTTCAAGCGGATGATCGATTTTTACGCGCGGCTGATCGCGACGTCGACCGGATAGGCGGCGGGGCAATTCTACGGGCTGGGGATAGTGGTCGGGGAGACAGGATTCGAACCTGCGACATCCTGCTCCCAAAGCAGGCGCGCTACCGGGCTGCGCTACTCCCCGACTACTGCCCCGCGCCTTAGACAGCGCATGGGCACAAGTCTAGCCGCGCGAACGGCGGGCAAAGAAAAAGGCGGCCTTCCCGAGGGAAGACCGCCCAATTCTAGTTTCGGTCAACGCCCCGAAGGGCTGTGACTTACTTCTTTTCTTCAGCCGGAGCGGCCGGAGCAGCGGCAGCGTCAGCAGCCGGAGCAGCGGCGGTCGCAGCAGCGTCGGCCGGAGCAGCAGCTTCGGCGCCAGCAGCAGCAGCGTCGGCACCAGCGGCAGCGGCTTCAGCGCCAGCAGCAGCGGCGTCAGCGCCTTCTTCAGCAACAGCTTCAGCAGCCGGAGCTTCCGTGGTGGCTTCTTCAGCAGCCTTTTCACCGCAAGCGGCGAGGGCGAACATGCTGGCAGCAACGGCGATAGCAGCAAATTTCTTCATGATGTGTGGGCTCCCTAAAATGCCTTACCGCGTCGGGGAAACTTTCCCGTTCCGCGAGCGGCGGGATTTAGCCGTTCCGCATGAATCGTCAACAAAAATAATTGAGATGGTCGGCGCGCGCAGGAATCTGTCATTTCTCCGTCATATTCAGGGAAGCTCGTCGTCCGAACTGTTCGCGAGAATCGCCAGAGTCGCGGCCCAAACCGTCACATTTTGCCGCAATTGCACCGGGTCGATCTTGTCCAGCGTGTCGTCGGGCGTGTGATGGATATCGAAATAGCGTGTCCCATCCTGCGCCAGATCGATCGTGGGAACGCCCGCCTGTACGAGTGCGCCGACGTCGGCGCCGCCATTTGCGGGTTGCCGCCCGCGCACGACGTCGAAAGCCATTAGTGCCTCGGCGATGCGGTCGGCGAGCGGCTTGGCGCTGTCGGGCAGCCTGAAATCAACCCGCCACACGCGGTCGGCACCGAAATCGGATTCGAGCGCGACTGCGTGCTTCTCTTTCCCATGTGCTTCGAAATAGGCCTTGCCGCCGAACACCCCGGCCTCCTCGGCGCCCGCCCACAGTATGCGGATGGTGCGGCGGAGCTGACCGGCGCTCATCACATGCTTCGCGGCGGCGGTGATGATGCCGCAGCCCGCGGCATCGTCGATCGCGCCCGTGCCAAGATCCCAGCTGTCGAGATGGCAGGCGATGATGACCGGACTGGCGGCGGGGTCGCTGCCGGGGGCTTCGGCGATGACATTGCCTGACTGTTTCAGGCCCAGGTTCTGCGGGGTCAGGGTCAGTTTCATCCGCAGCGGCGGCATCTTCTCCGAACGCACGGGCTGCGGGCGCTGCCAGAGTCGGACCAGTTGGTCGGCGTCGGGATTGGAGATGGCGGCCGCGGGTATCGGCGTTACGCCGACGTCGAAATTGGTGACCCCGGTGTGCGGGTTCCGGTGGTTGTCGGTGCCGATCGAGCGGATGACGATCGCCGCCGCGCCCTTCTTTGCCGCGATATTCGGTCCCGTGAAACGACTGCGTCCATAATAGCCGTAGCCGCTGCCGTCCTGTGTTGGCTGCATATGGTGGTCGACGAAGACGATTTTGCCTCGGATCTGCGCGTCGGGAGCCGCGACCAAAGCGTCGTAGCCGTCGAAATAGATGACTTCACCCTCGATTCCCGCGGGACCCGTCGACGCACTGTTGCCAAGCGCGGCGATCGCAAGCCTTTGCGGCAGGAGAGTGCTGGTCAGCCACGCGTCTTCGGCGCCGCGCACCCAGACTGGCATGTCGAACGCTTCCTCACGCACATTGGCAAAGCCCATCGCGAGCAAACGCCGCATCGCCCAACGGCGCGCAACGGCTTCGGCATGGGTTCCGGCCATGCGTGGGCCAACCTCTGTCGTTAGGTCGCGCGTGATCGCCCACGCTGGATCATCGCCTTGCTGGGTCAATTCGACCGCGTTCGGCGCCGACGGGTTCGATGCTGAAGCGGCAGTCCCCAGCAACGCAGCAGCGATTCCGGCTAGGCGGGCGAAGAAGCGAGTAGTTTTCATACGGCTTTCGTAACGGTGCTTCCGGTCCGTGCAAGCGCCGATTGCCCCAATGATTGCCAAGCCCGCGACCATTCGCTAACCGGCGCGCAACTTATTTCTGTCCCGGTCGCACCCGCGGCCCGGCCCATATCCGGAGCATTTCCATGGCCGCCCAATATAGTTTCGTGATGAAGGGTCTGAACAAGACCTATCCCGGCGCGCAAAAGCCGACGCTCAAGGATCTGAGCCTGCAATTCTATCCCGATGCGAAGATCGGCATCGTCGGTCCGAACGGCACCGGCAAATCGACGCTGATGAAGATCATGGCCGGTATGGACACCGACTTTACCGGCGAAGCCTGGCCGGGTGAGGGGATCACCGTCGGTTATCTGGCGCAGGAGCCCGAGCTCGATCCGAACAAGACGGTCAAGGAAAATGTAATGGACGGCGTCCGCGGCGTCGCCGACATGATGGACCGGTTCAATGAGATCAGCACGCTGATGGCCGACCCGCCCGCCGACGCCGATTTCGACGCGCTGATGGAAGAAATGGGGACGCTGCAGGAAAAGATCGACGCGGTGGACGGCTGGACGCTCGACAACCAGCTGGAAATCGCCATGGAAGCGCTGCGCTGTCCGCCGGGCGACTGGAGCGTCGAGAATCTGTCGGGCGGTGAACGCCGCCGCATCGCGCTGACCCGCTTGCTGCTCGAAAAGCCGTCGATCCTGCTGCTCGACGAACCGACCAACCATCTTGATGCCGAAAGCGTCGCCTGGCTGGAAAAGCATCTGGTCGACTATCCGGGCAACGTCATCCTCGTTACCCACGATCGCTATTTCCTCGACAATGTCGTGAACTGGATCCTCGAACTCGATCGCGGTCGCTACTTTGTCTATGAAGGCAATTATTCGACCTATCTGGAAAAGAAGGGCAAGCGCCTGGAGCAGGAAGCGCGCGAGGATGCCGGTCGCCAGAAAGCGATCAAGGACGAGCTCGAGTGGATCCGGCAGTCGCCGAAAGCGCGTCAGGCCAAGTCGAAGGCGCGTATCAAGAGCTTCGACCAGCTGGTCGAAGCGCAGGAAAAGCGCATCCCTGGCAAGGCGCAGATCGTCATTCAGGTTCCCGAGCGCCTGGGCGGCAAGGTGATCGAGGTCAACAACATCTCCAAGGCCTATGGCGACAAGTTGTTGTTCGAAGACCTGTCCTTCACGCTGCCGCCGGGCGGCATCGTCGGGGTGATCGGCCCCAACGGCGCCGGCAAATCGACGCTGTTCAAGCTGATCACCGGGCAGGAAACCCCCGACAGCGGCAGCGTGAGCATCGGCGACACGGTCCGCCTCGGCTATGTCGACCAAAGCCGCGATGCGCTCGATCCGAGCAAAAATGTCTGGGAAGAAATCTCGGGCGGACACGAGCTAATGAACATCGGCAAGCACGAGATGCAGACGCGCGCCTATGTCGGTGCCTTCAACTTCAAGGGCGTCGATCAGCAGAAAAAGGTCGGCCAGCTGTCGGGGGGTGAACGCAACCGCGTGCATATGGCAAAGATGCTTAAACAGGGCGGCAACGTGCTGCTGCTCGACGAGCCGACCAATGATCTCGACACCGAAACGCTCGCCGCGCTGGAAGAAGCATTGGAGAATTTCGCGGGTTGCGCGGTGGTGATCAGCCACGACCGCTTCTTCCTCGATCGCCTGGCGACGCACATTTTGGCATTTGAGGGCGACAGCCACGTCGAATGGTTCGAGGGCAATTTCGAGTCTTACGAAGAGGACAAGATCCGCCGCCTCGGCGACGATGCTACGCGCCCGCACGCAACGTCGTACAAGAAGCTGACGCGCTGACGCTTACTTTTGCAGGATATCGTCGAAGTAGCGCTGAAGGTCCGGATCTACATTCAGTCCATTGAACCGTGCCGATAGGACGTTCGTACACCAAGGGTAGTCCGGACATTGATTAAAGGTCACGGTCTCGAGATCGCTGCATATCGGGTGTAGCGTCTCGTCGCCGCTGTTAGGATCACGGGGGCTGCGCCGAAAACCTTTCCCGATGCTTCGGTGTTGGTCGATAAAATAGTGGCGGCTGTGATAGCCTTCCCGAAAGCGCTCCTCCTTGGCGTCGATCGCTGACTGGCGGATGCCCAAATTGGTGTGCTCCTTGATGAAATGGACCATCGCAAGAAATGACGCGCGTCCCCAAACCGCATTGCCCGTCCCGCCAACGTCCGAGTGAAGTCCGGGCATCCATATCTGCTTAAGCATCCGCGTCGCCTCAAAGTCGGGCTTTCTTGCCCGCGGCGTGATTCCATCCCAAACATTGGGTTTGAAGTGGCGCCGGTTTTCGTCGATCGCCAGGATCTGGACCGCCCGGCGGCATCGCGCCGGTAGTTTGAAATTCTTGAAGCGGATGGGATTGAAGGTGCGAAGCCAGCTGACGCCGCCCATCACCGAGTCGAATAGCCCTACAAATTCGACCTCGGCGTTTTCCACCTCGACCTTGGGGCTAAGGTTAGGCTTCCCCAGCGACCGATTCCACGCATCCAGTACAATAGGCAGGTCGCGAATATGTTCCGGGCGCAACAGGCCAAATTCGGAAATCAGTCCTGCGAGTGCCCTGATCGCCATGGCGCCGCGTGAGAATCCGAAAAGATAGATCTTGTCACGGCTGCCCTCCGGCGCGTCGAAATTATAGTTCGAGCAAATATTGATGTACTGATCGATGATCTGCGACCAGATCGAGTTACCGGTGACGAGGTCGTATGGGCTCCATGTATCGGGGCGTGATGATATCCCCGAAGAGTAGAAAACAATCTGCGGCCCCCCGTCGTCCGAGCGGTCGCTCAGTTGCAGAAGGCACGCGAGTTCGAAGACGTTGGAATAGGAGCCATAGGCGCTAGCGGTCGACGGTGAAACCATCGTTCCATCGATCAACCCGACAAGATGTCTCACCATGCTTTCTCGTCCTTGAGCAAAGCAGATCAATTACGCGTGACCAGGCTGTTGCGCGGTCGTTCGGAGGCTCAATCGAACCAAGTTCATTTTCAAGCTCTATTGATTCCGATCCGGTTCGTTATTTCGCTGGGAACATGCGGTGTCGTCGCATTTTATGTTGGCGCCAAATTGGCATTCCGTTGATCCATTATGCGCAACGGACTTTACGCGCTCGCCAACCATCGGGTATCGCGATCCCATGCCACAATCGATACCAATCTCGTCGAGCGCAATCCGTCTGGACGCCGATGCACTCAATGCGTTCATGACCGAAGCGTTTCCCGACGCGGCCCCGGGTTCGCGCGGTACGGTCGTGTCGGCTGCGCCGGGCCACATTCAGGCGCGGATGGACCCCGGTGCGAAGGCGCTGCGCCCCGGCGGACTGATTTCCGGACCCACCCAGATGGGGTTTGCCGACATGGCCGCCTACGCGCTCGTCCTGGCGCATATCGGCCCGGTTGCGATGGCGGTGACGAGCGCGCTCAATTACCAGTTCCTGCGCCCCTGCCGTCCGGGGCCGCTGTTCGCCGACGCGCATATGTTGCGGCTCGGCAAGCGGCTGGCGGTGATGGACGTGCGGATCTGGACCGACGACCCGGACAAGCCGGTCGGGCAAGCGAATGTAACCTACGCGATTCCCTGAATCGTCATTTCGGCGCCTATTTCCCCCGAGTACGAGCTGTGTTATAGCGATAACACAATTGGGGAGGATCATCATGCGAATTGTTCTTGTCGCCGCAGCCCTGCTGTCGGCCGCCGTCTTGCCTGCACAGGCGCAGATGCGGACCGATCCAGCGGTCATCGCCGAACAAAAGGCTGCGATCGCGAAGCTGGCGAAACTGCATGGCGAATGGCGCGGCACCGCGACGATCACCACGCCGGGCGGCGCGATCAAGCTGGTGCAAACCGAACGCACCGGGCCGATGCTCGATGGCACGGCGCTGGTGATCGAGGGGCGCGGTTATGATGAGGCGGGCAAGCTTGCGTTCAACGCCTTCGCGGTGATTTCCTACGACGCCGCGACCGACCAATATGCGATGAACAGCTGGACCGACGGGCGCACCGGGAAATTCCCGTTCGCGGTAACCGATACCGGCTTTGAATGGAGCATTCCGGCGCCGAATGGCGCGACGATCAAATATGTCGCGACGATCGCAGACGGCAAGTGGACGGAGGTCGGCAGCTATGTCGGGGCAGGCATGCCGCCGGTCGAGTTTGCCAAGCTGGAGGTCGCGCGGATCGGCGGTACGGACTGGCCCGCGGCGGGATTTGTACCGGCGAAACCATAATGGGGACATTTCATTCTCGTCATTGCGAGGAGCGAAGCGACGCGGCAATCCAGAGCCTGCGTAAACCCGCACTGGATTGCTTCGCTTCGCTCGCAATGACGCCGAGAAGAAGGTCAGGCGGGTGGGACTTCCCACAGCACCAGCTTGGTCGCGTGAACATCCTCACGTGCCTTTGCAGCTTCGAGGCGGTCCAGTTTGATGCTGCCCTTGAGCGCGCCCATTTCGATCATCGCGCCGATCACCACAACGCCGCCCGCGCCCACATCGATCGACAATTCGGCGGGGTGCGCCAGCTTCGCCTTGGCGGTGGCGATATGCAGCTGATGTTGACCCGGCGCGACGTCAGCCATCAGCATCTGGCCTGACTTGATCTGACCTTTGGCGGTGCCGTTCAGCGTCACGTCCATGCCCTGCAACGCCGCGACGAACCCGCGCCGCGTGATGTATATCCGTGCCTTGCCCGCGGGTGCCTGCATCGTTCGCGCGTCGGCGGTTGCGGCGGCGTCGGCCTTGGCACCGCCCTTGTTGCTCGACAGCGCCCAGAAACAGAAGATGACGATGCCGCCGATCAACAGCACCGACAGGATGAACAAGGTTTCGGGCGACAGCACGCTGGCGAGCGATGGTCCCATCAATGCGCCGACGATCGCTGCCACAAAGATCAGTGTCAGCCACAGTGCATTCTTGCTCATGTCGCGCTCCTGTTCAGGCAGCGGGCGAAAACTCCCCGCTCGTTTCGTCCAAAAGATGCAGCACCCCGTCGCTGATCGCGAAAAAGGCACCGCGCAGCCGCAGCGTTCCGCGCATTTCCTTTTCCTGGATGCACGGGAAGGTGCGCAGATTGTCGATGCTGACGCGTACCGCAGCCATTTCCATCGCGCGCCCGGCGTCGCGGTTGTCGATGTCGGCGTGATCGCGGCGGACCTGATCGCTGGCATCGTCGAGCATCGCGATCCAGTCGGCGATAAAGCCGCCACGGCCGGGCTCGGCGCCCGCCATCGAGCGGTGCAGTGCGGCGTGGCAACCGCCGCACAGGCCGTGGCCCATTACGACGATTTCCTCGACCTTCAGGAATTGCACCGCAAACTCCAGCGCCGCTGACACGCCGTGGCGCCCCGGAGTCGTTTCGAACGGCGGCACCAGCGCGGCGACGTTGCGGACGACAAAGATTTCGCCGGGATTGGTGTCGAAAATCTGCGACGGTTCGACGCGGCTGTCGGAGCAGGCGATGACCATCACCTTGGGCGATTGCCCGACGGCCAATTCGTCCCAGCGGTCACGTTGTTCCTGCCAGCCGCCGCTACGGAAACGGCGATAGCCCTCGATCATGTCAGCAAAGTGAGTCATGGATTCGCCTTAGCATAGGTAGAGAGGTTGAGAAGAGGCGCGGGCGCGACTATGTGGGCGAAATGAACGCTCCCGCACCCAAGCCGTCCGAACGCGCCCGTAAGCCCGACTGGATCCGCGTCAAGGCGCCGACCAGCCCCGGCTATGCCGAAACGCGCAAGCTGATGCGCGAGCTCAACCTCAATACCGTGTGCGAAGAGGCGGCGTGTCCGAACATCGGCGAATGCTGGACCAAGAAGCACGCGACGGTGATGATCCTCGGCGATACCTGCACCCGCGCCTGCGCCTTTTGCAACGTCAAGACGGGGATGCCGCGCGCGGTTGACCTGCTCGAACCCGAACATACGGCGATTGCGGCGGCGAAAATGGGGCTCAGCCACATCGTCATCACTTCGGTCGATCGCGACGACCTTCCGGACGGCGGCGCGAGCCAGTTCGTCAAGGTGATCAATGCGCTGCGCCGCGAAACGCCGCAGACGACGATCGAGATTCTGACACCCGATTTCCGCAACAAGCCCGAAAGCGCGGTCGCGGCGATCGTCGATGCGCGTCCGGACGTCTATAACCACAATCTCGAAACCGTGCCGCGGCTCTATCCGACGATCCGCCCGGGCGCGCGCTACTATGCCTCGCTCCGCCTGCTCGAAAGCGTCAAGCGCCGCGATCCCTCGATCTTTACCAAGTCGGGCATCATGCTCGGGCTGGGTGAGCAGCGGATGGAGGTTCATCAGGTGATGGACGACATGCGCAGCGCCGACATCGATTTCATGACGATGGGCCAGTATCTGCAACCGACGCCGAAACATGCCAAGGTCATCGACTTCGTCACCCCGCAGGCATTCGACGCCTATGCCCAGATCGCCCGCGCCAAAGGCTTTTTGCAGGTCGCTTCGTCGCCGTTGACGCGCTCGAGCTATCACGCGGGCGACGATTTCGAACGGATGCGCGCGGCGCGCGAGGCGCAGCTGGCGCGCGCTGCTGGCTGACCCCGGTCTTGCCAAGGCATCACGAAACCCGCGAATTGCCGTACAGCGCCGAGCAGATGTTCGCGCTGGTCACCGACATCGCGCGCTATCCCGAATTCCTGCCGTGGGTCGTTGCCCTGCGCATCCGCAGTGATAGCGAGCATGAGGCGATCGCGGATATGATCGTTGGATTCAAAGGGCTTCGCGAGAGTTTTTCATGCCGCGTCCACAAAGAGCGCCCGCGTGCGGTGACGGTCAGCTATATCGACGGGCCGATGCGTCACCTGAGCAACGAATGGCATTTTACCCCGGTCGAGGGCGGCGGGTGCCGCGTCGACTTCATGGTCGACTTCGCCTTTCGCAGCCGGGTGTTCGAAGCGCTGGCCGGACAGATGTTCGACAAGGCGCTGCGCAAGATGATCGCGGCGTTCGAGGCGCGTGCCGACGATCTTTATGCGGCGGGCAGCGCGATGTCTTCGGTCGGACGCAGCGAGTCCCTCTCGGGCTGAAGCAGGTCGAGCGCGAACAGCGTCGCATGATGGCGGATTGCGGCGCGATCGCCGCCTTCGAACTGCACCCGCTGAGTGAAATAGTCGTCGGGATCCTGTCCGCGCAGCGCACGCGCGAAAACGACCAGTCCCACGGGCTTTTTCTCTGACCCGCCGCCGGGACCGGCGATACCGGTAATCGCGACGGCAATATCGGCGTCGCTGTTGGCAAGCGCGCCGGTTGCCATCGCCCAAGCGGTGGCGAGCGAGACTTCGCCAAAGGTTTCGAGGATTTCGCTGCTCACATCGAGCTGGCTTTGCTTCGCATGGCCCGAATAGGTGATGAAGCCCGCCGAGAACACGTCCGAACTGCCGGCGATGTCAGTCAGCGCGGCGCTGACCATGCCGCCGGTGCAGCTTTCGGCCACCGCGATCTTGCGGCCGACGGCACGATTGTTCGCGAGCACGTCGGTCGCCAGCGTGTTACGCACGGCAAACCGCGTTTCATCGTCAGGCAGCACGGTCAATTCTCCGGAAGTTGCAAAGTCGCGACAGCCTGTGCAGCGATCCCCTCGCGGCGACCGGTGAACCCCAGCCGCTCTGTCGTTGTTGCCTTCACACTAACCCGGCCTGGCGGAATCGCAAGGATTTCGGCGATCCGCGCGCGCATCACAGCGCGGTGCGGGCCGATTTTCGGCGCCTCGGCGATGATGGTCAGGTCGACATGATCGATACGCCCGCCGCGTGCCAGAACCCGATCGGCGGCGAAGGCCAGAAAGCGATGCGACGCGGCGCCGCGCCATTGCGGGTCGCTCGGCGGAAAATGATCGCCGATGTCACCATCGGCAAGGGCGCCGAGGATCGCATCGGTCAGCGCATGAAGCCCGACATCGGCATCGCTATGCCCCTCAAGTCCATGACTATAGGCAATTTCTATGCCGCCGATCCACAAGGGCTTGTCGGCGACCAGCCGGTGTACGTCGTAACCCATGCCAACGGCGGTTCGTGTCATCGTGCCGATCCCCAAAAGTCCCGCGAGGATCGCCATATCCTCGGCATATGTCAGTTTGTGGAGCCGCGCGTCGCCGGCCACGGTGGTGACCTCGGTGCCCAGTCGTCGCACCAGTTGCGCGTCGTCGGTGGCTGCCTGATCGGTTGCCGCAGCATGGGCGCGCCGCAGGGTTCCAAGCCGGAAAGCCTGCGGGGTCTGGACCCGCGCCAGCGTGCTCCGATCGACCACGTCCCCCGCTATGCTCTCGGTCTGTCCGACCAGCGTGTCGGGGACGGGCAAGGTCGGAATGGCCGCCTGAGCGCTGTTCAGTGCGGCGAGCAGTCCGTCGATGACTTCGGCGGTCACGCCGGGCCGCGCGGCGTCGTGGACAAGCACCGGCGTCTCATCGTCGCGATCGACAAGTGCGGCCAGCGCGTTGGCGACCGATTGCTGGCGTTCGGCGCCAGGATTGGCGGAAATCCAGGCCTCGGGCAGTGTTCCGAGCGATGCCATGACGTCATCATTGGCGACCAGCACGCCGCCCCGAACTGCGGGATGCACCGCAAAAGCGTCGAGGCTCCAGCGGAGCACCGCCTTACCGCCGAGCATCGCCAACTGCTTTGGCAGCGCAAAACCGGCACGTCTGCCTTGGCCACCGGCCAGCAATATGACGATTGCGCGCGGCGCAGAGGAGGGGGCGGACTCGGTCATTGTGCGCGCCGGTTAGCGCAGGCGCGGCTTGCGGGAAAGCGGCTTAGCGTGTACGGGCTGCTCAAATTTTAGGCAATTGCAAGAAAGCTCCCGCCATGGCGCCGCTGCGGCCCATCCAGATCGGCAACATCACCATCGCAGATCCCGTGATCCTGGCGCCGATGACGGGCGTCACCGATATGCCGTTCCGCACGCTGGTGCGCCGCTATGGCTCGGGCCTCAACGTCACCGAGATGATCGCGAGCCAGGCGGCGATCCGCGAGACGCGCCAGTCGGTTCAAAAAGCCGCGTGGCACCCGGTCGAGGAACCGGTGTCGATGCAACTCGTCGGCTGCACCCCCTATGAAATGGGCGAGGCGGCGAAGCTGAACGAGGATCGCGGCGCCGCGATCATCGACATCAACATGGGTTGCCCGGTGCGCAAGGTGACCAACGGCGACGCGGGATCGGCGCTGATGCGCGACCTGAAGCTTGCCGCGGCATTGATCGACAGCTGCGTCAAGGCGGTGTCGGTCCCGGTGACGGTCAAGATGCGGATGGGCTGGTGCCATGATAGCCTGAACGCGCCTGAGTTGGCGCATATCGCGGAGGATCTGGGCGCCAAGCTGGTGACGGTCCATGGCCGCACTCGTAATCAGATGTACCGCGGCGAGGCCGACTGGCGCTTCATTCGGTCGGTCAAGGATGCGGTGTCGATCCCGGTGATCGCCAATGGCGACATCTGCTCGGCTGCCGACGCGCGGACCGCGCTCGAGCACAGCGGCGCCGACGGTGTGATGATCGGGCGCGGCGCCTATGGCCGCCCGTGGCTGCTGGGGCAGGTGATGGCGGCGCTGCGCGGGGAGGGTGAGCGACCCGACCCCGGAATCGATGAACAATATGACGTCATTACATCGCATTACCGCGCGATGATCGATCATTATGGCGAGATCACCGGGGTCAATATGGCGCGCAAGCACCTCGGCTGGTACGTCAAGGGGCTGCACGGGTCGGCCGAGTTCCGCAACATGGTCAACCAGATCCCGAGCAGTAGCGACGTGCTCGACGCGCTCGAGCGCTTTTACACGCCGTTCTTGACCAAGGCTGCTGCGTGAGCACGTTGACGTCGAGCATCCCGAGCATCGACCATGACGAGCTGATCCATTCGCATCCCGTTCCCACGCTCTTGATCGACAAGGGCGCGGTCGTGCTGTTCGTCAACGCCGCCGCCGAGCAGATGTGCAATATGAGCCGGTCGGCGATGATCGGACGCGTCGTCTATGACGTCATCGACATGGACCGCAGCTATCGCCAGCGAATGAGCGACGCCGCGACGTCGGCGCTGTTCGCGCATCGGGCCGAGATTTCGGTGGGTGGGCGTAAGGCGATCTATGTCGATATGCAGATGGTGCCCTATGGCCAAAGCGGTCACCGTATCCTGGCGCTGATCCCCGCGCACAGCGATGCCGAACTGATGGGCGGCGCGATCGGGCGGTCGGGGCGTGCTGCGGGCGGTGCCGCATCGATGCTGGCGCACGAGATCAAGAACCCGCTCGCGGGGATCAAGGGCGCCGCACAATTGCTGGCGCGCAAGACCGACGCCAGCGGCGAGCGTTTTACGACGCTGATCGTCGCCGAGGTCGACCGCATCGCGACGCTGATCGACCAGATGGAGCATTTCTCGCGCGGCCAGCCGATCGCCTGCGGGCCGATCAACCTGTATCAGCCGATCCACCAAGCGATGGAAACCGCGCGCGCACGGCAGTTTGCTGGGGTGCGCTTTGCCGAGGATTTCGACCCATCGCTGCCGTTGGTGCACGGCAATCATGACGCCATGGTGCAGATATTGCTCAACCTTGTCACCAATGGCTGCGAGGCGCTGGGCGGGCGCGACGATGGGGTGGTGCGGATCGCGACCGCTTATCGCCACGGGCTGTCGATCGACAATGGCGACGGACGCGGGCGCATCGCGCTCCCGATCGAGGTCAGCGTGAGCGATAATGGCCCGGGCGTTCCCGCCGACATTCGCGGCGACCTGTTCGATCCGTTCGTGACGACCAAGCGCGAGGGGCGGGGGCTGGGGCTGGCGCTCGTGGCCAAGCTGGCACGCGACATGGGCGGCACCGTCCAGCATATGCGCGACGGCGACTGGACGCGCTTTCGTGTTCATCTGCCGGTGGCGCAGAAGGGCGGCGTGGCATGAGCGGAGGCAAGACTATCCTGCTGGTCGAGGATGATCCGGCGATCGCGATGATCATTCGCGAGACGCTGGTTGGCGAATGCACGCATTTCGCCTCGGTCGCCAGCATCGCCGAACGCAATGCCTGGCTGGCTGACAATCGCCCCGACCTGGTGATCACCGACGTCGTGCTGCCCGACGGCGACGGCATTGATTCCTTGCGGATCGACGCCGCGACGCCGGTCATCGTGCTGTCGGCGCAGAACACGCTCGACACCGCGGTGCGCGCGACGGGGATCGGCAGCTACGACTATCTGCCCAAGCCGTTCGATCTCGACGAACTGACCGCCAGCGTTCGCGCGGCGCTGCAACGCCGCGCCGAGCCCGCGGCGGGCGTCGATCCGGCGCAGGCCGACAGCCACGGGC
>JAFAGN010000085.1 GCA_023422695.1 Pseudomonadota bacterium
CCCTTCGACAGGCTCAGGGCTACGGGACAATCTGAACGGCACGGACTCCAAGCCACTGACGGCATCAAAGCGTCATCTTCGCCAGCGCGGCGCGCACCTCGCCGACGAACAGGTCGGGCTGTTCCCACGCGGCGAAATGGCCGCCGCGGGGCAGTTCGTTCCAGTGGACGATGTTCCTGTAGCGCCGTTCAGCCCAGCGCCGCGACAGCCGCATGATCTCGTTCGGGAACAGGCTGCATCCGGTCGGCACCAGTATCTCGCCCGCCGCGAAATTGCGGAAGCTGTGCCAGTAGAGCCGCGCCGACGACGCCGCGCTGGCGGTCAGCCAATAGAGGCTGATTGTGTCGAGCATCGCGTCCTTGGACAGCGCCTGTTCGGGGTGCCCGCCGATCGACTGCCCGCCCGGCTGATGCCCGCAATCGGTCCAGCCGTGGAATTTTTCGGCGATCCACGCCATCTGTCCGACCGGCGAGTCGGTCAAGCCATAGCCGATCGTCTGCGGCCGCGTCGCGTGCTGGGTCGAATAACCGCTGTCCTTCGCCTGATACCAGCCAAAGCGCGCGAGATAGAGTTTTTCGGCGTCGGTCAGGTCGTTCATCAGGTCGGGCGGCGGCGCGCCCACCACCATATTGACGTGGATCCCCGCGCAATGATCGGCATGGTTCATCCCGATCGCGCAGGTCACCGCGCTGCCCCAGTCGCCGCCCTGCGCGAAATAGCGTGGATAGCCGAGCGCCACCATCAACGCATCCCACGCCGCGCCGATATGCTCGACGCTCCATTTCGCCTCGCTCGGCTTGCCCGAAAAACCGTAGCCGGGCAGCGACGGGATCACGAGATGATAGTCCGCCGATAGCGGTTCGATGACATCGAGAAATTCGAGCACCGAGCCCGGCCAGCCGTGGGTCAGGACCAGCGGCCGCGCGGCGGGATTGGCTGACCGGACGTGCAGGAAATGAACGTCGAGCCCGTCCACTGTCGCCAGATAATTGGGCAGCGCGTTCAGCCTTGCCTCGACTTTGCGCCAATCATATTCGTCGCGCCAATAGGCCGCGAGTTCCTGCGCATAGGCGAGCGGGATGCCCTGATCCCAGTCGTCCACCGTCTCCTTCTCGGGCCAGCGCGTCTGCGCCAGCCGGTCTTTCAGATCATCGAGGGCCGCCTGCGGCACGTCGATGGCGAAGCTGCGGATATTGGCGACGTCCATGGCAATCCCCTCCCCTTGTGCGCCGAATATCAGGGCCGCGCGGGCGCCTTGCAACCGCGTTGCAGGCCGACGCCTTTCAGGAAGCCGCGCCGTACCGTTCCGGCGTACACCGCCGCGGCATAGCGCCGCCGTTCGGCGTTGGCGCCAGTGACTTCGCCGATCAGCCCGCGAAACGGGATGATCGATCCGGCCAGGCTGCCCGCGACGCGGCCCGCAGTTTCCTCGCGCTTCTTTTCGCGGTCCTTGTCGACCACTTCATTGACGTCGGGGCCGAGCACCTCGTTGAGTTCGGTCACCTCGCGGATGAGCGCCGAACATTTGCCGAGGCCCGCCAGCGAATAGGGATCGCCCTGGATCGCCAGCAGTTTCGGCGGTGCTTCCTTGCCGTCGAACGGTTCGGTGACCTGATTGGCGGTGTCCTTGATCGTCGAGTCTTCGGGCGCGCCCTGCTGCGCGTAAGCGGTCGCCGACACCGCCAGTGCGGCGGTGGATAAAGCGGCGAAAATCCCTTTGTGCATCTGACGCCTCCTTCGCTGCCCCTGCGCAGCCTGCCAAGCTAACGCGTCGGAACCGGTTCGGCTCCCGTCCAGTCGTAAAAGCCGCGCCCCGCCTTTTTGCCGACCCAGCCCGCCTCGACATATTGGACGAGCAGCGGCGCGGGGCGGAATTTGGGATCGCCGGTGCCGCTGTGCAGCACGCGGATGATTTCGAGGCAGGTGTCGAGCCCGATGAAGTCGGCGAGCGTGATCGGCCCCATCGGGTGATTGAGGCCAAGGCGGCACCCGGTGTCGATGTCCTGCATCGTCGCGACGCCCTCACCCAGCGCGAACACCGCTTCGTTGATCAGCGGCATCAGCACGCGGTTGACGATGAAACCGGGGGCGTCGTTGGCGTGGACGATTTCCTTGCCAAGCCCGCGGCCAAACGCTTCGACCGCTTGCAGCGTCGCGTCGCTGGTGGCGAGGCCGCGGATCAGTTCGATCAGCCCCATCACCGGCACCGGGTTGAAAAAATGCACCCCGATGAAGCGCGCCGGATCGGGCGACGCCTGCGCCAGCCGGGTGATCGGGATCGAGCTGGTGTTGCTGGCCAGAATCGCGGTGTCGGACAGATGCTGGCCGACGCTGGCGAAAATCGCGCGCTTGATTTCCTCGCGCTCGGTCGCCGCTTCGATCACCAGGTCGGCGGGGGCGAAGGCGCTATGGTCGGCGACCGGGGTGATCCGCGCGAGCAACGCATCGGCATCGCTCTGGCTCATCTTTTCCTTGGCGACGAGGCGCGTCAGCGCCTTGGCGATCCCCGCCTTGCCCGCTTCGGCACGCGCTAGATCGATGTCGGAGAGCAGAACGTCATGGCCCGCCCCCGCCGACACCTGCGCGATCCCCGCGCCCATTTGCCCTGCCCCGATGACGCCGACAATCATTTGCTGTCCCCTATCATTTTTCAAAAAACCCCACCGCCGTTCGCCCTGAGCTTGTCGAAGGGCCGTTCTTGTCTTTCGACCGGCGCAACAAGGAAGGACGGTCCTTCGACAAGCTCAGGACAAACGGCGGAAGGAAGCGGCCCTCGCTCTACGTTCTGGCGCTAGCCCGTCAAGGGGCCGAGCGGAACTCGGTTGCTTCGGCGAGGATCAGCGCAAAGGCGGGGTCGGCATCGTCCCACGTCGCGATCGGGGTCCACCCGCCCGCGCGGAGCAGCAGATTGGCATCGCGCGGCCCATATTTGTGGCTGTTCTCGCTGTGGATCGTCTCGCCCTTCGCCATGCGATAGCTTCGCCCGTCGACGGTGAAATCCACGTCGCACGCCGCGACCAGATGCATTTCGATCCGCGCATGAACGTCGTTCCAGATCGCGCGGTGGGTGAAATTGTCGACCGGAATGTCACCGCCGAGCTCGCGGTTGATCCGTTCGAGCAGGTTGAGGTTGAACGCCGCGGTCACCCCCGCCGGGTCGTCATAGGCGCGCGTCAGCACGCTGATGTCCTTGATCCGGTCGATGCCGATGAGCAGCAGCGATCCGTCGCCCAGCGCTTCGCGCCAGTTGCGGAGCAGGTCGATCGCGGTGCGCGCGACCATATTGCCGATCGTCGAACCGGGAAAAAAGCCGAGTTTGGGCAGCGGGCAGATTTCGCGCGGCAGCGCCACCTTTTGCGTGAAGTCGGCCTCGACCGGATAGACCGGAAGTCCGGCGAACCGATCGGCGAGCACCGCGGCGCTGTTGCGCAGGAACTCGCCCGAAATATCGACCGGAACATAGGCGGCGGGCGCGATGGCGCCGAGCAGCAGCGGGGTCTTGGCCGAACTGCCCGAGCCAAGCTCGACGACGGCGCGGCCCGGCCCGACCGCCGCCGCGATGTCGACCGCGTGGCGGGTCAGGAGATCGGTTTCGCTGCGCGTCGGATAATATTCGGGGAGCGCGGTGATATCCTCGAACAGCGCCGATCCGGTCGCGTCATAGAACCAGCGCGCCGGGACCGCCTTTTGCGCCTGCGACAGGCCCGCGTGGACGTCGGCGCGAAAGGCGATGTCGACCCCCGCCGCATCGGCATCGACCTGCCGAAGATTGCGAACAACGCCCATGTCAGAGATCCTTGGCTAACCGCACGCCGGTGAATTGCCAGCGCTGGTGGGGGTAAAAGAAGTTGCGGTAGGAGGCGCGCAAATGGCCGCGCGGGGTGGCGCAGCTGCCGCCGCGCAGCACGAACTGGCCGCTCATGAACTTGCCATTATATTCGCCGACCGCACCGGGCGCGGCACGGAAGCCGGGATAGGGGCGATAGGCGCTGCCGGTCCATTCCCACACGCTGCCGAACATCTGTTGCAGATCGGAGTCATCGGCGACCGCGGCAGGGTGCACCGGACCGGCGGCGTCGAGCTGCTGTCCGGCAGCCGGATCGAGACTCGCCGCCGCAGCCTCCCATTCGAACTCGGTGGGCAGCCGCGCGCCGGCCCAGCTGGCGAAGGCGTCGGCTTCGAAAAAGCTGATGTGGGTGACGGGGGCGGCGGGGTCGATCGCCTGCCAGCCCGCCAGGGTGAACTGGCGGTCGCCGTCCCAATAGGCAGGGGCGTCGATGCCTTCGGCCTGCACCCATGCCCAGCCGTCACTGAGCCAGAGCGAGGGGGTGTGATAGCCGCCGTCGGCGATGAATTGCTGCCACTCGCCGTTGCTGACCGGGCGGCTGGCGAGCGCGTGCGGGGCGAGGAGCGCATCGTGGCGCGGACCTTCGCAATCGAAGGAAAAGCCCTCGCCGCCGTGCCCGACTTGGGTCACGCCCGCCTTGCCCTCGATCCACTTCATGGCGGAAAACTGCGCAACTTCACTCGCGATTGCCGTTTTTTCCCATACCGCCGGGCCGAGCGGGTTTTGCGCGAAGAGATGTTTGAGGTCGGTGAGCAGCAATTCCTGATGCTGCTGCTCGTGCTGGATGCCAAGTTCGACCAGCGTGCACGCGGCGGGCGGCAGGTCGGGCAGCGCGGTCTGCACCGCGGTGTCGACATGCGCGCGCCACACACAGATTTCGGCAAGCGACGGGCGGGTCAGCAGCCCGCGCTGAGGGCGCGCATGGCGCGGCCCTTCGGCCTCATAATAGCTGTTGAACAGATAGGCGTAGCGATCGTCGAACAGGCGGTACCCCGCAAGATGATCGCGCAAGATGAAGGTTTCGAAGAACCATGTGGTATGCGCGAGGTGCCATTTGGCAGGCGAGGCGTCGGGCATCGACTGCGCACTGGCGTCGGCGTCGGACAGCGTCGCGACGAGGTCGAGCGACAGGCGGCGGGTCGCGGCGAAGCGTTGCGCGAGGAGGTCAGGCGTGTCGGCCGTTTGCGCGATAGGTGAAGCGTCGGTTTGGCTGGCCATGATGAGACAATCCCCCGCGGTGCGATTCGGTTTCGCTTGCGGAGCGAATATGGTTACGCGTCGCCAGAATTTCAAGAACGTTTGGGGAACATTGATCATCCTCCCTGTCGCGCAGCGATGGGGAGGTGGCAGCGGCGCAGCCGCTGACGGATGGGCTTTGGCGCTATCGTCGTCGCCCCTCCACCACTTGCTTCGCAAGCGGTCCCCCTCCCCATGGCTTCGCC
>JAFAGN010000125.1 GCA_023422695.1 Pseudomonadota bacterium
AGGCGCCCTTCGACAGGCTCAGGGCTACGGTGATATGATTCTGCCTGAGCAGGCCAGACTTTAGCTCAGCATCACGCGCCACGCGCGCGACAGATATTCGCGCTCCCCTGCAATCACACAGGCCGCCAAATCCTGCGTGTCGGCCAGCGCCATCGCCGCTGCGGGGCCAAGCACGGTCAGCGCCGTCGCCCAGCCATCGGCCATCATGCAACTGCGGTGCAATACCGTCACCGACGACACCGCATGGACGATCGGCCTGCCGGTGCGCGGATCGAAACTGTGCGAATAGCGCCGACCATCGACGGTGAAGCCGCGGCGATAATTGCCCGATGTCGCGGCCGCCAGATCGTGCAGCGCGATCCGGTAAGGCGCCACCGCAGACGTGGGCGGCATTTCGACATCGACCCACCACGGTTGGCCGTCGGGACGAATCCCCTCGCCGCGCAGCTCACCACCGACCTCGAGCAGGAAGTGGCGCACGCCGTTGGCAAGCAACCATTCGGCGGCAAGATCGACGGCATAACCCTTGGCGATGCCCGACAGGTCGAGGAACGCGCCCTCGCTGCGCCGGATGCGGCGTGTATCGGGGTCAAAATCGATCCAGCGTTCTCCGTCGTCCGCCGCGTCGGGGACGCGATCGACCGGACCGCTGGCGCCAAAGCCCCATCGGTCGGTCAATGCACCCAAACATGGGTCGAACGCCCCGTCGCTTGCGCCTCCGATCGCCAGCGCCGCATCGACGACATGGGTCAATTCGGCAGGCAGTTCGCGCCAGACATCAGGCGCCGCACGGTTAAATCGCGACAGGTCCGATTCCGGCTCCCACTGGCTCATCTGCGCCACGACGCGGTCGAGCGCGGCCTGCACGCCCGCGGCGATCGATGACGAAGCCGCGACCGCTTGCAGCGACCAGTCCGTCCCCATCGTCTCGCCGCTGAAGCTCGAAATCATCGCGCCCGGGTCGCGCGCCGCAAAGGCCGCTGGCGTCAGCGCCCGGGGGATCAGGACACGGTCGCTCAGGGGGCGAGCACCTCGAGCGTGGTGACATAGCTGGCACGGCGCGCCAGCGGCGGCGGGGTGCCCTCGCCTTCCTCGGCTTCGACCTGGGGCGTCGTGACGTTCAGCCAGTACATGCCGGGCTCGGCCCAGGTCACCTCGACCTTGCCGTCAGCGCCCGTGGTCAGGTCCATCTGCCCCAGCTGGTCGCGATAGCGGATGCCGCCATGGATGACCGTGACCGGCAGCCCCGCCGTCGGCTTACCGTCGAACAGGAACTGAAAGGTCGCCGTCTCGCCTGCGATCAGGTCGTTGGGGTGGGTTACCGGCACCAGCTCGATGCCCTTGCCAACAGGCTTAAACAAGGTCGTCGTCGGCTCGCCCACCGTCACGAAAATCTCGTTGCGGTTGTTCGCTTCGGCGGTCTTCACATTGGTCGCGCCGGCGGGGACGCGCTCGGCCAGATTGGCGGCGGTGGTCCCGCGCGGCAGGCGCTCGGTCTTGCCGTTCAGATCATAGCTGCCCATCAGCATGTCGGCGACCGACGCGATCCGCCACGTCCCCTTTTGTGTCAGATGGACGTCAAAGGTGCTGCGATAGCGTCCGGTCGACTTATTCTCGATCGCCGCCTCGGTGCCATCAGGCGCCCACGCCTTCATCGCGTCGAGCCGCATCGGCTGATGCTCGAAATAGAACAGGTCGTTCGACACCGCGGCGTCGACCGTCACCCACACATCGTCGCCCGACACCACGGTCGACGACGGCATCATCCACTGGCGATGCGCGCTGGCCGGAACCGCCACCAGAGCCGCCAGCGCGGCGCCCGCCGCAAAACCCCAAAACCGCTTGTTCATCATGCTGCCCTTTCGTGTTTAGCGGAAGGAAACCGAAACGGCCCCCAGCTCAGTCGTCCCTGCGGCGCGTCCGCCCGCCCCGGCTTTCGTCGGCCAGCTGAACGGAATGCGCAGCAATTCGCGGCCGCCGACCTCGCGCGCCGCCTCGATCACCAGCGTATATTGCCCCGGCGCCGCCGCACCCAGCTGCGCGCGCGAGAAGGCGACCTTGTGCGCCCCCGGCGCGCGGGTGGCACCGGTGATACCGTTGGCGGGAAAGGTGAGCGAGCGCCCCGATACGCGCCACCACTGGCGCACGTCACGGAGCCACTTTGTTCCCTCATTGGCCTTCATGTCATGGTCGTACCAGACCGCGACCGTCTTGGCCTTGGCCCCCGCCTTTTCGACCCAGATCGCGACATAGGGCTTGTGATATTCGGCGACCTTCAGTCGCGGGATGTTGACCGTGACCTCCATCGTGCCGGGATCGGCGGCAAGCGCGGGCGCGGCGAACGCGGCGCTCAGGCCGACTGTCGAGCCAAGGACAAGCACGCGGGTGGAAAGCTGCATCACGAAACTCCCTAATGAATGAAGACGACGGCGATCGCGGCGGGGATCGCCAGCCCCAGTCCGACGAGCGGCCAGGTGCTCTTGCGCTTCGCCGAATGAAGCTGGAGCAGGAACAGCCCGGTGATCGCAAAGACCAGACAGGCGAACGAGAAGATGTCGATGAACAGGCTCCACTCGCCGCCCGAATTGCGGCCCTTATGAAGATCGTTGAGATAGGAAATCCAGCCGCGGCTGGTCACCTCGCTGGTCACCGTTCCGGTGGCCAGGTCGATCGCGACCCATGCATCGCCGCCGGGCCGCGGCGCGGGCAAATAGACTTCATCCGCCGACCATTCGGCCTCGTTCGACGCCTTGACCGGGAAATTCTGCTCGACCCAATCGGCGATCGCATCGGGCAGCGGCGCCTTCGCGTCAGCGGGCGGCGCGGCCTTTAGCGCCGCAAGCAAAGCCGTCGGCAGCTCGGCCGACTTCTCGGTGACGACTGGCGACGCCTCGATATCGGCGGCATGATTGAGCGTGAAGCCGGTGATGGCGAACAGCAACAGCCCGATCAAACAGACGGCCGAACTCATCCAGTGCCACATGTGCAACTGCTTCAGCCAAAAGGCTTTCCGGCTCTTTTTGATCGCCGGGCGCGGGACATTGGGTGCGTGCATGGAGGGATTCTAAACGGGAAGGATGCGTCGCCATTATCGCGAACGCTTCGCAATTACAATAATTAATACCGCGCGGCATCGATTTCTCGCGCGCCGCGCGCACGCCAGAATCGACGACGTGGGGGCGACCCCGAAGGGCCGGATCAACGATGATGGAAAGGTGGCGGAGACGGAGGTCTTATAACCTGAAACCCAAGTATTTGTAATCACTTAGGAACCATCTCGGGCAATCTGATCGTTCCCACACGCCACCCCACAGGCAGGGATTCCAGCGGTCAGGACCTGCCCGATCCTATGCCAGAAATGCCGATTCTTGTCGAGGCGT
>JAFAGN010000135.1 GCA_023422695.1 Pseudomonadota bacterium
GTCGGCGGCCCCGGCACCGCTGCCCCCCGAATATCGCCGCATCACCCTGACGCGTCTCGGCGACACGCAATATCGCGTCGACTGGCAGGGCGGCCTGCCCTTCGCCGGGGTCGAGGGTGCCGATCGCGATGCCCCCGCGGGCGCCTATATTTTCGACCACCAAAAGAATTGCTGGTACCTCACCGGCGATCTGCGTTGAACGGAGGAGCATCGATGCGCTTTCGCCCTGCCCTGACCCTGCTCCCGCTGCTCCTGCTGACCTCCGGCGCCGCCGAGGCGCGGCTGCCCCCGCTCGCCGGCCAGCCACCCGTCGCCAGCCCGCCGTACCGCGAAAGCTGGCGCTACACCTGCGACGTCGAACAACGCCTCGCGGGCGGCACCGTCACCCTCACCCGTATCTTCACCGACGACGGCAAGCTCGATGGCGGTGATTTCATGCGCTGGACCGCGGCCGCCTATAACCCGCAAAAGGCAAAGCGCCCGCTCGACCTCGAGCTGTCCTATATCTGGGACATCGCGCGCCAGCCCGCGGTCGAGGACCGCGCGATCGACGTCAAGCTGCGCCTCGGCATCGACACCGCGCTGCCCGACGTTGCGCTGCTCCGCATCCAGCGCCCCTTTCCGGTCCAGCCGCACGGCATCATCGGCAGCACCGCGCTCGCGACGCAGATCTTCCCCTTAGGCACGCGCGATCCGAACAACGGCCATGGCGAGCTGCCGCTCGGCGACCTGCTAGCCTATGCACAGGGTTACGACACGCTCGACTGGACGCTCATCCGCCCGTCCGACCGGCTGGGCGGCGATCAGACACTCGCGCGCGGCACCCTCGACATCGCGGCCCTGCGGCAGGCGGTCGCGGCCCTCCCCGCGCTGCGCACCGCGCTCGCGGCCAAGACCCCCGATCCCAAGGCGCGCTGCCAGCGTGTCCTGTGGCCCGACATCCCTCCTTATTGATGGCCCATTCGATGACCTCCAGCATCATCATTGCCGACGATCATCCGGTGTTCCGCGGCGGGCTCGCCCAGCTTGTCGGCGGCGCCTTTCCCGGCACGCCGCTCCACGAAGCGGGGTCGGTGGACGAGATGCTCGGGGTCGCCGAGCGTCATGCCGCGCCCTGGCTGTTCACCGTCGACCTGCTGTTTCCGGGGATGGACCCCGCGGAAACGCTGCCGATGATGCGCCGCCGTTTCCCGCGTTCGTCGATCGCGGTCGTGTCGATGCTCGACGACGATGCAACGATCGACCGGGTAATGGGTTACGGCGCCGATGCCTTTATTGCCAAATCGGTTCGCGCCGACCGCATGGTGAGCGGGCTGCGCGCGCTGCAACAGGGCGAGTTCGTCGTCCTGAAACCCGACCGCCCGTCGGTGCACGCGATGCCGCCGCCGCCCGCCGCACCGCCCGCGCTGACCGACCGTCAGGTCGAAGTGCTGACGATGCTCGCCCAGAAGCAATCGAACAAACAGATCGCGCGCCGCCTCGCCCTGTCGCATTTCACGATCCGCAACCATGTCTCGCACCTGCTGCGCACGATGGGCGCGACGACGCGCGGCGAACTCGCCGAAAAGGCACGCCACGCAGGCCTGATCGCCTGACGCCAGCAGGAGGGGCTTACTGCTCTCGCAATTCGGCGCCACATCGCCTATATCTCCTCCCATGTACGACTATGTCTCCGTAACCGCCGCCGACGCTGCGGCCCCCGCCCGCGTCCGCGACGGCACGATCAAGCTGCATGACGAGACGGGCTTTGCCGGGATGCGCAAGGCGGGGCGACTGTCGGCCGAAATCCTCGACGCGCTCGTTCCCTTTGTTCAGCCTGGGGTGACGACGGCCCAAATCGACGACTTGGTCCGCACGATGATGCTCGACGGCGGCGGCATTCCCGCGACGCTCGGCTATCGCGGCTTCACGCACAGTTGCTGCACCAGCATCAACCATGTCGTCTGCCACGGCATCCCCGACGACAAGCCGGTGCGCGAGGGCGATATCGTCAACATCGACGTCACGACGATCATCGACGGCTGGCACGGCGACACCAGCCGCATGTATCTGGTCGGCGACGTGCCGATCAAGGCGAAGCGGCTGGTCGAGGTTACCTACGAATGCCTGATGCTCGGCATCGAACAGGCGAAGCCCGGCAACCGCATGGGCGACGTCGCGCACGCGATCCAGACCCACGCCGAGCGCCACCGCTATTCGGTCGTCCGGGATTTCTGCGGCCATGGGCTCGGCCAGATGTTCCACGACGCCCCCGAAGTCGTCCACGCCGGTCGCCCCGGCACCGGCCCGGAACTGCGCCCCGGCATGTTCTTCACGATCGAGCCGATGATCAACACCGGCAAATATGCGGTCAAGATGCTGCCCGACGGCTGGACCGCGGTCACCCGCGACCGCTCGCTGTCGGCACAGTTCGAACACAGCATTGGTATTACCGAAACCGGCTGCGAGATTTTCACTGCCAGTCCGAAGGGTCTGAACGCGCCGCCGTGGAACTGACGTTGCGACGCATCGTCCCAACGCCCTAGCGTTGGGCGAACGTCAGCTGCGGTAATCGGCGTTGATGCTGATGTAACCGTGGGTCAGGTCGCACGTCCAGACGGTCGCGCGGCCGTCGCCAAGGCCTAGGTCGGCACCGACGCGGATTTCCAGGCCTTTGAGGTGCGCCGCGACTGGGGCTTCGTCATAACCGTCGACGGGCAGCCCGTCCTTTGCGACCCAATGGTCGCCGAAACGGATCGCGAGTTTGTCGCGATCGGCGGGTTCGCCCGCCTTGCCGACTGCCATGACGACACGGCCCCAATTGGCATCCTCGCCCGCAATCGCGGTCTTGACCAGCGGCGAATTGGCGATGGCGAGTGCGACGCGCTTGGCGCTGTCGTCGCTGACCGCGCCGCTCACCTGAACTTCGATGAACTTCGAGGCGCCTTCGCCGTCGCGCACCACTTGCTGCGCGAGGTCGAGCGCGACCTGGCGGATCGCGGCGTAAAGCGCGTCGGCGCCGGGATCGTCGCGGGTGGTCAGCACCGCATTGCCTGCCTGTCCGGTCGCGAAGATCAGCACGGTGTCGCTGGTCGAAGTGTCGCTATCGACCGTGATGCTGTTGAACGTCCCGCCCGTCGCTTCGCTCAGCATTGCCTGCAACAGCGCGGGGGCAACCGCGGCGTCGGTGAAGATATAGCCGAGCATCGTCGCCATGTCGGGGGCGATCATCCCCGATCCCTTGACGATCCCCGCGACATAGACGGTGCGGTCGCCGACGATCGCGCTGGCGCTTGATCCTTTGGCGAAGGTGTCGGTGGTACCGATGGTTTCGGCGGCGGCTTCCCACGAGCAGGGCGCAGCGGTCAGCGCGGCATCGACCCCGGCGCGCGCCTTGTCCTTGGGGAGCGGCACGCCGATGACGCCGGTCGAGCTGACGAAAACTTCACCGGGCGCGCAGCCGAGATGGCTCGCGACCTGACCCATGATCTGTTCGACCGCCTCGCGCCCGCGATAGCCGGTGAACGCGTTGCTGTTGCCCGCATTGACGATCAGCGCGCGCGCCGCGCCGCCCTTGATCTGCTCACGGCCGAGCTCGACTTCGGACGAGCAGCACACATTGCGTGTGAACACCCCCGCGACCGCGGTGCCGGGCGCCAGCTCGACATAGGTCAGATCGCAGCGGTCCCAATTCTTGTAGCGCGCGCGCGCGACGCGAAGGGTGACCCCGG
>JAFAGN010000191.1 GCA_023422695.1 Pseudomonadota bacterium
CGCCTACGCGGGGGCGACGATTGATCAGCACGTCAGCCCCAGCCCGTCGAGCACCGCGCTGCCGAACAACGCGCGGTGCGCGGGATCGGGGATCAGGCGATCGCGCGCGCTGCGCCAACGGCGGAAATCCTCGCCATAATCGGCGGCGACGCGCGCCGCGTCGAGGCGGCAGCTTTTCGCCCAGTGCCGCGTGAACGCGATCCCCTCGGCATCGAGCCGCTCGACGACGCGGGCATAGGCATCGGCCGTGCGCGCGCTGCGCGGCCCGTCAAAGTCGATCACCGCATTGTGCGGGAAGCGCGCCGGGGCGAGCTCCCCCGCGGCGCGCGCCATGAAACGCACCGTGACGACGGTCGAGCCGCCGTGGCGCGCATAGACGGCGCAGATCAGCTCGAACGCGCGCGCCAGATCGGCGCGGTCGATGGTCACCGAGGCGTTGAACAGGTCGGCCAGCGGGCGATGCGTGTCGAGCCCCTCCCCCCAACTGCCGTACACCGGCGGCGCATCGACATCGGGGCCGCTGGCATAGCCCTGCTTCATCGCAAATTGCAGCAGCGCACCGCGTGCCCACGGATAATCGTCGAGCAGCCGCCCGAGCAGGCTGAGCGCGTCATAACCCGCACCCATCTGCCCCGGGGTGGCGCGTGGATAGTCGTCGCGCCACGGCTCGCGATACAGGAAACGCAGCATCGCGGGACGCTTGAACGGATTATAGGGATTGACGATCATCTGGACAAAATCGGGTTCGAGATCGAGCGCATAGGTGGCCGAGAAACGGCGAAAGTCGCCCGCCGTCAGCCAGTCCAGCGCCGCGCGATCAACCTTGCGGAGATTCTGGATCGGGCGGACGAGAAATTTCGGGACGCTGTCCACGACCAGCGCCGTAACGACGCCGAGCGCACCGACCGGCAACTGCGCCGCGGCAAACACATCGTCGTCGCGGACCGCGACCGAGCCGGTCGCCGCGATAAAGGCATCGCTCATCAGCCCGGCAGCGGGTTCGAGCCAGTGGACACCCGCAGGCGTGACGATCTGCACCGCGCGGATATGATCCTGAATCCCGCCGCTGGCGATCATCGACCCATGCGTGCCGGTCGCTGCGGCCCCGGCAAAAGTCTGGCCGTTGCCCGCGCCGCTGGTCCACAGCGAGCGGCCCTGCGCCTCCAGCTTGTCGGACACTTCGTCGACTAGCGCCCCTGCCTCGACCAGCATCAGCCCGCTCGCATCGACGCCAGGACGCACGTCGGCAGCGTCGATGCGGAAACAGCGGTTGAACCGCCTTGTGTGGAGCAGCCAGCATTGCGAAGCGATATTGACGTTCGACGGCGACCAGCCTGCGCCCAGCGGCCGCACCCGGCGGTCCGCCGCCGCCGCGGCGACCAGCCAGTCCTGCACCGCCTTTGCCGCCATGGCGATTTCGTCGCGGCCGCGCAGCGCATCGCCGCTGCGCAGCGCAAAGCGCGTCGCCGCCTCGCAGGTGCCGGTGCCATGATAATTGGTCCAGCGGCCTTCATCGCCAAGTTGGATCAGCGGCATCAGGCGTCTCCCAACGGCAGAATACCGGCATGGGCGCGCCAAGCGACAGTGACCGGGCGAAGGAAGCCAAACGTCGCGATCGCGACCAGTATCTGGCGCCGCGTCGCGAACACCCGGACATCGGAAAGCCCATGGTCGGATTCGGGGGTGACGAACGGCTGTGCAGCCTCCGCCGCAAAGCCCCACCCCTTCAGCGTCACCACCATCGATTCTTCATCGAGCGGCCGCGGATTGGCGATCGATAGGAAAATATCCGCCTGCCCCGCCAGATACTGGCCAAAAAGCAGCAGAAAACCGAGCGCTGCGAGCGCCCAACCGAGCCACATCATGCCCCAAACCCCTTCGTTTTTCCCGCCGTTTGATTGGCTACCGATATTCCGGTTTCGCGACCCGAAGAGTGTGGGCAATTTTTCCTGCCCGTTCCTTTCAACTAGCTGTATAGGCGCGCTATGCAAGTCCATCCGTTGATCGAAACCAACGCCGCACTCGTCGAATTCTGCGACCGCATTCGGAGCAGCGATTTCATCGCGGTCGATACCGAATTCATGCGCGAAAACACCTTCTGGCCAGAGCTGTGCCTGATCCAGGTGGCCGACCGTGAGCATGCCGCGGCGATCGATCCGCTGGCGCCCGGCATGGATTTGAAGCCGCTGCTCGACCTGCTCGTCGACAACGAAGATATGCTGAAGGTCTTTCATGCCGGCGGGCAGGATGTCGAAATCATCTTCAACCTGACCGGCAAGACCCCGCACCCGATCTTCGACACCCAGATCGGCCAGATGGCGATCGGTCAGGCCGAACAGGTCGGTTACTCCAATCTGGTCGAGGCGTGGATCGGCCTGCAACTCGACAAGGGCGCGCGCTTTACCGACTGGAGCCGCCGTCCGCTCGACAAGCGCCAGATCGATTATGCGGTCGGCGACGTCACCCATCTCGCCAAGATTTTCCCGATGATGCTCGACAAGCTGGTCAAGACCGGGCGCGGTCACTGGCTGGACGAAGAAATGGAAAAGCTGGCCGATCCGGCGAATTACAGCATCGACCCCGACAAGGCATGGCAGCGGATCAAGATTCCATCGCGCAAGCCCGACGTGCTGGGCCGACTACAGGCGCTGGCGGCGTGGCGCGAGCGCGAGGCGCGGAACAAGAACCTGCCGCGCGGGCGCATCGTGAAGGATGAAACGCTCGCGGACCTGGCCGCGCATCCGCCCAAGGATCAGGACGGGCTGGGGCGCGTCCGAGGGCTGTCGGCAACCTGGCGCAGCAACGACATCGGCGCGCGGTTGATGGACGCGATCGCCAATGCGCGGCCGATGGACAAGGACGACATGCCCGATCGCGCGCCGCGCGGTCCGGGGCTGGGCAAGGAAGGCGTGCTGGTCGCCGACCTTTTGAAGCTGCTGCTCAAAATCCGCGCCCGCGAGCTAAATGTCGCCTCCCGGCTCATCGCGCGCAGCGACGATCTGGAAGCGCTGGCGGCGGGCGGCCGCGAAGGAATCGCGATGATGCAGGGCTGGCGCTACGACGTCTTCGGCCACGCCGCGCTCGATCTGGTCGAGGGGCGGATGGGGTTTGCGGTCAAACACGGCAAGCTGGTGATGAGCGAAATCGACGCGGCGGCGGCGAGCGAGGGCTGATCTCTCTCGAAGATCGATTCTCTACCCCAATCCGTTCGTGCTGAGCTTGTCGAAGCACCGTTCTTTCCTGGCGACGTCGAAGAAAAGAACAGCCCTTCGACAAGCTCAGGGCGAACGGTTCTGATATTGGCGCCAGGCGCTAAAGCATCACCAGCTCGGCCTTGGCATCCAGCGCCTGCGCCAGCGACTTCAGGCGGCGTTCGACCGATTCGCCCGCCAGATGGTGCCAGCCATGGTCGAGGCTGAGCCGCAGCTTGCCATCGACCAATGCGATATGACTGGCCTTCAGCGGCGCCTCGACCCCGCCGGTCAGCCGCTGCGCCAGCCGGATCGCCAGCCCCCATTGCCGCGCCCGCGCCAACCGCTCGGCGCTGACCAGCGGTCCCATGTCGGGGAAGTCGCCGTCGGCGCCGCCGAACCCGGCGTGCAGCGCGCGCGCGAGCAGGATGCGCCCGGGAATGTCGATACCGCGCCAATTGCCGTGCAGCCCGATTTCGGTCCCGCGTTCGGCACGGAAATCGGGATTGGCCGACCAGGCGACGTCGCTGAGCAGGCTGGCGGCGAGCCGCACCCGGTTGTCGGCGGGCGCCTCGCCGGTGAACAGCGGGGTGATCCATTCGGTGATCGCGCGGCCATGCGGGGCGAAGCGGGCGAGGCGCCGCCCCTCGAATTCCGCGGCGACGATCAACGGATCCTGCGCGCGCGTCTCGGCATCGAGCGCCTGATAGAGCAGGCCTTCGCGCAGCCCCGACGACGACACCGTCATTTCCGGGACATCGAGGATGTTGACTAGCGCCGCGAGCAGCGCTGCCGCGTCGGGCAAGGCGGCGGCGCGGTTCGACGCCATGCCGGGGATCGCGCGCAATTCCTCGAAGCTCAGCCGATTGGTCGCGCGCACCAGGCGGCGCAGCGCCGATCGCGGCAGGCTGTGCTGATCGAGCACCGCGAGCGGATCGCGCGTCAGTTCCAGATCGAGGCGCGACAACGCGCGCCAAGATCCGCCGACCAGATAGAGCGGCAACCCCGTCATCCCGTCGGGCCATCCCGCCGCGCGCAGCATCTTGCGCACCGCGCGCTCGAACGCCTGCTGCCCGTCCTTGCGCAGCGCGGGCAGGCGCAGCACGCCGAGCGGGAAGGACGCGCGCCGCCCGACCTGTCCGTTCGCGACCTCGGCCAGTTCCAGGCTGCCGCCGCCCAGATCGACCGCGACGCCATGCGCGTCGGGTATCGCCGACAAAACGCCATACCCCGCCGCTTCAGCCTCTTCCTCGCCCGACAGCAGGCGAATTTTCAGCCCCGCCTCGGCGGCGCTGGCAATGAATTCGGGGCCGTTTTCGGCATCGCGCACCGCGGCAGTCGCGACGCATTGCAGATCCTTGACCTTCATATGTTTGGCGAGCAGCGCGTAGCGGCGCAGCGCCATCAGTCCCCGCATCGCATCCTCGCCTGCGATGCGGCCATCGATCGCTAGGCCGCGGCCCAGCCCCGCCGCAACTTTTTCGTTAAAGATCACCGCGGGTGCGCGCGCCGGTCCTTCATAAACGACCAGGCGGACCGAGTTCGAGCCGATGTCGATAACCGCCGAGCGGTGGACCGCCGGTTTCGAAGCGCGCAGCAGGCCCAAATCGTCAGACCTCGCGCATCGTGAACGCAAGCGTCGGGACGTCCTGCCGCTTGTGCAGCGCCGTGCCGCGACCCGACAGCGACGGGTTGTTCATGAAATAATGATGGAGATTGAACGGCTTGTCGTCGGGCGCGGTTCGCACATAGATGCCGTCGGGTTGCAACACCCAGCTTTGTTCATTGTCGATCAAATTCGCGACCAGCACCTGATCCAATATCTGGTCGTGGACGGTCGGATTCTCGATCGGGATCATATATTCGACGCGGCGGTCGAAGTTGCGCGGCATCCAGTCGGCGCTGCTGATGTACAGCTTGGCACGCTGATGTGGCAGCGACGCACCGTTGGCGAACGCCCACACCCGGCTATGTTCGAGGAACCGTCCCACTACCGACTTGACCCGGATCGTTTCGGACAGCCCCGGCACCCCGGGTCGCAGGCAACAGATACCGCGCACGATCAGCTCGACGGGTACCCCTGCAGCACTCGCTTCGTATAATTTGTCGATGATGTCGGGATCGACCAGGCTGTTCATCTTGGCCCACACCCCCGACGGCTGTCCGGCGCTCGCCGCCCCGATCTCGGCGTCGATCAGCTCGCACAAATGCGCGCGCATATTGAGCGGCGACATGGTGATCATGTCGAGCCGTTCGGGTTCGACATAGCCGGTGATATAATTGAACAACTGCGCCGCATCGCGCCCCGCGCGCGGATCAGCGGTGAAGAAGCTGAGGTCGGTATAGATGCGCGCGGTCACCGGATGGTAATTGCCGGTCCCGAAGTGGCAATAGGTGCGATACCCCTGCCCTTCGCGGCGCACGACCATCGAAATCTTCGCGTGCGTCTTCCACTCGATGAAGCCGTAAACGACCTGTACCCCGGCGCGTTCGAGCTGGTTGGCCCAAAGCAGGTTCTGCTCCTCGTCGAACCGCGCCTTCAGCTCCACCACCGCGGTCACCGACTTGCCCGCCTCGGCAGCCTCGATCAGCGCGCGGATCACCGGCGACTGGTCGCCTGCACGATACAGCGTCTGCTTGATTGCGACGACATCGGGGTCCGCCGCGGCTTGGCGCAGGAACGCCAGAACGACCTCGAAACTTTCATACGGATGGTGGACGAGGATGTCCTTGCTGCGGATCGCCGCGAAACAATCGCCGCCATGTTCGCGGATGCGTTCGGGAAAACGCGCCGAGTAAGCGGGGAATTTGAGGTCGGGGCGGTCGACATCGACCAGCGCCGACAGCGCCGCAAGCCCGACGAAGCCGCCGATCTTGGCGACGATCGCCTCATGCCCCTGAATATCGGCGTTGAGCACCTCGGCAATCTCGCCCGGCATGTCGGCTTCGAGTTCGAGCAGGATGACGCGGCCGCGGCGGCGGCGGCGGATCGCGGTGCGGAACAGGCGCACCAGATCCTCGGCCTCTTCCTCCAGCTCGATGTCGCTGTCGCGGATGATGCGGAACACCCCCAGCGAGCGGATGGTGAAGCCGGGGAACAACAAATCGCCGAAAATCTCGATCAGATATTCAATCGGGACAAATGCGCCCGCCTGCCCCGGCACCGGTACGAAACGCGGCAGGGCCGCCGGGATCAGCACCAGCTCGCGCACCGTCTCGTTCGTCGCCTTGCGTTGCAGGTCGAAAATGATGCCGAGGCCGCGATTGGGAATGAAGGGAAAGGGATGCGCGGGGTCGAGCACCTGCGGCGTCAGGATCGGGAAAATCTGGTCGATGAAATATTGCCGCAGCGCCGCGCGCAGTGCCTCACGGTCCGAGCCCGTGCCGTGAACGACGATCCCCTGTTCGGAGAGCAGCTTGTGCAGCCGCTGCCACTCGCTCTGCTGCTGATCGACCAGCCGGTTCACCTCGGCCTCGATCTCGGCCAGTTGTTGCCCCGGCGAGCGGCCGTCGGCGGAGGGATCGTCGATTCCCTGCAACTGCTGCCCCTTCAGCCCGGCCACGCGGACCATGAAGAATTCATCGAGGTTGCTGCCCGAAATCGACAGGAAGCGCAGGCGTTCGAGCAGCGGATGCGCGGGATTGCGCGCTTCTTCCATCACCCGGCGGTTGAACGCCAGCCAGCTCAGTTCACGATTGAAAAAGCGTTCGGGGCCGAAGGACGGGAGCCCCGTATTGGCGTCATTGTCGGCGCGAAGAGGCCCACCGGCTATCGACATATCGTTCCATCCTGCCGTTCGAGGAGATCGGGATCGATCAGCCCCTGTGACAGTAATGTTTCACGCGTAAGACGGATGCCAACGCGCCTCCCCTGTTCGAGCGAGGCGGCATCGAGCGCCGCGACGATGCGGTGGAGCATCGCATAGCTGCGCTCCATCCGCGGGACGATATAGGCGGCCACCTCGGGCGCCAGCGCAATCCCGCGCTGCGCAAACAGCGCCTCGATCAGATCGCGGGCAAGGCAATCGTCGGGCTCGGCGATCGTCAGCACAGGGACCGCCCGCAGCCGCGACACTAGATCGGGCAGCGCAATGCCCCATTCGGTCGGCGGCGCATCGGCGATGATCAGCAGCGGGACGTTCGACGATTGCGCAGCATTCCACGCGTGGAAAATTTCTTCTTCGGGCGCGCTGCCATGCCCATCGATCACCCGCCCGCCGGTTTCTGCGGCGAATATCCGCCCGATCAGGCTGCGCCCCGACCCGCGCGGGCCGGTCAGCACGGCGGTCCGCACCGGCCAGGTCGCGACGTGGCGCAGATAGCGGATCGCGTCGGCGTTGCTGGTCCCGACAATCAGCGGCCCATCGTTATGGCCCCCGGCGCTCCAATCGAGCGGCAGCGCGATCTGGCTGGTGGCGCGCGCCATCAGCGGCTGATCCGCAGCGTGCTGCCGCCCTCCTGCACCTTGTAGCCCCGCGCCGCCAGCGCCGCGCTGAGGGCGGCAAGGTCGCCGCGGAAGGTCACGCGCATCACCGATGTGCCGCCCAGCGCCAGACTCGTGGTCGATGCCGACTGAACCCCAGCGATGCCGCCCACCGCGCGTTCGGTCGCGGTGACCGATTCGACGTCGGGCGAACTATATTGAACGGTAAAGCTTTGGGTGCCGACCGTCGGCGTTGTCGGCACGCTGCTGTCGGTTTCGCTGGGCAACGCTTCCGCATCGGACGCTACCTCTTCCGGCAAATCTTCGGGTTCGACCGGTTTTTCGAGGACGAGATAGGTGTCAGTCCTCAGCACGCCCGCGGTTAGCGCGTCGATATAAATGCGGTCCATCCGCGCGACCGCCTTTTCCATCATGTCGGGCAGCGCCGCCGGGCTGGGTCCGGTCATCGTGAAGCTGGAGATCAGCTTGCTGTCGGGGCCGAAACGCGCGGTGAAAGTGCCTTTGATCGGCCCGCCGGGATAGCTGTATTCGACCCGCGCGATCGGGGTCAGCACGTCGGCGGCGCCATATTGGTCGAGGATGACGCGCCACCACACGCGCCCGCGGCGCCCGGTCTGCCCCGCGTTGATCAGCAAGGTATCAGCGCCGGTGCCCGCGGTGCGGACATAATCGATCGCGCTTTGCCCGGTATTATATTCGGCCCAGGCGCGCTGCCAGGCGCTGCGCTGTTCGAACACCTGCGGAATGCCGTCGATCGAATAGACGGGGATGACGAGCAAGGGCGGCGAGCGGAGCGTGCGGCCGCTGACCCCCAATATCTGTCCGGCACGGACGCGGTCGAACTGGACGCCCAGCCGCGCGACATAGCGGCGCGGGCCGATCTGTTCCTGTTCGACGACGATCGAGGTGACGATGCCGTCGAGCACCGAATCGCCGAGCGCAGGACCGTCGCTGCCGTTGAGCTTGCGATAAAGCTGCGCCCAGCCCTTGCGCTGCGCCTCGCGCCAGCCCTTGGTGCGCGCGTCGTCGGCATTGTCGCCGGTAACGTCGACCAATATGCCGCTCGCCAGGAAATCGCCGCTGCTGTTGATTGGGGTGATGCCGCGATTGCCACGGCTGATCTGTCCTTCGACGACGCCGACGAGCAGGATCGCGAAGAAGAGGCCGAAAAGCGCGAGCCAGCGATTATCGCGCGGGAGCGCAGCGAACTGGAACCGATGGGCGAACGGAAGGGGAGCGGTGGAAATCATCTCTTCTCTATGCTCTGCCCAAAAGCGCACGCGCGGACAAGGAAATCTGTCGGACCCCGACGAGGAAATCTGTCGGACCCCGACAAGGAAATCATGGCATTTCTCGGCTGGAACCGTTAGTCGCGCGTGCCATGGATTCCAAGCACAACCAGCCCGCCGCTTACACTTATGCCCAGTCCGGGGTGTCGATCGACGCCGGCAATGCGCTGGTCCGTGCCATCGCCCCGCTCGCCCGAGCCACGCGACGTCCCGGTGCCGATGCCGACCTTGGTGGTTTCGGGGGCTTTTTCGACCTGAAGGCGGCGGGATTCAACGATCCGCTGCTCGTCGCGGCGAATGATGGGGTCGGCACCAAGCTGAAACTCGCGATCGAATCGGGGCGCCACGACGGGGTCGGCATCGATCTGGTCGCGATGTGCGTCAACGACCTGATCGTGCAGGGCGCCGAGCCGCTGTTTTTCCTCGATTATTATGCCACCGCCAAGCTCGACAACGACGTCGCCACGCAAGTGGTCGCGAGCATTGCCGAGGGGTGCAAACAGGCCGGCTGCGCGCTGATCGGCGGCGAAACTGCCGAAATGCCCGGAATGTATTCGGACGGCGATTACGATCTTGCCGGTTTTTGCGTCGGCGCGGTCGAGCGCGACCAGGTGCTGACCGCCGACAAGGTCGCCGCCGGCGACGTCATCCTGGGCCTCGCGTCCTCGGGTGTCCATTCGAACGGCTTCTCGCTCGTGCGCCGCCTCGCCGCCGACAAGGGCTGGAAACTCGATCGCCCGGCCCTGTTCGACCAGAATATCCTGCTGATCGACGCGCTGATTGCGCCGACGCGCATCTATGTGAAAAGCCTGTTGCCGCTGGTGAATACCGGCAAGATCCACGCGCTGGCGCATATTACCGGCGGCGGGCTGCTCGAAAATATCCCGCGCGTCCTGCCGAAAACCCTGCACGCGCATGTCGATGCCGACGCGTGGGACCAGCCGCGGTTGATGGCGTTCCTGCAGGCGCAGGGCAATATCGAGCCCGAGGAAATGGCGCGGACGTTCAATTGCGGGATCGGCATGGCGGTGGTCGTGGCCGAAGGCGATGTCGCCGAAGTGACGGCGGCGCTCGAAGCCGCAGGCGAGACAGTGTTCCGCATCGGGCATATCGCCGCGGGCGAAAAGGGCTGCACGGTCAGCGGCGGAGCCGAGACGTGGAGCGCGATGGGCGCGTGGAGCGCAACGCATAATGGCTAAAATCCTCCCTGTTGCGCAGCAATGGGGAGGTGGCAGCCCCGTAGGGGCTGACGGAGGGGCCGATAGCGCGGCGCGGGGGGCCCACGCCCCCCCCCCCCG
>JAFAGN010000224.1 GCA_023422695.1 Pseudomonadota bacterium
GGGGGGGGGGGGCCCCCCCCCCCCCCACCAACCGGGGTGCCCCCAGGGGGGCCACCGGGCCGCGCGCGCCGAACTCGTTTATGCGGCGAACTGGTTCATCGTATTGTCCTTGCCCGCGGCCTTGAGGGCCGCTTCGCCGGCGAAATATTCCTTATGATCGTCGCCGATGTCGCTTCCGCTCATATTCTGGTGCTTGACGCAGGCAATGCCCTGGCGGATTTCGGCGCGCTGGACACCCTTGACATAACCCAGCATCGCTTCGGCCCCAAAATACTCCTTGGCGAGATTGTCGGTCGACAGCGCCGCGGTGTGATAGGTCGGCAGGGTGATCAGGTGGTGGAAGATGCCCGCCCGCTTGGCCGCGTCGCGCTGGAAGGTGCGGATGCGGTTGTCGGCCTCTTCGCCCAGCGGCGTCGCGTCATAATCGGCGCTCATCAGCTTGGCGCGGTCATAGGCGCTGAGGTCCTTGCCTTCCTTTTCCCAGGCGTCGAACACCTGCTGGCGGAAATTAAGCGTCCAATTGAAGCTCGGCGAATTATTGTACGCGAGCTTCGCGTTGGGCACGACTTCGCGGATGCGGTCGACCATCCCGGCAATCTGCTCGATGTGCGGCTTTTCGGTCTCGATCCACAGCAGGTCGGCGCCGTTCTGAAGCGAAGCGATGCAGTCCATGACGCAGCGGTCTTCGCCGGTGCCGGGGCGGAACTGATAGAGGTTCGAGGGCAGGCGCTTCGGGCGCATCAGCTTGCCGTCGCGATTGATCAGGACGTCGCCGGGGTTGCCCGCGCCTTCGACCTCTTCGCAGTCAAGGAAGCTGTTATACTGGTCGCCGAGGTCGCCGGGCTGCTTCGAGAAAGCGATCTGCTTGGTCAGGCCCGCGCCGAGGCTGTCGGTGCGCGTCACAACGATGCCGTCCTCGACGCCGAGTTCCATGAAGGCGTAGCGGCAGGCGCGGATTTTCGCGATGAAATCCTCGTGCGGCACGGTGACCTTGCCGTCCTGATGGCCGCACTGCTTTTCATCCGACACCTGATTTTCGATCTGGAGCGCGCATGCCCCAGCCTCGATCATCTTCTTCGCGAGCAGATAGGTTGCCTCGGCATTGCCGAAGCCCGCGTCGATATCGGCGATGATCGGCACGACGTGCGTTTCATGATTGTCGATCGCGGCCTGGACCTGCTTGGCCTTGAGCTCGTCGCCCTCGGCGCGCGCGGCGTCGAGATCGCGGAACAGCATGCCGAGCTCGCGGGCGTCGGCCTGACGCAGGAAGGTGTAGATTTCCTCGATCAGCGCCGGAACGCTGGTTTTCTCGTGCATCGACTGGTCGGGCAGCGGCCCGAATTCGCTGCGCAGCGCGGCGATCATCCAGCCCGAGAGATAGATGTAGCGGCCCTTGACGGTGCCGAAATGCTTCTTGATCGAAATCATCTTCTGCTGCGCGATGAAGCCGTGCCAGCAGCCCAAGGACTGGGTGTAATTCGCGGGGTCGGCGTCATAGGCGGCCATGTCGGCGCGCATGATGCGCGCGGTGTAGCGCGCGACGTCGAGACCGGTGCGAAACTTGTTCTGGGCGCGCATCCGGGCGACGCTTTCGCCGCTGATGCCGTCCCAGGTGCCGTCGTAATCGCGGATGAGGCGGCCTGCCTGCGCCATGTCTTCCTGATAACCCATCGTCTTTGTCCTTGTGCGGAGGTGATGGGTGGAAGTTGGCGAAGTTGCCGCGGAAAGTGAAAAGCTTTGTCAATAATATTTGTGAAATATGGCCTTTAGGTGTAAATTGGCATGTAAATTAGTAAAGAAAGTTACAGTCTATGGCAGAGCGGCGCGTGTTTGCGGGGCCAGCGGTGCGCAAGGTGCGGCGCGAGGCGGGGATGACGCAGGCGGCCATGGCCGAGGCGCTGGACATATCGCCAAGCTACCTCAATCTGATCGAGCATGGCCAGCGGCCGCTCAGCGCCACCGTGATCGTCAAGCTGGCCGAGCGGTTCGGGTTCGATGCCGCGACGTTGGGGGGCGATGCGGTGCCGGGCGGCGCGGCGGGGCTGCGCCGCCGCCTGTCCGACCCGCGCCTCGCCGACCTGGGAATCGGCGCGCAGGAGGTCGAGGAGTGGCTTCAGGCGGCGCCGACTACCGCGGCGGCCTTTGCGCGGCTGTTCGATGCCGCGCCCGAAGCTGGCGCGGCTTTACAGGAAGAAGCGCCCGAAGTTGCCGCGGTGCGCCGCGCGATCGAGAAATGGCGCAATCACTTCGCCGATCTCGATGCGCGGGCGGAGGAGCTGGCCGACGAACTGCGGCTGGCGGGGGGCGACCTTTATGGCACGATTTCCGAGCGATTGCGGACGCGGCACCAGCTCGGCATCCGGATTTTGCCCAGCGACGTGATGCCCGATCGGCTGCGCTGGCTCGACTGGCACGCGCGGCAACTTATGCTGAGCGAACTGCTCCGCCCCGCATCGCGCACGTTCCAGGCCGCAGCGACGCTGGCGCAGATCGAGGCGAAAGGCGAGATCGACGCGCTGGTCGCGGGTGCCGAATTTGCCGAGGCCGCCGCGGCGCGCCTGTTCGAGCGCCATCTGGTCCATTATTTCGCCGCGGCGCTGATGATGCCATATGGCCGTTTCCTGCGCGCGTGCGATGCGACAGGCTATGATCTGCTGCTGCTTCAACGGCGGTTTGGCGCGGGTTATGAGCAGGTCGCGCATCGGTTGACGACGCTGCAGCGCGTCGGCGCACGGGGATTGCCTTTCTTCATGCTGCGGATCGACCGCGCGGGGCAGGGGAGCAAGCGCTATGCGGGGGCGAGCCAGTCGCCGCTGGTCGATGGCGATGCGCGTTGTCCGCTCTGGGGCGTCCACGAAGCCTTTGCGCGGCCCGGCGAAGTGATCGCCGACCTGATCGAACTCGAGGACGGGTCGCGCTGGTTCACGCAAAGCCGTAGCGTCGCGGCGCCGGGCGCAACCGGGAGCGGGACGCCTGCGCGCTTTGCGGTGTGCGTCGGGGTCGATGCGAAGGTCGCGGCGCCATTGATCGCCGCGCGCGGCATCGACCTGATGCGATCCCCCGCGACGCCGATCGGGCTGGGCTGCCGCCGCTGTACCCGCACTGGCTGCGTCCAGCGATCGATGCCGCCGCTGGGCCGACCGCTGCGGTTCCGCGACGGCGAGCGCGGGGTCAGCGCGTTCGATTTCGCCGGGGATTAAAGCTGCCTGCTTTCAGGTCGTTAAAGTTGGGGCAGGCGGTCGCCGCCAGCTGCACGGGACCCAATGGATGCTGCTTCACCTCAAACCGGAACAGGTCGAAATCGGCATGTTCGTCGACGGCTTCGACGGACGCTGGATCGATCATCCGTTCTGGCGCAGCCGGTTCCTGATCGAAACAGCCGAGCAGTTGGCGCGGATCCGCGAGTCCGAGGTGACCGCGGTGATCGTCGATCGCAGCCGCAGCCGGATGGCGCAAAGCGACGACGGCGCCAACATCCCGGTGGATGACCGCCGCCAATCGGCGCGCGGCCTGGCGCCACCCTATCGCGGGGTCGAGCGGCGCCGCGCGCAGATTTTCGCGTCGTCGCCGCGCGAGCGTCCAGTGCGTCCCGCAAGCTATGCACAGGAGCGCCGCCGCGCCGAGCGGCTGATCGCGAAATCGAAACAGGCGGTGATCGACCTGTTCGGCGCAGCGCGGATGGGCCGCGCGGTCGAAGCGAGGCGCATGGCATCGCTGGCCGAGGCCGTCGGCAAATCGATCACCCGCCAATCGCGCGCGATGATCGACTTGGTGCGGCTGAAGCAGAAAGACGAATATACCTATCTCCACTCGGTCGCGGTGTGTGCATTGATGATAAATTTCGCCCGGCACCTGAAGCTGGAAGAAGCCGAGGTGCAGGCATTGGGGGTGGCGGGGCTGCTGCACGATGTCGGCAAGGTGGCGATTGCCGATGATGTGCTGTTCAAACCCGGCAAACTGACGTCGTGCGAACGCAATGCGGTCGAGGTTCATCCCGAAGCAGGCCATGCCTTTCTGCTGAAATCGCAGGATATTCCGGCGGCGGCGTTCGAGGTGTGTTTGCGCCATCACGAAAAGATGGACGGAACGGGCTATCCCGGCGGCCTCGCGGGCGATGCGCTGTCGCTCTATGCGCGCATGGGGGCCATTTGTGACGTTTATGACGCGGTCACGTCCGACCGTCCGTACAAGGCGGCGTGGTCGCCGTGCGAAGCGCTGACCGCGATGCAGGCGTGGGACGGCCATTTCGACCCGCACCTGCTCGACCAATTCGCCGACAGCCTGGGCATTTATCCGGTCGGCACGCTGGTCAGCCTGTCCAACGGGATGCTGGCGGTTGTCACCGGCAGCGCGGGCGAGACGGGCGCGGCAGTATCGGTGCGCCTGTTCTTTGACTGCAACCTGCTCACCGAAGTGACGCCGGTCGATCTGGACATTGCGCCGACCGACCGGGAGCCGCGGATTGTCGGCCGATCGAGCCCGGGGTTCTGGCGCTTCGACGATTGGCCCGCGCTGCTGGCGCGGGTGCTGGCGGACGAACCGGATCCGCCGACCGGTTGAGGTCTGGCAGACCTGCTATTCGCGGGCTTTGGCGGCAGCGCGCACGTCCTGCGAACGCGCAAGGGGCATCACGAGGATGTCGTCACCATCGACGATGACGGCGACGTCGTTCATGCCGACGAGCGACACGCGCTTGCCGCCCGCGCGGACGAGGTTGCCGTGGCTGTCGTGCAGAAACGCGTCGCCGGTGACGGCGTTGTCGGCATTATCCTTGGGGGCGAGGGCGTGGACCGCCTGCCAGCTGCCGAGGTCCGACCAGCCCATTGCGGCGGGCACGACGGCGACGCGGTCATCCCTTTCCATCACCGCATAATCGATCGAATCCGACGGCGCCTGAGCGAAATGCTCCGCGTCGGCATAAAGCGCGTCGCCGTCGAACATCCCCGCCGCGATGGCGCGATCGGCGGCTTCGAAGATAGCGCGGCAATGGGTGAGCATCGCATCGCGCATCCGCCCGGCGCGGAACAGAAAGATGCCGGCATTCCAGCTGTATCCGCCTGCGGCAAGCATCGCCTGCGCGTCGGACAGCGGCGGTTTTTCGACGAAGCGGTCGACCATAAAGCCTTCGTCGCCCAGCGCCGCGCCATTGGCGATATAACCAAAGCCGGTTTCGGGGGCGTCGGGGGTGATGCCGAAGGTGACGATCCAGTCCTGCGCCGCAAGCCGCGCGCCCTTTGCGATCGCCGCGTGAAACGCGGCGACATCGGCAATGACATGGTCGCTGGGCATGACCAGCAGCAACGTGTCGGCATCGGCGCGGGCAACGGCGAGGGCGATCGCGGCGGCGGTATTGCGCGGCATCGGTTCGACGAGCAGCGAGGCTTCGCGCGCCTCCATCTGGTCGCGCACCGCAGCAACATGCGCGTCGCCACAAAGAATGACCGGGGGCAGGAACACCGCGCCGAGGGGGGTGCGCTGAACCGTCTGTTGAAACAGGCTTTGCGCGCCGGTCAGCGGCAGGAATTGCTTGGCGCGGTCACCGCGCGATTCGGGCCAAAGGCGCGTTCCGGCGCCGCCGCACAATATGACGGGTTGGATTGGGTTGGTCATCGCGCCGGTCTATCGTGTCGCATAGGGCAGGTCATCCCCGATTGCGCGGATCGTGAGTGTAAAATTAACCGACAGTTGACGCCTCGGTTGTAGTATTGCGCGACGCGAAAGGGTTGCCCGTTTTACCATGTTCCGGCTGTTCAAACATTATGTGCCGCACGCCGTCGTCTGGCTGGCGCTGCTCGAATTTCTCGCGCTGCTCGCCTCGGCCGAAGCGGCGTGGCATCTTTATGCCAATCAGGCTGCGTTCGACGCCGGGCCGCTGGTCGAGCGCTGGTTGCCACTGACGACCTTTGCGGTGGCCAATTCGCTCGCGATGATGGCGACCGGCATGTACGGCAACGAGGGGTTGCGATCGATGCGGTTCGCGACCGCGCGCCTGCTCGCCGCGATCTCGCTGGGCGTCATCTTTCTGTCGGTGCTGGGGTTCCTGCTGCCGACCGCGACGCTGTGGCGCGCCAACAGCCTGTACGCGATGGTGATGGCGATTGCCGCGCTGTTTCTCATCCGGCTGGTGCTCACCCAGTCGGCAGGGGCCGAGGCGTTTCGCCGCCGTATCCTGGTGCTGGGCGCCGGACCGCGCGCCGCGCGGCTGGCGGCGCTGGCCGACGAACCGGGCAGCGGGCTGGAGATTGTCGGCTTTGTCGCGATGAGCGACGCCGAAAAGACGGTGGGGACCGCGGTACCGCGCGGTACGATCCCCAATCTGTCCGAACATGTCGTGGGGCTGCGCGCGGGCGAGGTGGTGTTGGCGCTGGAGGAACGGCGCAACGCGCTGCCGCTCAACGACCTGCTGCGCGTCAAGACGACGGGGGTGCATGTCAACGACATTGCGAGCTTTATCGAGCGTGAAACGGGGCGCGTCGACTTGGCGACGACGAATCCCAGCGGGCTGATCTTTTCGGACGGCTTTTCGGCGGGGCAGCGGATTTCCAAGGTCGGCAAACGCGTGTTCGACATTCTGGCCAGCCTGATCGTGCTGGTCATCGGGTTGCCCTTGATCCTGGTCGCCGGGATCGCCGTCGTGCTCGACAGTCGCGGGCCGGTATTTTACCGGCAACCGCGCGTCGGCTTGTTCGGCGAAACCTATGACATCTATAAAATCCGGTCGATGCGCACCGATGCCGAGGCGGCGGGACAGGCCGTGTGGGCGAGCGAGAACGACCCGCGCGTCACGCGCGTCGGGCGCATCATTCGTCAACTGCGCATCGATGAACTGCCGCAGCTGTGGTGCGTGCTGAAGGGCGAGATGAGCTTTGTCGGGCCGCGTCCCGAGCGACCGAGCTTCGTCGCCGAGCTCGAGCAGAAGATGCCCTATTATGCCGAGCGGCATATGGTGAAACCGGGGCTGACGGGCTGGGCGCAGATCAACTATCCCTATGGCGCCTCGGTCGAGGATGCGCGCGTGAAGCTGGAATATGACCTCTATTACGCGAAAAATTACTCGCCCTTCCTCGACCTGTTGATCCTGCTCCAGACGGTGCGCGTCGTGCTGTGGCCAGAAGGCGCGCGCTGACCATGCTGAGCGGGCTTTCCGAAATCCTGTCGGTGCTGGCGCTGGTCGGCTTTTCGGCGGTCACGCTGTGGCTGCTCGCACGGTCGAAAGCGCGGATGGCGGTGCTGATGCCCGCGCCGCAGTTGCTCACATTGGCCGCTGCGGCGACGGCGATCTGGTGCGCGGCGCTGGCGCTGTTCGGGCCAGGATCGTCGCAGGCCTTTGTGATGCAGACGCTGCGCGACCTGGCGATGCTGGGGTGGCTGGGCAAAACCTTCTGGTCGGTCGCAGCGCCGATGTCGCGGCCGCTGCGTCTGATCATGCGGATGCTGATGACGATCGCGGTGCTGGCACTGGTGCTGGGCGGCGCGGCGCATTGGCGCGCCGGTGCCGCCGCGGAACCGTGGATGGCGCCGACGCTGATCTTTGCGGCGATGGTCGTTGCCACCGGCGGCCTGCTGATCGTCGACAGCGGAGTCCGGCACGCGAGCGCGGGCTTGCGGATGCCGGTGATGGCGGTCGCGGGCGGGTTCGCGATGCTGTGGGCGTATGAACTCAATCTCCAGCTGATCGGTGCGCTGACCGGCAAGCGCGCGCTGACGCTGATCGAACTCTTGCCCGCGGTCGTGCTGTTGACGCTGCCGACCTATATCGTCGCGGCGATGGACATCGGGCGCGAGCGGATGCGCCTGTCGCGCACCGCCGCGATGCGCACGCTCATTCTGGTCGGCGCTGCCGCCTATCTGATCGTTATCGGCCTGACCGGCGCGATCGCGCGGTGGGTAGGCGGCGATTATGCCGTGCTGGCGCAGGCGGCATCGCTGGTCGTCGCGCTGGGGGCGGGCGGACTGTTGATCGCATCGGCGCGCGCACGCGCGTGGCTGTCGGTCATGATCTCGAAGCATTTTTTCGAGCATCGCTATGATTATCGGACCGAATGGATGCGCTTTACCGCGACGCTGGGGCAGGACGGCGGCGAGGGCGGGGACGACGGCGAGGATGATCGCAACCTGCATCGCCGGGTCGCTAAGGCGCTGGCCGAGCTGACGGGCAGCCCCGGCGCGCTGTTGATGCTGCCGGGCGCGGGGGGCAGCTTTCGGGTCGCCGAACAATGGCGCTGGCCGGTCGACGTCGACGACGGCGATGCGGCGCTGTCGCTGCGATCGGCGTTCATGTTGCAGGAAACGCGGCATATCGTCGATCTGGATGCGCAGCGCCGCGGCGGCGGCGACGCGGCGGTGGCGGGCGAAGATCTGGCGATCCCCGACTGGCTGATCGCCGACAGCCGCGCGTGGGTCGTCGTGCCGATCCTGCATTTTCAGCGGATGATCGCGGTTGTCGTGCTGCACCGTCCGCCGGTGTCGCGCGCGCTGGATTGGGAAGATCTGGACGTGCTGCGCATCGCGGGGCAGCAGGCGGCGAGCTATCTGGCCGAATCCAAGAGCCAGGAGGCGCTGTCCGAAGCGCGGCGGTTCGACGAGTTCAACCGCCGCTTTGCCTTCATCATGCACGACATCAAAAATCTGGCGAGCCAAATCGGCCTGCTCGCGCGCAATGCCGAGCGCCATGCCGACAATCCCGAATTTCGCGCCGACATGGTCGAAACGCTGAAGATTTCGGCGGGGCGGCTGAGCGACCTGCTCGTCCGACTGGCGCCGCGCGCGCGCGGCGCCGCAGCCGAAGCGTCGCGGGTACTGATCGAGCCGATCCTGAGTGATGTCGCCGCGGAGGTAAGGCCGCGCTGCGCGCTTTTCGTCGGGTGTCAGGCGGGGCTGGCGGCGTGGGGCGATGCGGCATCGGTACGGCAGATCGTCCAGCATCTGGTCGCGAACGCGATCGACGCCTCGGAACCCGGGGCGCCGGTGCAAGTCGTCGCGGTTGCCGAGCATGGCCGCGTGCGCATCGACGTGATCGACCAGGGCAGCGGTATGACGCGCGCCTTCATTCGTGACGAATTGTTCAAACCCTTTGTGTCGACCAAGGATGGCGGGTTCGGGCTGGGCGCGTTCGAGGCGCTCAACATCGCGCAGGCCATCGGCGGCGCGATCGACGTCGACAGCGAGCCGGGCAAAGGCAGCAGTTTCACGCTGTGGCTGCCGCTGGCCGATGCCGGAGCCGACGCCGACACCCCCATGATGAAAGTAGCATCGCAATGAGCGACAGCGGCGCCAAGATCCGCAAATTGCTGGTGGTCGAGGACGATCCCGGGCTGCAGGCGCAGCTCAAATGGGCGTATGAGGATTATCAGGTGCTGATCGCGGGCGACCATGACGCAGCGATCGAATTGCTGCGCGCCGAGGAACCAGAGGTGGTGACGCTCGACCTGGGGCTGCCGCCCGATCCCGACGGGACGCGCGAGGGGTTTCGCACGCTGTCGGCGATCCTGGAAGCAAAGCCCGATACCAAGGTCGTCGTGGTGTCGGGGCATGGCGAGCGCGCGAGCGCGCTAGCGGCGATCGCCAATGGCGCGTGGGACTTTTACCAGAAGCCGATCGATATCGACGAACTGGGCCTGATCGTGCGGCGCGCCTTTCACGTTCGCGAACTCGAGGTCGAGAACGCCCGGCTGGCCGAGCAGGGGAGCAGCGACAACCGTGTCCTCGGCGGCATGATCACCGGGGCGCCCGAAATGCAAAAGGTCGCGCGGACGATCGAACGCGTCGCGAACCTCGATGTGTCGGTCATGCTGCTCGGCGCCAGCGGCACCGGCAAGGAATTGCTGGCGCGCGGGCTGCACGAAGCGAGCGGACGGCGTGACGGCGCGTTTGTCGCGATCAACTGCGCTGCGATCCCCGAAAATCTGCTCGAAAGCGAATTGTTCGGGCATGAAAAGGGTGCGTTCACGGGAGCGGTCAAGACGACCGAGGGCAAGATCGAGCTGGCGCATGGCGGCACCTTGTTTCTCGACGAAGTCGGCGACATTCCGTTACCGCTGCAGGTCAAATTGCTGCGCTTTTTGCAGGAGCGGACGATCGAGCGGATCGGCGGGCGCAAGCCGATCGCGGTCGACACCCGGATCGTTTGCGCGACGCACCGCGATCTCGACGCGATGATTGCCGAGCAAAGCTTCCGCGACGACCTCTATTACCGGCTCGCCGAGATGGTGGTGAAAATCCCATCGCTCGCCGAGCGTCCCGGCGACGCGGTGCTGCTGGCGCGGCATTTCCTGCATCAATATGCGCCCGAGATGAACCCGGCGGTGCGCGGCTTTGCCCCCGACGCATTGCAGGCGATCGACGAGGGGCGCTGGCCCGGCAACGTCCGCGAGCTGGAGAACCGCATCAAGCGCGCGGTGATCATGGCCGACGGCAAGCTGGTTGCCAAGGACGACCTCGATCTGGCAAACGCCGGTGCGGCTGACGGCGAGGAAGCATGGCTCAATCTGCGCAGCGCGCGCGAAGCCGCCGACCGCGTCGCGATCCGCCGCGCGATGACGCAGAGCGAGGGGAATATCTCGGCGGCGGCCAAGCTGCTCGGGATCAGCCGCCCGACTCTGTATGATTTGCTCAAGCAATATCGGATGCAGGCCTGAATGGGCCTTCGCCGTTTCTGGATCGGCGCACTGTTGCTGGCGTTGCCCTTGGCCGGATGCGGCGACGCGGCTTTGGATGCGCCGCGCGCGGCGTTTGTGGAGCGCCGCGCCGAATTGCAGGATGCGATCGCCGATAACCCGCAGGCCATTGCCGAGCGCGTCGAACTGGCGCGTGTCGCGATCGCGCTGGGGGATGGCGTGGGTGCGGAAGCGGCCGTGAATGGCGCGCTCGCGGCGGGGGGCAATGCTGCGGCGCTGCGACCCTTGCTGGCACGCGCTTTTGCGATGCAAGGCGAGGGCCAGCGCGCGCTGGAAACCATCGACGACGGCGCGATCATTCCGGAGATGGTCGGCGAGGCGGCGTGGGTCGCGGGCGACGTCCATCTGTCGAACGGCGATCTGGTCGCGGCGCGCGATGCCTATGACCGGGCGGTGCGCGAGATGCCGCGCAATTCGGCCTTGTGGGTCGATGTCGCACGTTTTCGGGACGCCAGCGCGGACACAGCGGGCGCGCGCGATGCGGTCGATTTCGCGATCGAACTGGACAAGGCGAACAGTGCCGCGCTGGCGTACAAGGCCAATCTGATCCGCACCGAACAGGGATTGAAGGCGTCGCTGCCCTGGTACGACCAGGCGCTGGCCGCCGATCCGGACAATGCCGATGCGCTGATCGATCAGGCAGCAACCTTGGGCGATCTGGGGCGCTACCGCGAAATGCTGACCGCGCTGCGTCATGCCGCGACGATCGTGCCGGGCAACCCGCGCATCTATTATCTGCAAGCCGTGCTGGCGGCGCGGGCCGACAATTACCGGCTGGCGCGCAGCTTGCTCCAGCGCACGCGCGGGGAGATCGACGACCTCCCGGGGTTTATGCTGCTCAGCGCCGTCGTCGAGCTCGAACTGGGCGGCGAGGCGGTGGCGGCGACATGGGCCGACCGGCTGCTGGTCGAGCAGCCGCATAACTTTACTGCGCGCCGCGTGCTGGCCGCGGCAAATTGGGGCGATGGCGACGCCGATGGCGCGATCGAGGCGTTGTTGCCCATCGTGACCCGCGACGATGCCGATAGCTGGTCGCTGCTGCTGGCGGCGCGCGCGGCGAGCGAGCTGGACCGGCGCGGCGTGGCGACCGATTATCTGGCGCGCGCGGCGGCGCTGACGCGCGGCGAAGCGCTCCCCTTTGCTGCCGACTACGACTATGGGGTGTTGAGCCAGGCGGCGGATGCGCAGCCGCTGAATCCGGGCATCGCGATTCCGGCGATCGGCGCCGACATCCTGCGCGGCAACAGCGAACGGGGCTTAGCGCGCGCGGTGCGGCTACGCGATGCGAACCGCGGGGTTGCCGACGCGCATATCCTGCTGGGCGACGCGGCGATGGCTGCGGGGCGGTTCGATGTCGCGGTGCAGGCATATCGCACCGCGCGTGATCTGGATGCGGGCGAGCGAACGACGCTGCGGCTGGCCAATGCGCTGTTCCGCGCCGGCGACACCGCCGGGTCCAGCGCCGCGATCCTGGCGTTGCGCGACAGCCAGCCATCGAGCATCGCGGCCGACCGGCTGGCCGGGCATCTGGCGATGGATATCGAACATTGGGACGAAGCCATCGCGCATTTCGAGCGCGTGCGCGGGCGGATCGGCAACCGCGATGCGGTGATCCTGCGCGAACTGGCGCGGGCGTGGGCGGCCAAGGGCGACGCGGCTCGCGCGCTGGCGTTGATCGATCGCGCTTATCGGCTGCAGCCGTTGAACGCCGGGATCATGACATTTTACGCCGACCTGCTGGAAAAGCGTGGCAATCGGCAGGCGGCGGCGGATTTGCGGGATAAGGCGGGGCAGGTTGGACGGTGAAATTTTTTGATCCTCCCTGTCGCGAAGCGATGGGGAGGGG
>JAFAGN010000233.1 GCA_023422695.1 Pseudomonadota bacterium
GGCCCGGCCGCGCCAACGCCCGGTCGACCGCCAGGACGCCCGGCCTGATCCGGCTGACCAAAGCTCTTGCCGAAGTTCAGCCCCCAGCGAATTTGCGAATTTTCGACCTGGTCGAAATTGACCGGTCGCTGGTCGAGCGCGATCAATACGCCATTGGCATCGCGCGTCACCCGGTCGGGAAACGCCGCCTCAATCTCGGGCGTGAGCAGCGGCAGGCTGTTCGACGTGTCGTTGCTCTTGTTGCGGTTGTAGTTGACCGACAGGCGCAGCCCTTCGACCATCGGCACTTCCCAATTGAGTCCGAGTTTCAGGTCGCGGCGCTGTTCGGCCAGCAGGAAAGGATTGCCGCCCGTCGTCGTCGTGATCTCGACCGTCTGCCCGGTGGCAAAGTCGTAATAGGTCACCGCGGGGGTGACCAGCGGCGCGGCGCCAAGCTGCTGGATGCCCGGTGCCGCCTCGTCGCTGTTGAAGCTGGCGATCAGCGACAGATTGTCGGTTACGCCCCAATTGAGGTTGGCACCCCAATTTTTCAGCGCCTGAAAATCGCTGGGATTGGCAACCTGCCCGCTCAGTGTCAGCGAGACGCGGCCGATGTTGCCGACCTCATATTCGGGATCGAGCAACGGCACCGTCAGCGAGCCAAATACACTGGGCGTATCGCGCCCCAGGTCGGTGGTCGTGATCAGGCCCGAGCGTTCGGACCGGCTGTCGAAGCGCAGTCCCGTATAGCTGCCGGTCATCGACAGGCGGATCGGTCCCGCCCAGCCTTCGGTCACCGTCCCCGACAGGTTGGCGCTACCGCCAAAGCTTTGCTGGCTGCTGTCGAACCGGTCGCGCGCGCCCGTCACCCGGTCGGTGAAGGTGCGCTGATCGGCGTCGCCATAATTGCCCGACAGCGCCCAACGCCAATCACCCAGCATCCCGTTGACGCTGGCGGTCGTCGTCAGGTTGCGGCTGCGGCTGTCGCGCTCCAGCGGCACGTCGCCGCCCGCAACGATGGGACCGAGGAACGACAGGCTATCGGTCTGGTCGAGACGGAGATTGATCGACGCATCGGTCACCTTGTTCAGGCTGCGCTGGATCGTCGCGTCGATCAGATAGGTATCGCTTTCGGGCAGCAGGCTGCGCGTCGCCGGCCCCAGCCCGCGCTCGTCCTCGGTGAGCATGGTCGACTGTTCCCAGCCTGCGTTGATGTTGACGCGGCCATTTTCGCCGATCGCCAGAAAACTGCCTTCGACCTCGCTCTGGAACCGTCCACCCTGGGTCGGAATGCCGCCCTCGGCTTCGACCGCGACTTGCCGGAAATTGGGTTTGAGCACCATGTTGACGACGCGCTCATCGGCCGAATAGCCATATTGCAGCGCGACCTCTTCGGGGAAGATCTCGACCTTGGCGATGGCTTCGGGCGGCAAATTGCGCACTTCGCCAAAACCGCCGATGCGGCGCCCGTTGATCAGGATGATCGGCCGCCCGCCGCCGCGCCCGCGGCCCGATCGCGTCTGCGGCGCGAGCGCCTCGAGCAGTTCGGAGACGTTCGACACGCCATAGCTGGCGATCGCCGCCTCATCGAGCTCGGCCTCGGCCTTGATGTCGGTTTCCAGCTGTCCCGCAAGGCGCGGCGCGGTGACGACGATTTCATCGCCGTCGATGTCGTCATAATCATCCTCGGGATCGCTCGACGCGCTGACGACCGGTGCCGACGGCTGGTCGGCGACCGCCGTGACGGCGGCGCTGACGGGCGCGGCTTCGGTCTCGGCCATCGCGGGCCAGGCGAGCGCCGCGCTGGCCGTGAACAGCAAGGCGCGCGTGGAAAGGGAGAGGCGGGGATCGATCATTGGGGGAGAGCCTTTTGTTTTTCTTGCTTCTTATTGGCGCGCAGGGACTGAACCCCTGCTGACGCGCATCTTTGTCGGCGGTTCATTTATGTCGCAATTGTCGCAACAATGTGTCGAGGCCATTCCAGTTCCACCAACGGGCCATATCGACCGCTGGACAGCATGGCGCGCTGCCCTTATCGGCCAGCCATGCCGACTCCAGACACATCCGCCGCGCCGAAGTCCGATACCGGTGAATCGATCCTGATCATCGATTTTGGCAGCCAGGTGACCCAGCTCATCGCCCGCCGCGTCCGCGAAGCGGGGGTGTACAGCGAGATCGTCCCCTTCACGCAGGCCGAAGCCGCGCTTGAACGCATGCAGCCCAAAGGGGTCATCCTCTCCGGCTCCCCCGCCTCGGTTCCCGCCGACGGCAGCCCGCGCGCCCCGCAATCGGTGTTCGACAGCGGGCTGCCGATCCTGGGCATTTGTTACGGGCAGCAGGTGATGAGCCAGCAGCTTGGCGGCCGCGTCGAACCCGGCGGCGCCGACGGCGAGCGCGACGGCGAGTTTGGCCGCGCCTTCCTGACCGTCACCGAACCCTGCGTGTTGTTCGACGGATTGTGGGAGGTCGGCGAGCGGCATCAGGTGTGGATGAGCCACGGCGACAAGGTCACCGAATTTGCCCCCGGCTTCCGCATCGTCGCGGTCAGCGACGGCGCGCCCTTCGCGCTGATCGCCGATGACGAACGGCGCTATTACGGCACCCAATTCCACCCCGAAGTCGTCCACACCCCCGACGGCGCCAAGCTGATCGCCAATTTCGTTCGCCACGTCTGCGGGTGCAGCGGCGACTGGACGATGGCCGAATTCCGCGCCACCAAGATCGCCGAAATCCGCGCGCAGGTTGGCGACAAACGCGTCCTGTGCGGCCTGTCGGGCGGCGTCGACAGCGCGGTCGCCGCGGTGCTGATCCACGAAGCGATCGGTGAGCAGCTGACCTGCGTCTTCGTCGACCACGGCCTGCTGCGGATGAACGAGCGCGAACAAGTCGAGCGGCTGTTCCGCGACCATTATAATATCCCGCTGGTTGTCGTGGACGCCGAGGAACGCTTCATGGCGGGCCTCGCCGGAGTCACCGATCCCGAAGCGAAGCGCAAGTTCATCGGCGGCGAATTCATCAATGTGTTCGACGAAGAAGCCCAGAAGCTGGGCGGTGCCGACTTCCTGGCGCAGGGTACGCTCTACCCCGACGTCATCGAAAGCGTATCGTTCACCGGCGGGCCGAGCGTGACGATCAAGAGCCACCACAATGTCGGCGGCCTGCCCGCACGCATGAAGATGGCGCTGGTCGAACCCTTGCGCGAATTGTTCAAGGACGAGGTCAGACTGCTCGGCAAGGAGCTGGGACTCCCCGATATTTTTGTCGGCCGCCACCCCTTCCCCGGCCCCGGCCTCGCGATCCGTATCCCCGGCGAAGTGTCGAAGGATCGCTGCGACATCCTGCGCAAGGCCGACGCCGTCTATCTCGACGAGATCCGCAATGCCGGGCTGTACGATGCAATCTGGCAGGCGTTCGCGGTGCTGCTACCGGTCAAGACGGTCGGCGTGATGGGCGACGGGCGCACCTACGACCATGTCTGCGCGTTGCGCGCCGTCACCTCGACCGACGGCATGACCGCCGACATCTATCCGTTCGACGCCAGCTTCCTCAGCCGCTGCGCAACGCGCATCATCAACGAGGTACAGGGCATCAACCGCGTGGTGTATGACTATACGTCGAAGCCGCCGGGGACGATCGAGTGGGAGTGACCGTCTGACCGGTCAGGTGGCCGCAGGCTGACCGGGCCGCCAGCTCCAGATCAGCAGCAACAGACCCACGATGATGAACAGGGCGAAACCCGACAGCATCCAGGCGTTCACATACCATTGTTCGCCCCACTCGAACTCGCCGCGCATGATCCGCATCCAGCCCTGAAAATGCTGCGTGGCGCCGACCGACAAGCCGAACACCGCAAACACCGCAGAAAGATAGCGGATCAGCCAGTGCGCGGGATTTGGCAACATCAGCAACAGTCCGAGCAATCCGATGACCGTGCGCTGGCTACGGCAATAGGGACACGCATAGACAAGGTCGGTCAGATCGACGACCCAGGTCAAAGCCGCGATCAGGATGGCAAGCAGGCCCACGGCGCGGCGATGCCGCAACAAAATCTGCGGCAAATTATCGAGCATTGTTGATCCTCCCTCTGTCCCTCGCCGCCGCTATACGCAGCCGCCTTGCAATCGGCCACACAAGGATGTTGCACTAGAACATGATTGCTGCGTCGGCCGAGGATCCCTCTGCTCCGTTAACGCCGTCCCACCAGTCGCCGAGCGCATCGATCAGCGGGACAAGTCTTTCGCCTTCGGCCGTCAGGTCATATTCGACCCGCCGCGGGTAGCCCTCGAACTCGGTGCGGCGGACGATCCCTGCGTCTTCCAGCTTGCGCAGTTCCATGGTCAGCATCTTGTGCGAGATCGTCGGATTGTCGCGTTGCAGGTCGCTGAACCGCTTCGTGCCGTCGCTGAGATAATAGATCAGCAATGTCGGCCAGCGCCCGCTCAGCACCTGCATCACTTCCTCGATCGGACAGCGCGAAACCAGATTCTTCATCACGACCCTCATGGTTACAAAAAGGTGCGTAATTTACGCACGAAAACGACGCCCTATATCGAAAATCGCTGCGCAGCTCCCCCTCAAGAAAATGGAGCAATACATTGGAACCGATCCTTATCTATGGCTTCCCGCTGGGAAGTTCCATGGGCCTTGTTGCGGCCCTCGAATGGCTGGGCAAGCCCTATCGCCTGTCCCGCGTCGACATGCTCGGCGAAATGCGCGAGCCATCTTACGCCCGCATCAACGCGCGGCACGAAACCCCGGCATTGATCACCGACGAAGGCCGCGTTATCACCGAAACCATGGCGATCGCGCACTGGTTTGCCGCGCGCGATGACGAACGCCGGATCAGCCCCGATCCGCTGTCGGCGGACGGCGACCGGATGCGCCAGATCATGGCGTTCATCAACAGCGGCTTCACCGGCGCCTTCAATCCGCTCTGGGTCGCACTCGAAATGGACCCGCCGCGCCCGGCGCTCCAAGCGTCGATGCGCGAATTTGGCAAGGAAGGGGTCATCGCACGCCACGACAAGCTCGAAGCGATGGTAGGCGATAGCCCGTATCTGGTCGGCGACCGCCCGACACTGGCCGACGCGCTGTTCATCGGCGTCGCGCGCTGGCTGGAGTTTCACGAGGTCGCCGACCCGGCACGCTGGCCAAAGCTCGCCGCCTTGCGCGCGCGGCTTGAGGCCGACCCCGCAGTGATCTTTGCCACCGCGCTGGAGAGCGGCGACAGCGTGACGGGAAGCGGCGCGTTCCGCGGCCATGTCCCGCTGGCCGAGGTGATCGAGCGCTTCGGCGCCTGACCCGCCAGGGCGGCGCGGTTGCGAGACTGCGCCGCCCTTGATAGCATCGCGGCATGGACCGGATCGAAACCCAGGCCTCGGGCGGCTGCCAATGCGGCGGGGTGCGCTATCATGTGACCGCGGTGCTCGACACGTCGCACATCTGCCATTGCCGGATGTGCCAGAAGGCGGCGGGCAATTTCTTCATCGCGCTGATCGGCGTCCCGCGCGATGCCATCACATGGACCCGCGGAACACCCGCGACCTTCGCCAGTTCGGACAAGGCGATGCGGGGTTATTGCCGCGATTGCGGCACGCCGCTGCTCTACGACTATCACGATAGCAAGCACATCAACCTGACCACCGGCTCGTTCGACAACCCGGCGCAATTCCCGCCGCGCGTCCAGTTCGGCGTCGAGGCACAGCTGCCGCTGTTCGATCATCTGCCGATCAAGGCCGAAGGCACGACCGAGGAAACGATGGCCGCCTATGTCGGTGCGATCCAGGCGAGCAATCACCAGCACCCCGACCACGACACCGACGTCTGGCCGCGCTGACCGGCGAGCGCTGGCGAATCCCCGCGGCTGCGATTAGGGGGGACGAAATCTCTCGAGCCCGGAGCCTGCCATGACCCCCACCGCCACCATCCTGCTGCTCGGTTCGGGCGAGCTTGGCCGCGAATTCGTGATTTCGGCAAAACGGCTCGGCTGCCGCGTGATCGCCTGCGATAGCTATGACGGCGCGCCTGCGATGCAGGTCGCCGACGCCTTCGAAGTCTTTTCGATGCTCGACGGCGACGCGCTACGCGCCGCGATCGCAAAGCACCAGCCCGACCATATCGTCCCCGAGGTCGAGGCGATCCGCACCGAGATCCTGGCCGAGGTCGAGACCGAAGGTTTTCACGTCGTCCCCTCGGCGCGCGCCGCGCAGTTGACGATGAACCGCGACGCGATCCGCGACCTGGCCGCCAGCGAGCTCGCCCTCACCACCTCGACCTTCGAATATGCCGAATCGCGTGAGGAACTGCGCGCCGCCGCAGCGCGCATCGGCTTTCCGCTGGTGGTCAAACCGGTGATGTCGTCGTCGGGCAAGGGCCAGAGCACCGTAAAAGGCGAAGCCGACATCGATGCAGCGTGGGACTATGCCGCCGCCGGAATGCGCGGCGACCGGCTGCGCGTGATCGCTGAGGCGTTCATCGACTTCGACTATGAAATCACGCTGCTGACTGTCCGCCACAAGGACGGCGTCGCCTTTTGCCCGCCGATCGGTCACCGACAGGAACGCGGCGATTACCGCGAGAGCTGGCAGCCCGCGGCCATGTCGGATGCCGCGCTCGCCAGCGCGCAGGATATGGCCACGAAGGTCGTGGACGCCCTCGGGGGCCATGGCATCTTTGGCGTCGAATTTTTCGTCAAGGGCGACGCGGTCATCTTCTCCGAACTCTCGCCGCGCCCGCACGATACCGGCATGGTGACGCTGATTTCGCAGAGCCTGTCCGAATTCGACCTCCACGCGCGCGCCATTCTCGGCCTGCCGATCCCGGCCATCGCCGTCCCCGATGCCAGCGCGAGCGCGGTGCTGCTGGCCGACCGTGACGCGAGCGATTTCGCGATCAGCGGGCTCGCCGACGCGCTCACCGCGCCCGACACGGACACCTCGGTCGACGCCCGCATCTTTGGCAAGCCGGTCACCCGCCCGTACCGCCGCATGGGCGTGACGCTGGCGCGGGTCGCGGGCGGTACGACCGACGACGCACGCGCGGCTGCGGTCGCGGCGGCGGGCAAGCTTGCCATCGACTATCGCGGCTGACGCGTTAGACAGAGCGATGGCCGAAAGCCCTTCGCCAAGCCCCTCCCCGCTTCGTCGCTGGCTGACGATCATCGCCCTGCTGGCGATCGTGGTCGGCGTCCCGCTGATCTTTCGCGAAGAATTTGCTGCGATCAGCGAGCGGGTGCTGGCCGCCGCCGACCAGCGCCCCGTCGCCGCGGCTGCGCTGATCGTCACCGCGCTGACGCTCGACGTGTTCCTGCCCGTCCCCAACGGCGTGACCAACACGCTGGCGGGCGCGGCCTTCGGGTTTGCGATCGGCACGTTGGTCATCTGGCTGGGGCTGATGGGCGGCAGCATCGCGGGCTATGCGCTTGGCCGTTGGGCCGCGCGCCCGCTCGCGGCGCGGCTGCTTGGCGCAGCTGATCTGGAGCGCGCGCACCGGCTGGCCGAACGCGCGGGGCCGGTCACGCTGATCATCTCGCGCCCGGTGCCGATCCTGTGCGAACTGGCGCCGATCGCGGCGGGCGTCGCCGATATGGCATTTGGCCGCTATCTGACCGCCGTGGCGCTCGGCAATCTGGGCGTTGGCGTCGTCTATGCCGCGATCGGCGCCGCAGCGGTTGAGCGCACCTCGACCGAATTGCTGATGCTCGGCGCGGTCGGCGTGCCGCTCGCGGCATGGCTGGGCTGGCAGGCGGTCGAGCGATGGAGACGAACATGATCATCCGGCGCCTTGGCCCCGCCGACGTGGCGGCGATGCGGGCGCTCAACGGCGTCTATGGCGCCGCGTTCGACGACCCCGCCACCTATCGCATCGATCAGCCCGATGACGTCTGGCTCGCGCGCCAGCTGGCCAAGGACGGCAACATCCTGCTCGTCGCCGAGATTGACGGCGCTATCGTCGGCGGGCTGACGGCCTATGAACTGCCCAAATTCGAAGCCGCGCGCAGCGAAATCTATCTCTACGACCTCGCGGTCGATGCGGCGCACCGCCGCCGCGGCATTGCCAGCGCGCTGATCGCCGAACTCCAGCACATCGCCGCCGACATCGGCGCCTGGGCGGTGTTCGTGCAGGCCGACTATGGCGATGACCCCGCGGTTGCGCTATACACCAAGCTCGGCGCGCGCGAGGATGTGATGCATTTCGACCTGCTGCCCTTACCGCGCGCGGAGGGCTGAGCCCGCGGAAGGGGACGCGCGATGCTGCGCTGGTTCATTCGCATTGTCCTGGCGCTTGCTGCGATCGTCGCCGCGCTGTGGCTGACGGTCAGCTATATCACCCCGCAGCCCGCCATCTGGGCGATCCGCGCGCTGTTCGATTCGGGGTCGGACGCGGCGAGCGCGAAGCTGCTGCCCAAGGTACCGGCCGACGTCGAGACGATTGCGGCGCTCCGCTACGATCCCGCCGATCCCGACGCGTTGCTCGACATCTTTCGCCAGAAAGAGGCGACCGCGCCGCAACCCGCAATCATCTGGGTGCATGGCGGCGGCTTCGTATCGGGCAACCGCCGGATCGTCGCCGAATATCTGAAGATCCTCGCCGCCCAAGGGTTCGTCACGATCACCGTCGATTACACGATCGCCCCCGAAGCGCGTTATCCGACCCCGATCCGGCAAACCAACAAGGCACTCGGCTATGTGGTCGCCAACGCGGCGCGCTACGGGATCGACCCCGAGCAGATCCTGATCGGCGGCGACAGCGCGGGCGCGCAGATTGCGGCGCAAGTCGCCACGCTCGCGACCAACCCCGCCTATGCAAAGGCGGTGGGGATCGCGCCCGCGGTCGAGCCCGACCGGATCAAGGGCGCCATTCTCTTTTGCGGCGCGCACGACGTGACGATGCTCAATCTCGACGGGACGCTCGGGCCGTTCCTGCGCGCCGTCGTCTGGGCCTATGGCGGCAAGCGCGACGCGATGGACGATCCAAAGTTCCGGCTGATGGCGCTGCCCGATCATGTGACGCGCGATTTTCCGCCCGCCTTTATCACCGCGGGCAATGGCGACCCGCTGCTCGGCCAGTCAGACCGGCTGGCGAGCCGCCTGAAGGCGGTGGGCGCGTCGGTCGAAACTTTGTTCTTTGCCAAGGACCATGCGCCCGCGCTTGGCCATGAATATCAGTTCGATCTCGACAGCGCGGCGGGCCAGCAGGCGTTCGGCCGCACCGTCGCCTTTGCGCGCGGCGTGACAGCAAAGAAAGCCGAACCAGCGCCCTAGGCCGCCTCGCCCACCGCTGCTACACCGCCGCCATGTCCGAGAAGAATCATCTCTATCTGGTCGATGGCTCCAGCTACATCTTCCGCGCCTATCACCGCCTGCCGCCGCTGACCAACCCCAACGGGGTGCCGGTCGGCGCGGTCTATGGCTACACCACGATGCTCTGGAAACTGGCCAAGGATCTGCACGACGCCGACGGGCCGACGCATCTGGCGGTCATCCTCGACCATTCGAGCCAATCGTTCCGCAACGAGATTTACGACCAGTATAAGGCGAACCGCCCGGAGCCGCCCGAGGATCTGCGCCCGCAATTCCCGCTGATCCGCGACGCGACGCGCGCTTTCTCGCTGCCGTGCATCGAGATGGAGGGGTTCGAAGCCGACGATCTGATCGCGTCCTATGCCGAGGCCGCGGTGCGCGAAGGCTGGGACGTCACGATCGTGTCGTCGGACAAGGATTTGATGCAGCTGATCCGCGAGCCGGCCGACGGTCCGCATGTCGACATGCTCGACACGATGAAGAATGTCCGGCTGGGGCTGGATGCGGTGAACGAGAAATTCGGCGTCACCCCCGACCTCGTCGGCGACGTGCTCGCGTTGATGGGGGACAGCGTCGATAATGTTCCCGGTGTGCGCGGGGTTGGTCCCAAGACGGCGACCAAGCTGATCCAGGAATATGGCAATCTGACCGCGGCGCTCGACGGCGCCGAAACGATGAAAGCCAGCAAGCTGCGCGACAATCTGATCGAACATCGCGCGATGGCTGAATTGTCGCGCGTGCTGGTCGATCTGAAACGCGACTGTCCGCTGCCCGATGCGCTCGACGATCTGAAGCTCGGCGCGATCCCGCCGCTGCCGCTCAAGACCTTCCTCGACGAACATGGCTTCCGGTCGCTTTCGGCGAAACTCGATCTCGGCGCGACCCCCGGCGGCCCGCCGACCTTGCCGCGCGCCGCCGCAACACCCGCGCCGGGTCCCAGCGGCGCGCCGACGACCCCGACGCTGCCCGCGATGCCTGCCATCGATCGCTCGGTCTATCAAACCGTGACGAGCGTTGACGCGCTCGACCGCTGGATCGCCGATGCGCGCGCCGCGCATGTCGTCGCGGTCGATACCGAAACTGCCAGCCTCGACAGCGTCACCGGACGGCTGGTCGGGGTCAGCCTGGCGACGGCGCCGGGCAAGGCCTGCTACATCCCGCTCGGCCATGGCGGCACCGATATGTTCGCCGAAAAGCCCGAACAGATTGCGATGGACGCGGCGCTGGGCCGGCTGCGCGACCTGTTCGCCGACGATGCGGTGCTGAAGGTCGGGCATAACCTGAAATATGACATCGGTGTGCTAGCGCAGCATGGCATCACCATCGCGCCCTATGACGACACGCTGGTGATGAGTTTCGCGCTCGACGCCGGCAAGCACCAGCATGGGCTCGACGAGCTGGCGAAACTCCACCTCGATCATGTCTGCCTGTCGTTCAAGGACGTCTGCGGGACGGGCAAATCGCAGATCAGCTTTGCCGAGGTCCAGCTCGACCGCGCCACCGAATATGCCGCCGAGGACGCCGACGTCGCGCTGCGATTGTGGAAGCTGCTCAAGCTGCGCTTGCCGATCGAAGGCGGGACGCGCGTTTACGAGATGGTCGACCGGCCTTTGGCGGCGATCGTCGAGGGCATGGAGCGCGCGGGAATCATGGTCGACCGCGACTATCTCGCCAAGCTGTCGGGCGAATTCGCGACCGAAATGCTGCGGATCGAGGGCGAGATTCACGAACTGGCGGGCCAGCCGTTCGCGATCGGCAGCCCCAAGCAGCTCGGCGAAATTCTGTTCGACAAGCTGGGCCTCAAGGGCGGCCGCAAGGGTAAATCCGGCGACTGGTCGACCGACCAGAATGAACTCGAACGCCTCGAACGCGACGGCGTACCGATCGCGCGCAAGATTTTGGAATGGCGCCAGCTGTCGAAACTGAAGTCGACCTATACCGACGCGCTCCAGCAACAGATCAATCCCACGACCGGCCGCGTCCACACCAGCTACAGCTTGGTCGGCGCCCAGACCGGGCGCCTGTCGTCGACCGACCCGAACCTCCAGAATATCCCGATCCGCACCGAAACCGGGCGCCAGATCCGCGACGCCTTTATCGCCGCGCCCGGTCATGTCCTGATCGCCGCCGACTATAGCCAGATCGAGCTGCGCCTCGCCGCGCATATGGCCGACGTCCCCGAACTCAAGGAGGCCTTCGCGCAGGGGCAGGACATCCACGCCGCCACCGCGATCGAGCTGTTCGGCGAAAGCAACCGCGACACGCGCGGCAAGGCGAAGACGGTCAATTTTTCGATCCTCTATGGCATTTCGCGCTGGGGACTAGCGGGGCGGCTCGAGATCACCCCCGACGAGGCGCAGGCGCTGATCGCGCGCTATTTCGAACGCTTCCCCGGCATTTCGGACTATATCACCGACACGCTCGAAAGTGCGCGCGCGACGGGATACACCGAGACTTTGTTTGGGCGCAAAACCTGGTTCCCGCGCATCAAGGCGGCAAGCCAGAACGAGCGCGCGGGCAGCGAACGCGCCGCGATCAACGCGCCGATCCAGGGAACCAGCGCCGACCTGATCAAGCGCGCGATGGCGCGGATGCCCGCGGCGCTGGCCGATGCGGGCCTGTCTGACGTCAGAATGCTGCTCCAAGTCCACGACGAACTGGTGTTCGAAGCACCTGAGGGCAAGGCCGAAGCCGCAGGTGCGGTGATCCGCACGGTGATGATGGGCGCGGCCGAACCGGCGCTGACGCTGTCGGTGCCGCTCGAGGTCGAGATCGGCATCGGCAAGAGCTGGGGCGAAGCGCATTGATCGCGGCTTTGCTGTTCGCCGCGGCGCTTGCCGCCGATCCCGGCGCTGCGCCTGCCGCTGCGCCGACCAGCGCCACGGCACCGATCGCCGACACCGACGTGCGCGAATTTGTCGCCATCGCCGCGCGGAAGGTCGCCGGGCGTCCGGTCGGCGGACCGATCGCCAGCGCCGACAAGGTGCTGCTGATCGCGCGCGACGACAAGGGGTTCCCCACCATCGCAATCAGCACCGGCTTTCCCGCGCGCCAGGCCTTGCCCGCACCGCCGCCGAACATCCTTGCGATCGTGCGCCTCCGCCAACGCTACGAAACGTCTGTCCCCGGACCCAGCGCCAGCGATCTGGCGTTTGTCACTGCACACCGAATCCCGCTGTTCGTCATCGGCGAATGGGCGCGCCCGGCACCGATGTGGGAAGTCGCCTGGGTCGACGATGCCGTCCGCTTTCGCACCATCGGCGACGTCGGCGAAATTGGTCCCTGGCAGGACTGACCGATGCGCCGGTGCGCCGCAACGCCCGCGCCACCCTTCCTGCCACCCTTCCCCACGCGTAAGTTTCGCTCTATGACGCCTCGATGACATCTGGCTGGCGAATTTGTGACAGCCAGCTTCAAAGGGTTTCCATGAGCAAGTTTCAGCCCGTCGCGCAGGCGCCGGTTCGTATCCAGCAGAATATCCTCGCGCGCGGCGAACGGCGGCTGCTCAATTGGATTTGCCCGCGCCTGCCGCAATGGGTGACCCCCGACAAGTTGACCGCGCTCGGCTTTTTCGGGGCGGTCATGGTCGCCGCGGGCTATCTGCTGAGCTGGATCGACAGCGAATGGCTCGGGCTGTGCCTCGCCGGCTATATCGTCAACTGGTTCGGCGATTCGCTCGACGGCAGCCTCGCGCGTTGGCGCCAGATCGAGCGACCGAACTATGGCTATTTCGTCGACCATAGCGTCGACGCGCTGGCGACGCTGCTGATGGTCAGCGCGATCGGGATGAGCCCCTATATGCGCTTCGACGTCGCGCTGATGGCGGTGATCGGCTATTTCCTGCTGTCGATCCACACCTTCATCGCCGCCAAGGTCGTCGGCGAATTCCGCCTGTCCTATATGGCAGGCGGACCGACCGAGCTGCGGCTGATGCTGATGGCGATGACGATTGCGATGCCGATCGTCGGCGGCGGCGACATCAGCGGCACCAATTTCTCGGTGTTCGACCTTTTCGCGCTGGTCGTTTCAAGCATATTGGTGACGTTGTTCATCGTCCAGACGTCGGCAACCGCCCGGATGCTCCGGCGCCGCGGGGTCTAGTAAAGGCTCAGGGCCGCAACCGCGCCTGCGCATAGGTGCCGAGCAGCCGCAGCGATTTGGTCTGGAAATCCAGCTCTTCCAGCGCGCGGTCGATGCGTTCGTCGCCGGGCGCCCCGACGATATCGGCGTAGAATTGCGTCGCGGCAAAACTGCCGCCGGTCTGATAGCTTTCCAGTTTGGTCATGTTGACCCCGTTTGTCGCAAAGCCGCCGAGCGCCTTGTACAGCGCGGCGGGGATATTCTTCACCTCGAACATGAAGGTCGTCATTACCGGCCCGGCAATCGCGCCGAAGTCGGCAAGCGGTTCGCGCGCCAGCACGACGAAGCGCGTCATATTATGGTCGGCATCCTCCATCCCGGTGCCGTGCAGCGTCAGTCCGTACAGTTCGGCGGCATGCGGCGGCGCCAGCGCCGCCAGCCCGACTTCGTCGCTGTCGGCGACCCACGCCGCGGCGCCCGCGGTGTCGCTATGCGCCACCGGCGCGATATTGTTGGCGCGCAGCCAGTGGCGGCACTGGCCGAGCGCCTGTTCATGGCTCATCGCGCGCGTCACCGGGCCGAGATCGCGGCTCATCAGGCCATAGCGGATCGGCAGGAAATGCTCGCCGACGATCGACAGCCCGGATTCGGGGAGCAGGAAGTGGATATCGGCGACGCGGCCGTGCAGGCTGTTTTCGATCGGAATGATGGCGCGATCGACCCGGCCGTCGCGCACCGCATCGATGGCGTCCTGAAACGCATAGCAGGGCAGCGGCAGCGAATCCGGATCATATTCGCGCGCCGCCAGATCGCTGTTGGCCCCCGGCGCGCCCTGAAACGCGAGTCCGCGGGCCGGATCGGCGAGCGCCACCGCCCGCATTTTGTCGACCAGATGCTGCGCGGAAGCCGAATAACTGCCCATGACTGCCTTCCCAGGGTGGAGCCGCGGCGCATAGCGGGAGAGCCGCACCCGCGCAACCGGCGCATCTGGTCGCGGTCCCCGATTCCTCCCCTTGCGCCGCCGTCGCCGCGCCAGTAAGGGAGCGTCCAAATCAGATATGCGTCCGGCAAGCGGGCGCCAGCTAACGGGGCTCAAAGAGCATGGACAATCGCAACAACACTATCGCTGGCTGGGTGCTTTTCGCCGGCATTTGCGCGCTGGGCCTGACCATCGGGTCGAGCATGTTGTTCGCCGGTCACGCTCCGGAAAAGCCCGGATATCCGATCGAAGACGCCGAAGCAGGCGCTGGTGCCGCCGCCGCGGTGCCGATCGCCAACCTGCTCGCCGCCGCCGATCCGGCGAAGGGTGAAGCGGTGTTCGCCAAATGCGCCGCTTGCCACACGATCAACTCGGGCGGCGCCAACGGCATCGGCCCGAATCTGTGGGGCGCGCTGGGCAAGGCGCATGGTCATGTCCCGGGCTTCGCTTATTCGGACGCGCTGAAGAGCGTTCCCGGCAACTGGGATTTTGAAGGCATGGACGCCTGGCTCGCCAGCCCGCGCAAATATGCGCCCGGCACCAAAATGTCGTTTGCGGGCCTCAGCAGCGCCGAAGATCGCGCCAACCTGATCGTCTATATGAACAGCCAGGGATCGAACCTGCCGCTGCCTGCTCCCGAAGCTGCCGCACCCGCCGAAGGCGCTGCCCCCGCCGAAGGCGAAGCCGCTGCGGCCCCGGCCGAAGGCGCCGCGGCCGCTCCGGCTGCCGATGCCGCCGCAACCCCCGCCCCGGCTGAAACCAAGAAATAATGCGGATCGCGCCCGTCCTGCTGGCGGGCGCTTTCGCCCTTGCCGGCTGCGGCAAAAGCGAAACCCCGCCGCCCGATAGCGCGGCGGAAGAGGCCGCACTTGCGCCCGTGGTCGCTCCGACCGCCGCAATGGGCGAGCAAGTCTTCAAACGCTGCGTTGCCTGTCACACGGTGGACAAGGGCGGCCGCAACGGCATCGGCCCCAATCTGCACGGCGTCGTCGGCGTCGCGGTCGCGTCGAAGCCCGATTTTTCCTACTCGGGCGCGATGAAGGCCAAGGGCGGCGTGTGGGATGAAGCCGCGCTCGACCGCTACCTGGAAGCCCCGATGAAGGACGTGCCGGGGACGCGGATGGCGTTTGCCGGGGTTATCGACGCCGCGGATCGCAAGGCGTTGATCCTGTATCTGGAAAGCCAGAAATAGCATCGTCGCCCCC
>JAFAGN010000017.1 GCA_023422695.1 Pseudomonadota bacterium
ACGCGAAGGAGGGCGCTGCCCAACGTGTCTCGACTTCGCTCGACACGAACGGGATAAGGGGGCAGATGCCGCGCATGATCTACCTAGACTATCAGGCCACGACCCCGCTCGCGCCCGAAGCGCGCGAGGCCATGCTGCGCTGGCTGGGCGATGACGGCTTCGCCAACCCGTCGAGCACGCACAAGGCCGGCCGTGCCGCCGCCGCCGCCGTCGAGGTCGCGCGCGATCAAGTCGCGGCGTTGCTGCCCAAACATGGCCGCGTCTTTTTCACGTCAGGCGCCACCGAGGCGCTGAACTGGGCGCTGCTCCGCGGCGCCGAGATCATGCCGGGCGGCGTTGCAGGGCTCAGCATCGAACATGCCGCGTCGCTGCAATGTCTTGAGCGCTTGCATGCGACCATATTGCCGGTCGATGGCGAAGGTGTCGCATTGGCACCCGAGCCCGCCCTGATCCCCGAAAACGGCATTGTTGCGGCGATGCTGGTGAATAACGAGGTCGGGACGATCCAGCCGGTCGCCGAATACGCCGACGCCGCGCATGAAAAAAGCAGCCTGCTGCTTTGTGACGCGGTGCAGGGCTATGGGCGCGTCGCCATCCCTGAAAGCGCCGACCTGATTGCCATTTCCGCGCACAAGATCCACGGGCCGAAGGGCATCGGCGCACTGTGGGTCCGCGACGGCGTCGACCTGCCGCCGCTGATGTTCGGCGGCGCGCAGGAGCAGGGAATGCGATCGGGTACCGTGTCGCCCGCGCTGTGCGCCGGGTTCGGCGCCGCCGCGGCGCTCGCTGCCGACCGCTTCGACAGCGACGCCGCGCATGTCGAACGGCTGTGGTCGCTGGCGCGCGACATGCTGCCCGAATGGACGCTCAACGGCGCCGCAAACCCCCGCTATCACGGCAATCTCAATATCCGCCGTGAGGGCGTCAACGGCCTGCGCCTGATGTCCGACGCGCGCGAGGTCGCTTTCTCGCTCGGCAGCGCGTGCGGCAGCGGGTCGGGCAAGGTCAGCCATGTGCTGCGCGCGATGGGGGTGAGCGAGGTCGACGCGCGCGCGTCGATCCGCCTCGGCTGGGGACGCTACACCAGCGAACAGGAATTGCGCGACGGGCTGACCGCGATCAAGGACGCCGCGCGATTGCAGGGGGTCAATTGATGCGCGTCACCTTCATTCACGCCGATGGCAAGGGCCGCACCGATGCCGACGCCGAGCCGGGCAGCGTCCTGCTCGACGTCGCGCAGGCGCATCTGATGCCGCTGGAGGGGACGTGCGAAGGGCAGATGGCCTGTTCGACCTGCCATGTCATCGTGGCGAAAGAGGATTTTGGCCGCCTGCCGCCCGCGAGCGAGATGGAGGAAGATATGCTCGACTTGGCCGCCGGGGTGCGCCGGACCAGCCGCCTCGCTTGCCAGATTGTGCTGACCGAGGCGATGGACGGGCTGGCGGTGCATATCCCGGGCGAAAGCCGCAATATGCAGGGGCCGCGGTGAGCGGTAGGAGCCGACGGCGCAAAAGCCGTCCCCTGATCCCGTTCGTGTCGAGCGAAGTCGAGACACGTTTCGGCAGCGCAGGACGTTGGGGTGTCTCGCCTTCGCTCGACACGCACGGGAAATAGGGGTGGTATGAAACCGCCCCGAAGTGGACATCCGTTGGGCTGATGGCTCCGACCTTGCATTTCCCTTCATCCGCCGCCATATGCGCCGCGGAAGTCGGGCGGACGTGGTCTTCGCCAACCCGGTCAGGTCCGGAAGGAAGCAGCCGCAACGAATTCGCCGCGGGTCGTTCCGGCTTCCACCCAATTCCCCCTTCGACAAGATCGCGCGCCGTCCCTAAGACGGAGCGATGAGCGATTCCGCCGATGACGAACCGACGATGCTGGGGATGGACCTGCCCGAGGTAAAGCCGCAGGCTTCCAGCGGCCCGTACCGCGTTCTCGCCCGCAAATATCGCCCGCAAACCTTTGCCGAACTGATCGGGCAGGACGCGATGGTCCGCACGCTGGGCAATGCGATTGCCCGCGACCGGCTGGCGCATGCATTTCTGATGACCGGGGTGCGCGGGGTCGGCAAGACGTCGACCGCGCGCCTCATCGCCAAGGCGCTCAACTGCATCGGCGCCGACGGGCAGGGCGGTCCGACGATCGACCCGTGCGGCGTGTGCGAGCCGTGCCGCGCGATCACCGAAGGCCGCCACATCGACGTCATCGAGATGGACGCGGCGTCGAACACCGGCGTCGACGATGTGCGCGAGATTATCGAGGCGGTGCGCTATGCTGCGGTGTCGGCGCGCTACAAGATCTACATCATCGACGAAGTGCATATGTTGTCGCGCAACGCCTTCAATGCGCTCTTGAAAACGCTCGAAGAGCCGCCGCCGCACGTCAAATTCCTGTTCGCGACGACCGAAGTCAACAAGGTGCCAGTGACGGTGCTGTCGCGCTGTCAGCGCTTCGATTTGCGCCGCATTACCCCCGACATGCTGTTCGCGCATTTCAGCGCGATCCTGCAAAAGGAAGGCGTCGAAGCCGAAGCGCCAGCGATCTGGCTGATCGCCAATGCCGCCGAGGGATCGGTGCGCGACGGGCTGTCGATTCTGGACCAGGCAATTGCCCATGCCGACCTCGATGGCGGCGGCAAGATTAGCGCCGATCAGGTACGAGTCATGCTCGGCCTGTCCGATCGCACATCGATTGCACAGTTAATGGCATCGATCCTTGAGGGCGACAGTGGCGCCGCGATCGATCTGGCGCGCGCGCAATATGCGCTGGGGATTGAGCCGGTGGCGATGGTGCGCGGGCTGATGGACCTGACCCACGCGGTGACGCTGGCCAAGGTGTCGCGCCATGACGATCCCGCGCTGGCCGAGGCTGACCGCGAACGCATCGGTGACTGGGCGCAAAAGCTGGGCTTCGCGCCGCTCAACCGCCTGTGGCAGTTGCTGCTCAAGGGCCATGACGAGGTGCTGCGCGCCAACAATCCGCTCGAGCATCTGGAAATGCTGCTGCTGCGCGTGATTTACGCGGCATCGATGCCCGATCCCGGCGAGCTGGCGAAGCTGCTCGAATCGGGGCGGTTGCCGACGATGCCGCTGGCGGCGCCTTCGGCGGCCAGCGGGGCGGAGACAGCTGCTGCAGCACCCGCTGCCGAGGCCGCGCCGACGGTGGAGGTTCCGGCAACGTCGCTGACGATCGCGCAAATCCACCAGCTTCTCGAAAGCAGCGGTAATCATCGGCTCGCCGTGCAGGTGCACGATCATCTTCGCGTTATCGCGCTGGAGCCGGGGCAGCTGGTCTTTGCCGCCGTCCCGGCGCTGGCGCCAGCGTTTACGCGCGACCTGAGCGACGCGCTGCTTGCCGCGACCGGCAGCCGCTGGCACGTCCGCGCGGAGGAAGGCGAGGCGCGGCCCAGCCTGGGCGAGGTGCGCGCCGCGACCGCTGCGGACAATGACGCGCGGATACGCGAACTGCCGGTGGTGAAGGCCGCGCTGGCGGCTTTTCCCGACGCCAGCCTTGAAGACCCCGCCGACAATCGCCATAAGTCCAACCCATGAAATCGATCGAAGAAATGATGAAGGCGGCGCAGGAAGCTGCGGCCACGGTGCAGGCGCAGATGCAGGAGGCGCAGGCGAAGCTCGACAGTGTCGAGGTCGAAGGCGTGTCGGGCGGCGGCCTGGTGCGGATTCTTGCCAGCGCGAAGGGCCGGATCAAGTCGATCAGCATCGACGACAGCCTGATCGTTCCTTCGGACAAGCAGATGCTCGAAGATTTGCTCGCGGCCGCATTCAACGATGCGCGCGAGAAGGCCGATCGGGCCAGCAACGAGGAAATGGGCAAGATGACCAGCGGCCTGCCACTGCCCTCGGGATTCAAGCTGCCGTTTTAAGCTAAAATAATCCTCCCTGTCGCGTAGCGATGGGGAGGGGGACCGTCCGCGAAGCGGATGGTGGAGGGGCGGCAACGGTTGCGCCAAAGCCCGTCCGTCAGCGCGCCGCGCTGCCACCTCCCCATCGCTTCGCGACAGGGAGGATTGATCGACCGGTTCAGCACTCTGACATTGAATGCGTGCGAAGTTACGCCATATTAGCGATGAACACCCTATAAGAGGGGCGGTGCGTCCGGTCGTGGCGCCTGCCCAGGAGCCGTAATGACGCAATCTTTTCCCCTGCTGCCGCTGCGTGACATCGTCGTTTTCCCGCACATGATCGTGCCGCTGTTCGTCGGGCGCGACCGTTCGGTCGCCGCGCTCGAAACCGCGATGGAATCCGACAAGGAAATCTTCCTCGTCGCACAGCTCGATCCCGGCGAGGATGATCCGCAGCGCGACGATCTGTACGATGTCGGCGTGATCGCCACCGTGTTGCAGCTGCTGAAGCTGCCCGACGGCACCGTGCGCGTGCTGGTCGAGGGCAAGGAGCGCGCCAAGCTGCTGGCGCTGACCAACGACGACAAGACGGTGATGGCGAGCGTCAAGCCCGTCGCCGACACCGTCGACGACAGCGTCGATACCGCCGTGCTGATGCGCTCGGTCGTTGACCAGTTTGAAAATTACGCGAAGCTCAACAAAAAGATGCCCGCTGAGACTGCGGTCCAGCTGTCGCAGATCGACGACGCCTCGCGCCTCGCGGACTCGGTCGCGGGTAATCTCAATATCAAGGTGTCCGACAAGCAGGCGCTGCTGGTCGAAGATACCCCGTCGAAGCGGCTCGAAATGGTGTTCGCCTTCATGGAGGGCGAGCTTGGCGTGCTGCAGGTCGAAAAGAAGATCCGCGGCCGCGTGAAGCGCCAGATGGAAAAGAGCCAGCGCGAATATTATCTCAACGAGCAGTTGAAGGCGATCCAGCGCGAGCTCGGCAACGACAATGGCGAAGGCGGCGACGACCTCGCCGAGTTGCAGCAAAAAATCGACGGCATGAAAATGTCGAAAGAGGCCAAGGCCAAGGCGAACGCCGAGCTGAAAAAGCTGCGCGCGATGGCACCGATGTCGGCCGAAGCCACCGTGGTGCGCAACTATCTCGACACGCTGATCGGCCTGCCGTGGGGCAAGAAGTCGAAGCTGAAAAAGGACATTGCCGCGGCGCAGGCGGTGCTCGACAACGATCATTATGCCCTCGAAAAGGTCAAGGACCGCATCGTCGAATATCTGGCGGTACAGGCGCGCACCAACAAGCTGAAAGGGCCGATCCTGTGCCTCGTCGGCCCGCCGGGCGTCGGCAAGACCAGCCTGGGTAAATCGATTGCCAAGGCGACCGGGCGCGAATTCATCCGCCAGTCGCTGGGCGGCGTGCGCGACGAGGCTGAAATTCGCGGCCACCGCCGCACGTACATCGGCTCGCTGCCGGGCAAGATCGTGACCAACCTGAAAAAGGCCGGCACGATGAACCCGCTGTTCCTGCTCGACGAGATCGACAAGCTGGGTCAGGATTTCCGCGGCGACCCGGCCTCGGCGCTGCTTGAGGTGCTCGATCCCGAACAGAATACGAAGTTCCAGGATCATTATCTGGAGATCGACGTCGATCTGTCGGACGTGATGTTCGTCACGACGGCGAACTCGCTGAACCTGCCGCAGCCGCTGCTCGACCGCATGGAGATCATCCGGCTCGAAGGCTATACCGAGGATGAGAAGGTCGAGATCGCCAAGCGCCACCTGATCGCGAAACAGATCGAGGCGCATGGCCTGAAGGACGGCGAGTTCGAGCTGACCGAAGCGGGGCTGCGCGATCTGATCCGTTATTACACGCGCGAAGCGGGCGTTCGCACGCTGGAGCGCGAGATTGCCAAGCTGGCGCGGAAAGCGCTGCGCCGCATCCTCGAAGGCAAGGTCGAAAGCGTCACCATTACCCCCGAGAACCTCAATGAGTTTTCGGGCGTGCGAAAATATCGCCATGGTATGGGTGATCTGGAGGATCAGGTCGGTGCGGTGACCGGATTGGCGTGGACCGAGGTCGGCGGCGAATTGCTGACGATCGAGGCGGTGACCGCGTCGGGCAAGGGGCAGGTGCGCACCACCGGCAAGCTCGGCGAAGTGATGACTGAATCCGTCCAGACCGCGCTGTCGTTCGTGAAGGCGCGCGCCCCGGCCTATGGCATCAAGCCCAGCCTGTTTGCGCGCAAGGACATCCACATCCATCTGCCCGAAGGCGCGGTGCCGAAGGATGGCCCGTCGGCGGGTGTCGGCATGGTCACCGCGATGATTTCGACGCTGACCGGGATTGCGGTGCGCCGCGATGTTGCGATGACTGGCGAAGTCACGCTGCGCGGCCGCGTGCTGGCGATCGGTGGGCTGAAGGAAAAGCTGCTCGCGGCGCTGCGCGGCGGGATCAAGACCGTGCTGATCCCCGAAGACAATGAAAAGGATCTGGTCGAAATCCCGGCGAACATCACCACCGGGCTGAAGATCATCCCGGTCAGCCATGTCGACCAGGTCCTGGCCGAGGCGCTGGTCAGCCCGGTCGTGCCGATCGAGTGGACCGAAGCCGACGAACTGGCCGCTTCGCCGCCGCTTGCGCCCGGATCGGACCCCGAAACGACGATTCGCCACTGACGGTTGTGGATTCGGGTCGGACGAGGGTGTCTTTCGTCGCAAAAACGTCGTTTAACCGCCGTTTTCGCCCTTTTTTGCTTTGACAAGGCGGGGCGAAACGGCGTTAGTGGCGCCCCATGGCATGACCATGAATCATTCAATCAACCAGAAGCAGGGGTTCCTTAGGCATGAACAAACAAGACCTGATCGCCGCCGTCGCTGACTCGAGCGGCCTGACCAAGGGTGACGCGAGCAAGGCGGTCGAAGCCGTTTTCGAAGCGATCACTGGTTCGCTGAAAAAGGGCGGTGAAGTTCGTCTCGTTGGTTTCGGCACGTTCGCAGTCAGCAAGCGCAAGGCATCGACCGGTCGCAACCCGCGCACCGGCGAAACGATGACCATCGCGGCATCGAACCAGCCCAAGTTCAAGGCCGGCAAGGCGCTCAAGGACGCGGTCAACTGATTGGCCAGCCCTTTGGGTGAGAATATTTCAGGCCGCGGCGCAAGCTGCGGCCTGATTTGCATCGGGCGGCGCGTTTCGACGAAATCGCCGTTGCAATCACCGGCGCAGCGGCTATGGACGTCCGGCTTTCGGATGTCGGCCACCCGGCCGGAACCGGACGGGCGCGTAGCTCAGTGGTAGAGCACACCCTTCACACGGGTGGGGTCGCAGGTTCAATCCCTGCCGCGCCCACCATGGCCCGGTCGGACCTTCGCGCGAGCGAAACGCCAGCTGACCGGACCATTCATCGCCTATTCAATGCCTTTGCATTAGAGAGACGGCCATGACCCGTACCCTGATCTTTTCGCTCATCTCGGCCCTGCTGCTGTCGGCAGGCGCACCGGCGGCCGCGCGCGGCAACCGCGATCAGGATCATCTGCGCGAAGCCGCCGCACAGGGGCAGGTCATTCCGCTCAACCGTCTGATCGCCGAAGTCCGGTCGCGCGCGCCCTACAGCGACATGACCTATCTGGGCGGGCCGCAGTTCGATGCGGGGCGAATGATCTATGCGCTGAAATTCATGGACGGCAGCCAGGTCGTCGTCGTTTATGTCGATGCCCGCACGGGCCGGATCGTCGGCCGCAAACCCTGAAATTTTTACCTCGCTGACGATCATCGCAACGACATTTTGCGATGATCGTTCGGACTTGATACATAGTCGTAACATGCGGTCGGCGCGGTCCGTCCGCCAACGAAAGGCGTCCGAATGCGGATCTTGATTGTCGAAGACGAACCCACCCTCGGCCCGCAGTTGAAGGCGACGCTGGAATCGACGGGCTATGCCGTCGATCTGGCGACCGATGGCGAGGATGGGCATTTCCTCGGCTCGACCGAAAATTACGACGCCGCCATCCTCGACCTCGGGCTGCCCGAAATCGACGGGCTGACCGTGCTCGATCGCTGGCGCCGCGAAAAGCGCAATTTCCCGGTGCTGGTGCTGACCGCGCGCGACAGCTGGTCGGACAAGGTCGCCGGGCTCGATGCAGGCGCCGACGATTATCTGGCGAAGCCGTTCCAGACCGAGGAACTGATCGCCCGCCTCCGCGCACTGATCCGCCGCGCGGCGGGCAATGCATCAAGCGAACTCACCGCGGGCGATGTGCGGCTCGACACCCGTTCGGGCCGCGTGACGCTGGCGGGCGAGGCGGTGAAATTGACCGCGCAGGAATATAAGCTGCTGTCCTATCTGCTCCACCACAAGGGCAAGGTCGTCTCGCGCACCGAGCTGATCGAGCATATCTACGACCAGGATTTCGATCGCGATTCGAACACGATCGAGGTGTTCGTGACGCGCATCCGCAAAAAGCTGGGCGCTGACATCATCACCACGATCCGCGGCCTCGGCTATCAGCTCGACGATCCGCAGAGTTGAGAGCGATCCTTTCGAAATGAAGCACGTCGTTCCCTTGTTCGTCATCCCGGCGAAGGCCGGGATCTCGTCGGTGCGTCATGACGATAGGTTGAGATCCCGGCCTTCGCCGGGATGACGACGAAAGAAATATCCGGGGGAGCGGATGCTTCTGCGTTACGGCCCGCGCTGACCAGCCGCATCACCGGCTCGCTGGCGCGGCGCATGATCGCGATTGCGGCGCTGTGGATTTCGGTGCTGTTGATCGGCGGCGGCTTCGCGCTCGACCGTGTGCTGACCGGGGCGATCACGCGCAATTTCGATTCCAGCCTGGAATATGTGCTGATCGCGATGATCCGTTCGTCCGAGATCGGCCCCGACGGCGAGGTGCGGCTGGTCGAACCGCTCGGCGACCAGCGCTTCCTCGAACCCTATAGCGGCCTTTATTGGCAGATCAGCGGCGGCGCGCAGGAACCCTATCGTTCGCGCTCGCTGTGGGAACGCTCGCTGAAGGCGCCGACGCCGCATATCGACGATCAGATCCATATTTATGACAGCAACCAGTTTCCCGACGAGGAACTGCGCGTGCTGGAACGCAATGTCATTCTGCCCGGCAGCAAGGTGAGCTGGCGGTATCAGATCGCGCAGTCGCGCGAGGCGCTCGATACGCAGGTCGGGGCGGTACGCGCGACCTTGATCCCCAGCCTGGCGCTGCTCGGGCTGGGGCTGTTGATCCTGGCCGCGCTGCAGACCTTTTACGGTCTCTGGCCGCTGCGCCATATCCGCCGCGCGATCGCGGCGATGCGCGGCGGGCAGAATCGCCGCGTCGACGCGCCGCTGCCGCTCGAGGTGCAGCCGATGGTCGACGAACTCAACGCGCTGCTCGCGCACAATGAAAAACAGGCCGAGGAAGCGCGGCTGCACGCCGGCAATCTCGCCCACGCGCTCAAGACCCCGCTGACCGTGCTCGTCAACAGCGCGACGAGCGACACGTCGGCGCTTGCCGACACGGTGCGGCGCGAGGCGGCGACCATGCAGCGGCAGGTCGAACATCATCTCGCGCGCGCCCGCGCCGTCGGGCGCCGCGGCGCCGCGCAAGCGCGCGCCAACATCCGCGAAAGCGTCGACAGCGTGTCGCGCGCGGTGGCACTCCTCTATCCCGGGGCGCGGCTCGACGCGGCGGGCGACAAGGAACTGGTCGCGCGGGTCGAGCGCCAGGATCTCGACGAACTGATCGGCAATCTGCTCGAGAACGCCGCCAAATATGGCGGCGGCAGCGTCTTCGTCACGATCCAGCGCGACGGAACGATGGCCGAAATCCTGGTCGAGGATGACGGCCCCGGCATTTCGCCCGCCGACCGCACGCGCATTTTCGACCGCGGCGTCCGGCTCGACAGCGGTAAGCCGGGAACCGGGCTGGGCCTCGCGATCGTGCGCGACGTCGCCGAAATCTATGGCGGCAGCATCGCGCTCGAAGAGAGCGAGGATCTGGGCGGGCTGCTGGTGCGATTGCGCCTTCCGGCGGGCTGACCTCGCGCGAAAAAGGCCGTTCGCGAGGGTGCTGGACATCGGTTCACCGCACAATCCGCCCATATTGTCTGCGCAAACGACGGTCCCGTCTTGCCGGGCGAACCGAGTTGCAAGAAGGGGCGACGGGAATTCGCGGGGGCGGCTCACTGAAGGAGTAGGGTCATGCTTACCGTTTCCAAAAGACCAAAATCGATGTTGTTGTTCGCTGCGCTGGCTGCTGCCGCGCCGGTCGGCCTTGCCGCCCAATCGCAGGAGGCACCCGCCGACGGCGATGTCATGGCGACCGTCTATGGCACGCTGCCGACGCCCGACCAGATGACCAAGGGGCCGCAGGTCGAAGGCATCATCTCGGCGCGCAGCGACGGGCGGATGCGCATCCGCACCGCCGACGGCAACGACACGACAATCGCGATTGCCGATTACACCAAGATCAAGGCGAAGGGCGGCTTCCTGGGGCTGAGCAGCAACAAGCTGGCGGCGGACTCGCTGCTCAACGGTTTGCCGGTGACCGTCGACACCCTGCAATGGGATGGCGGCCTGGTCGCCAGCGAAGTCGATCTTAAGAGCAAGGATCTGCGGACGGCGTCGATGATCCGCACCGGCACCGACCAGCGCTTTGCCGAGCAGACCGCGGCGACCGAGGCGCTGCGCAGCCGCGTTGGCGACATCGACCAATATAATGTCAAAAGCACGATCAACGTGAATTTCGACACCGGCAAGGCGATCCTGTCGCCGCAGGCGAAGGCCGATTTGTGCTCGACCGCGACGCAGGCCGAAGCGATGGACAACGCGCTGTTGCTGGTCGTCGGCTATACCGATTCGACCGGCAGCGACGAGCTCAATCAGGAATTGAGCGAAAAGCGCGCGGGCCGCGTCGTCAATCATCTGCAGCAGGCGTGCGGCTGGAAGCCCTATCGCATGCTGACCCCGACCGGCATGTCCGAAGCCGATCCCGCGGCAGACAACAGCACCCCCGAAGGCAAGGCGATGAACCGCCGCGTTGCGGTGAATGTGCTGGTCAGCAAGGGTCTCGACGGCATGTAATATAGTGCGCCGGGGGCGGGCGAGGCCCGTCCCCGGCGGCGCATTGCGCGGGTCAGGCGGCCGTGACCACCAGCCCGCGCTGCACCGCGGGCCGCGCGAGGCCTGCATCGAGCCAGCGCTGGACATGGGCAAAGCGGTCGAAGCCGACGATCTCGGCGGCCTCGTAAAAGCCGATCAGGTTGCGCACCCAGCCGAGCAGCGAAATGTCGGCGATGCTATAGTCGTCGCCCATCACCCAGCGCCGTTCCGCCAGCCGCGCGTCGAGCACACCGAGCAGGCGTGCCGATTCCGAAGCGTAGCGATCGCGCGGGCGCTTGTCCTCATACTCGCGCCCCGCAAATTTGTGGAAGAAGCCAAGCTGGCCGAACATCGGTCCGACCCCGCCCATCTGCCACATGACCCATTGGATCGTTTCATAGCGGCGGCCCGGGTCGGCGGTGAGAAACTGGCCGCTCTTGTCGGCCAGATAGATCAGGATCGCGCCGGATTCCCACAGCGAGAGCGGTTTGCCCCCGGGGCCATCGGGATCATAGATCGCCGGGATCTTGCCGTTCGGGTTCAGCGCGAGGAAGGCGGGATCGTGACTTTCGTTCGCCATGATGTCGATCCGGTGCGCCTCATAGGACAGCCCCGTTTCTTCCAGCATGATCGCCGCCTTCACGCCGTTTGGCGTCGGCGCGGAAAACAGCTGCAGCCGATCGGGATAGCGGGCAGGCCATCTGGCAAAGATCGGGTGGTCCATCGTCAGACGTCCTGCTCGCGCTTCGCCTGTTGATGGTGGCGGATCACTTCTTCGATGATGAAGCGCAGGAACTTCTCGGTAAAATCGGGGTCGAGGTCGGCGTCGCGGGCGAGGCTGCGCAGCCGCTCGATCTGCCGCTCCTCGCGGCCCGGATCGGCGGGCGGCATGCCCTCGCGCGCCTTCAACTCGCCCACCGCCTTGGTGACCTTGAACCGCTCGGCCAGCATATAGACGAGCGCCGCGTCGATATTGTCGATGCTCTGACGAAAGCGGCTCAGTTGGTCATCCATATCCGGCTCCTGTTATTTCCGGCCCGCTTGGCACCGCGCAGGGGGCCAAAGCAAGCCGAAAGTCGTTGCAAATTCGCGGCCGCATCGCCAAGGCTCGCCGCATCATGACTGCCGAAATCCACCAGCTCCACGGCGAACGGCCCCCCTCGCTCGACCCGATGATGGCGCTCGTCGCCGCCGATATGAACGAGGTGAATTCGGTCATTCTCGACCGAATGCAGTCCGAAGTGCCGCTGATCCCCGAACTCGCCGGGCATCTGATCGCGGGCGGCGGCAAACGGATGCGGCCGATGCTGACGCTCGCCTGCGGCAAGCTGCTCGATTATCCGGGGCGGCGCCATTGCAAGCTGGCGGCAGCGGTCGAATTCATCCACACCGCGACCTTGCTGCACGACGATGTCGTCGACAAATCGGACCTGCGCCGCGGGCGCAAGACCGCGAACATCATCTGGGGCAACAGCGCGTCGGTGCTGGTCGGCGATTTCCTGTTCAGCCGCGCGTTCGAGGTGATGGTCGAGGACGGATCGCTCAAGGTGCTCAAGATCCTGAGCCGCGCGTCGGCGGTGATTGCCGAGGGCGAGGTCAATCAGCTGTCCGCGCAGCGCCGCATCGAAACCAGCGAAGACCAATATCTCGCGATCATCAACGCCAAGACCGCCGAACTGTTCGCCGCGGCGTGCAAGATCGCCGCGGTCGTTGCCGAACGCGACGAAGCGACCGAAGCCGCGCTCGACGCCTATGGCCGCAACCTCGGCATCGCGTTCCAGCTGGTCGACGATGCGATCGATTATGTTTCGGACGCCGAAACGATGGGCAAGGGGGTCGGCGACGACTTTCGCGATGGCAAGGTCACGCTGCCCGTCATTCTCGCCTATGCGCGCGGAACCGAGGCCGAGCGCGATTTCTGGAAACAGGCGATCGTCGGGCATCGGACGTCGGATGAAGACCTGGCCTATGCGACGACGCTGCTGCACCGACACGACACGATCGCCGACACGCTCGCGCGTGCCCGCCATTACGGCCAGCGCGCGGTGGACGCCATCGGCGGCTTTCGCGCCAGTCAGGCGAAATCGGCATTGACCGAAGCGGTCGCGTTCGCGGTCGCGCGGGCATATTAGGGCTTTGGTCGCGCACAACCTTCATACCTGTTCCCCCGCGAAGGCGGGGGTCCATCTCCCGCCGGTTCATATCGGCACCGGCAGGTGATGGGTCCCCGCCTTCGCGGGGACACGGAATCTGAATAATATGGGGATGGCGAATGCCGATGATGGGTCCAGCAGCCGAAAGCCCTGACGCCTATATCTCCGCGCTGTCGGGCTGGCAGCTGGAACGCTGCAAAATGATGCGCGCCGCGATCCTTGGCGCTGCTGCTTTCGACGAAACGATCAAATGGACCAACCTCGTGTTCATGGCGAACGGCCCATGCATCCTGATCCGTGCCGAGGAACGTCGCGTGATGCTCGGCTTCTGGCGCGGCAAGCGGCTGCGCGAGCTTGAGCCGCGGATCAAGGCGAGCGGCAAATATGAACTCGGCAATCTGGTGATGACCCAGGCGACCGAGGTGACGGCGGCGCAGGTTGCCAAGCTGGCGGCCGAGGCCCACCGCCTCAACATCGAACTCGGCAACCCGGCGGCGCGGACCTGATGCAGCCGCTGCCGATCGACCAGGTTCTGCCCGATATCCTCGCGGCGCTGATCCTGAAACCCAATGCGGTCGTCGTCGCGCCGCCGGGAGCGGGTAAGACGACGCGCGTCGCCCCCGCGTTGCTCGATCAGCCGTGGTGCAAGGGCGCCGTGTGGCTGCTCTCGCCGCGCCGCCTCGCCGCGCGCGCCGCGGCCGAACGGATCGCGGAGGAAATGGGCGAAGCGGTCGGCGGCAAGGTTGGCTATGCGACGCGGCTCGACAGCAAGCAGTCGGCAACCACGCGGCTCTTGGTGATGACGCCGGGGCTGTTCCGCAACCGCATCCTCGCCGATCCCGAACTCGGCGGCGTAGCCGCGGTGCTGTTCGACGAAGTCCACGAACGCAGCCTCGACGGCGATTTCGCGCTGGCGCTGGCGATCGATGCGCAGCAGGGGCTGCGCGACGATCTGCGGCTGGTGGCGATGTCGGCGACACTCGACGGCGCGCGCTTCGGCGCGCTGCTTGGCAATGCGCCGGTGGTCAAAAGCGAGGGCCAGATCTTCCCGCTCGATCTGCGCCACATCGGCCGCCGTGCAGAGGATCGGCTGGAGGCCAGCGTGCTGGGCGCGGTGCGGCAGGCGATGGCCGACGAGGCGGAAGGCGACATCCTGACCTTTCTGCCCGGTGCCGCCGACATCGAACGCGCCGCGGTGGCGGTCGAGGCGGCGGGATTGCCGCTCGTCGTCCACCGCCTGCACGGCCAGATCGATCCGGTGCTTCAGCGGAAAGCGCTCGTCCGCGATCCCGATGGCGGGCGCAAGCTGATCCTGGCGACCAGCATCGCCGAAACCAGCCTGACGATCGACGGGGTGCGGATCGTCATCGACGCGGGGCTGTCGCGGCGTCCGCGTTTCGACAAGGCGGCGGGAATCGCGCGGCTGGTCACCGAACGCGCCAGCCAGGCGTCGGCAACGCAGCGCGCTGGACGCGCCGCGCGACAGGGGCCGGGGGTGGCGTATCGGCTGTGGGAAGCCGCGGCGACCACCGGGATGCCGCCGTTCGATCCGCCCGAAATCCATGAAAACGACCTGATGCCCGTCGTGCTCGACTGCGCGAGCTGGGGCATCATCGATCCGCGCCAACTCGGCTGGCTCGACCCGCCGTCACCCGCCGCGATTGCCGAGGCAAAGGCGCGGTTGCAGGCGATCGGCGCGCTCGGCGACGATGCGCGCATTACCGCGCATGGCAAGGCGCTGGCCGCGATTCCGATGCCGGTGCCGCTCGCGCATATGCTGCTCGACGCGGCGCGTTCGGGCGAGGGCGATCTGGCCGGGCGGCTCGCGGTGCTGCTCACCGAACCGGGGCTGGGCGGCCGCGGTGTCGATGTCGAAGCGCGGCTGTCGCGCTGGCGTGGGCAGCGCGGCGACCGCAGCGAGGGTGCAGTGCGGCTGGCGCGGCGGCTGGCGGGGATCGGCGAAAGGCTGGCGGCGGGGACTGACTCGGTGCCATCGCGCTCGATCGGCGGCTGGATCGCGACCGCCTGGCCCGATCGCGTCGCGCGGCAGCGCGCCGGACAGCGCGGCGAATATCTGAGCGTCGGCGGCCGCGCCTATCGCATCGACCCGGTCGAACCGCTCGCGGCCAGCGAATGGCTCGCGATCGCCGATGCGCAGGGACACGCCGCCGGGGTCCGCATCCTCGCCGCCGCACCGATCGAGCAGGCCGAGGTCGAGGCGATTTTTGCCGACCGTATCGTCGCACACGCCGCGAGCAGCTATGACGCCGACAGCGACCGCGTCGATCACCGCCGCGAACGGCGGCTCGGCGCGATCGCGCTGACCAGCGGGCAGGCGGGGCGCAGCGACAATGTCGATGAGGACATCGCGCTGCGGCTGGCGGCGGTGCGCGACAAGGGGCTGGGGCTGATCGGCTGGGGGCCGACGGCGCAGGCGCTGCGCCAGCGCGCCTCGTTCGCAGGAATCGATACATTGTCGACCGGCGCGCTCGCTGACGGCCTCGACATCTGGCTGCCGCCGCTACTCGCTGGCTGCCGCGGGCTGCGCGACATCGGCGACCGCAAGCTGACCGACGCGTTGATGGGACTGCTCGACTGGTCGGCGCGGCAGTTGCTCGAGAAGCACGCGCCCGCCGATTATGCGACCCCCGCGGGCAGCCGCCATCCGATCGACTATGGCGCCGACGGAGGACCGACGGTCAGCGTGCGCGTGCAGGAACTATTCGGTCTGGCGCGCCACCCGACGATCGGCGATCCGCCGGTGCCGCTCGTCCTCGCGCTGACCTCGCCCGCGCACCGCCCGATCCAGACGACGCGCGATCTGGTCAGCTTCTGGGGTGGCAGCTGGCACGATGTGGCGCGCGAGATGCGCGGGCGTTATCCCAAGCACAGCTGGCCCGACGATCCCGCCACGGCGCGCCCAACCCTGCTGACCAAAGCGGCGCAGGCGCGGCGCGACGGGCAATGAACCGTCGCCCCCGCGAAGGCGGGGGCCGCTGTCGGCCTTCTCCCACTGTGCTGCGCAAACCGCCAGCGGCCCCCGCCTTCGTGGGGGCGACGGGATTCTTCTTTTCGTTGCCTTTGCCGGGCGCTAAGGCGTCGGCAAGCCAATCAACACAGGACTGTCCCGATGAAAGCGCGCATTTTCCAGAAACCCAAAAATGCGATGCAGTCGGGGCGCGCCGGAACCCAGCGCTGGATGCTGGAATTCGCCCCCGCCGAGGCGCGCAAGGCGGACCCGCTGATGGGCTGGGCGGGTAGCGGCGATACGCAGCGGCAGATCCGGCTCGGCTTTGCGACGCAGGAGGAAGCGGTGGCCTATGCGGAGCGCAATGGCATTGATGCCGACGTCGTGGCGCCGCCGGTGCGGACGTTGAAGATCCAAGCTTACGCGGATAATTTCCGCTAATTATGGATCGTCGCCCCCGCGCAGGCGGGGGCCTGTCTCTTATACAAATATGACGCTG